>JAZRUW010000007.1:0-33118 GCA_045652745.1 Clostridia bacterium
CAAAGTCTGCCGTCCTTGCCGACGCGGAGCCAAGCGATATCATCGCCTACGCACCATACCTTGTAGCCAAGGTTCTGGTAAATTGCCGGAGGAATGAGCATTGCAAGGTTGGTCTTGCCGCATGCAGACGGGAATGCACCGGTAACATACTTGATCTCGCCGTTCGGATATTCAACGCCGAGGATGAGCATGTGCTCAGCCATCCAGCCTTCCTGCATACCGAGGTAGGAAGCAATACGGAGTGCGAAGCACTTCTTACCGAGAAGTACGTTACCGCCGTAAGCGGAGTTGATGGACCAGATTGTCTTGTCCTGCGGGAAGTGAACGATGTATCTTTCATCCGGATTTACATCCTTCTTTGCATGCAGACACTTAACGAAATCAGCATCATCGCCGAGTGCATCGATAACACTTTGACCGATTCTGGTCATGATAGCCATGTTGAGTACAACATAGATGGAGTCTGTAAGCTCAATACCAATCTTAGAAAACGGCGAGCCAACCGGACCCATGGAGTACGGAATTACGTACATGGTTCTGCCCATCATGGAACCTGTGTAAAGCTTTGTCAGCTTTGCATACATTTCAGCCGGAGCCATCCAGTTGTTAACCGGACCTGCTTCTTCTTCAGTTTCTGTGCAGATGAAAGTTCTGTCCTCTACACGAGCAACGTCATTTTCTGCAGTTCTGTGGTAGTAGCAGCCCGGGAGTTTTTCTTCATTGAGTTTAATCATTTCGCCGGTTGCAACAGCTTCAGCTCTTAATGCTTCGAGCTGTTCTTCGGAGCCGTCAATCCATACTACGGAATCCGGCTTTGTCATAGCTTTCATCTCTTCCAGCCATGCCAATACGGCTTTGTTGGTTGTTAAAGCGTTCATAACAAATACCCCTTTCTTATTATACAATACAAAACTTTGTTAAATGTGCGACAATTATAAAACCAACTCTTACCCATTATAATCGTTATACTTATTATACATCATTTTTTTCAAAATGCAAACCTTTTTTTTAAAATTCGCATTTTTACCAACTTTTTTTCATTTGCTGTGCATTTTATGTGAATTTTGCCTTGTTTTTATTGTTGTCCTTGATTCCATGGAGGATTTGTGTTAAAATGAATAATACATGGCTATACTATAAAGGAGGTGAGTGTATGGGCGAAGCAAAAAAAGTAATCGCGCTCAACAAAAAAGCACGCCACGATTATTTTGTAGAAGACACCTATGAAGCGGGCATTGCGCTCTTCGGCACAGAGGTCAAATCCATCCGCGCCGGCAGCGTGAACTTAAAAGACGCCTATGCAAGCATCTCGAAAGCGGGAGAAATTTTTGTGCACGGTATGCATGTAAGCCCCTACGAAAAGGGTAATGTATTTAACCGCGACCCGATGCGTGAAAAAAAACTTCTGATGCACAAGCGCGAAATCATGAAGCTTCTCGGCACAGTACAGCAAAACGGATACGCACTCATTCCGCTCTCATTGTATTTTAAAGGAAGCCACGTGAAAGTCGAGCTGGGCGTTTGCAAGGGTAAAAAACTCTATGACAAGCGTGACGATGCCGCTAAGCGCGATGCCAAAAGAAATATGGACCGCGCCCTGCGCGAAAGAAACAGATAATTTTATATTTTTTCGTACAAAACATTCAATTGTTGCTATCCTGCCCGAAGGCGTACGTCAGTACGTCGAGGGTGAGATTTGTGCGTAGCAAACTCGTTTGCGTTCCGGATAAATTTTACAAAATACCATAGCTAGGAAAATTTTTTCGGAACGGACAAACCGCATCGGCTCCGCCGACCGGGCCCGATGGCGTACGTCGGTACGTCGAGGGTGAGGTTTGTGCGTAGCAAACTCGTTTGCGTTCCGGATAAATTTTACAGATATGGGGGCGTAATGGTTTCGACGGGGATGTTGCAGTACGGGAAGCGGGTAGTGGTGGGGCGCCACTTTAAAAGCTCTATTTTAAAATTAAACGCTAATAACAATTTAGCTTACGCTGCCTAATTAGGCGGCCGTCTGCCCCGGGAGGACCGCGGCTTGGGAGCAGGCGTCGAATTTGCGGTGAACGTGATTTAGCTAAGCTTTGCGCTAGACATGACTAATGAAGCTACTGAGGCTGTAGGTTTGTTTGTGGACCTGCAGTTGAGGGAATGTTAACCACAAACTGCACCCGGAGATGCCTGTATGAATATGTTTTCGGACAGGGGTTCGACTCCCCTCGCCTCCACCAAATGAAAAAGGACACCTTGTGTGTCTTTTTTTATTTGGTGCGTGATTCTAGGGAGTCGAACCCTGTGAGGGTTTTTGCGCGAATAGCGGACACGCCTGCGACGTGTTCGCCGCCGAAAAGGTGCGCAGTCCGGTACCGAAAGCCGTAAGGCTTTGGGTGGACAAGCGATGCGGATGCGTAGCATACGTTCTCCCCTCGCCTCCACCAGAAAAACGATACAGTTTTTACTGTATCGTTTTTCAATGAAATAAATCCTTCGGATTTGTGAAATAGCTTTGCTATGAAATATTGCTTCGCAATGTGAAATACACCTGACGGCGTGTGATATAAGGATTTATTTTATTTCACAGAAAACTTTAGTTTTCTATTTCACAATTTCTGCAAGAAATTATTTCACATCGAGCTTTAGCGAGATATTTCATTAAAATTAGATGACAGTAAAACCATTTCGCCACCAAATGAAAAAGGGTACCGTTAGGTACTCTTTTTCATTTGGTGCATGTTCCAATCCCCCTTGACTTTCTTTTATCTCTATGCTAAAATAGTTGCACATGAAACTGTTTCATGCGCAACTATTTTATTTTAGGTGATTTTATGGCAATGTTTATGAGAAAACTCAATCATATTGCAAGGTGCGCCTTAGAGTTTCGCACAGAGCACTCCATCTCCGGTCTGCCCGGCATTTATCACAGTTATGTCTTTGCCGTTTGCCACAAACCCGGCATGTCGCAAGAAGCGCTCGGCAAGGATTTGTGCATGAATAAAAGTTCGGTAACCAGACACCTTGCGTGGTTGGAACAAAACGGCTATGTAGAAAGAAAGCCAAGCGCGCACGACAAGCGTGAAATGTTGGTATTTCCGACAGAAAAGATGCTGGACATCCGTGACGAAGTCGGACAAATCGCAAAGGATTGGAGTGCGGAACTTAGCCGCGATATTCCCGAGACGGAAATGACTGTGTTTATGGAAGTTTTAGAGAAAATATATCAAAAAGCAAAACAGTTGGGAGGCGGCGGAAATTGAAAACCATGCTAGTTTATCTAAAGCCGTACTACAAAAAAATGGGCCTTGGATTTATCATCAAAACCCTCGGCACTCTTTCAGAATTGATGTTGCCGCTGATTTTGAGCCACGTGCTCAAAAATGTCATCGGCGGCACAATAGCGGATGTGGTATTATGGGGTGCGCTGATGGTGGTGTTTGCAGGACTGGCATGCATTCTGAATATTCTGGCAAATCAGATTGCAGCTCGTACCTCAAGCAGCTTTGCGGAAACATTGCGCAAGGATTTGTTTTCCAAAACCCTGCACCTCTCCGCCGCACAAACGGATAAATTCACCATTCCGTCGCTTGAGTCGCGCATTACAACGGATACCTACAACATGCACCGTTTCGTCGCCATGTCACAGCGCATGGGTATCCGCGCGCCGATTATGCTACTCGGCGGCATCACCATCACACTTCTGATGGATGCGGCGCTCTCCTCGATTATGATTGCGATTCTGCCCGTCACCTTCTGTGCGATTTTCTTTATATCCAAAAACGGTATTCCGCTCTACGCCAAGGTGCAGGCGTCCGTGGATAAGATGGTGCGTGTAGTACGCGAGGACGTACTGGGTATCCGTGTCATCAAGGCGCTTTCCAAAACCGATTATGAACACCGCCGCTATGACGGGGTAAACCATGCGCTCGTAAAATCCGAAACACGTGCCGGTGTGATTATGGGCAGCGTGCATCCGATTATGACACTGTTTATGAATGCCGGCAGTGTTGCCGTGATTGCCGTAGCCGGCGGCCGCGTGCAAAACGGTCTCTCCAACCCGGAAACCATCATCGCATTTATGCAGTATTTTACGCAGATTTCCATGTCGCTGATGGCAGTAACGCGTATGTTTACCGTGTACACCAAGTGTGCGGCATCGGCGCAGCGTGTAGAAGAAGTTTTGCTGTCGGACAGTGAAATCACAGTTGCCTCCAAACAGGACTTCCCCGACAAGCCGTCCGATGCAAGCATTGTGTTTGACAATGTAAGCTTTTCCTACAACGGCAAGAAAAACAATGTAAATCATTTAAGTTTTTCCGTCCCGAAAGGCGGCTCGCTCGGCATTATCGGCGCAACCGGTTCGGGCAAATCCACAATTATCAAACTGCTTTTACGATTCTACGATATTGACGAGGGTGCGATTTACATCGGCGGCGAGGACATCCGCACCATCGAAAAAGAACGTTTTTACGCCATGTTCGGTACGGCGCAACAACACGATTTTCTCTATGCGGACACCATTGCGGAAAACATCCGATTCGGCCGCGATATTTCCGATGAAGCGATGCAGACAGCTACGAAAATCGCGCAGGCGGATGAGTTTATTCACAATCTCAAAGCCGGCTATGAACACGAGCTTGCCCAGCACGCGGCCAACATTTCCGGCGGACAAAAACAACGTCTGCTGATTTCACGCGCGCTCGCCGGCAATCCGCAAATTCTGATACTAGATGACAGTTCTTCTGCGCTCGATTATAAAACCGATGCGAATCTGCGGCGCGCACTCGCCGAGCATATGCAGGATATAACCTTGATTACCGTGGCACAGCGCGTCAGCTCAGTGAAAGATTGCAGCGTGATTATAGTGATGGACGAGGGCAATATCATCGGCCTGGGTACACATGAAAAGTTACTTGAAACCTGCGCCGAATACAAAGAAATCAGCGATTCACAGATGGGAGGTGCTTTCGTTGAGTAGAGGACCGATGGGTGGCATGGGCGGCGAGCCACCGAAAAAAGGGCATCCAATGCATCAAAACAAAAAAATGGACCGCAAAACCGCGAAAGGCATCCTTCTTCGGCTGATGGGCTATGTACTGCATTACTGGTATTTATTTGTTCCCGCAGTGCTGATGACCCTGTTTTCCAACCAGCTTGCGCTGCTCGGCCCGAAATATTCAGGCGAGGCGATTGATGCGATTGCACGAGCAGGCGGCGTGGACTTCGATGCTGTATGGTACAATGTCACACGCATGCTGATTTGCTATGTGCTGTCCGCAGTGCTTTCCTATGTACTGTCCGTACTGATGCTGTTTTTAAGCCAGAAAATCGTATACCGCATGCGAAAGCAACTTTTTGAAAAGCTGTCGCAGTTGCCGGTCGGCTACTTTGACACCCACGCCACGGGCGATATCATCAGCCGCATCTCTTATGACATTGACACCTTAAACATGTCTCTGTCGCACGATTTCGTGCAGATTATGACCAGTATTTATACGGTAGTCGGTTCCCTGATTTTCATGTGGAACATCTCTAAGCCGCTCATCGCGGTGTTTGTCATCACCGTACCGGCGGCCATCCTGTTTACACGCTACCGCTCCAAACGCGTACGACCGCTGTTTCAGAAGCGTTCGCGCAAGTTGGGTGAATTAAACGGGTATGCCGAAGAGATGTTGACGGGACTGCGCACCATTGCCGCCTATGAACGCGAAGACGAAATCGGGGAACGCTTTAATACGCGTAACACCGATGCGATGGATGCGTATTTCGAGTCCGACTATTACGGCTCTATCATGGGGCCGTCCGTCGGTTTTATCAACAACATATCGCTCGCGCTGATTATGATGCTCGGCGGCATACTGTATATGCTCTCGCAAAACGGAGCAGCCGTGGAGGGTACTCTGTTTTTCATCACCCTCGGCGGTGTGGCACAGTTTGTGCAATATTCCAGAAAATTTGCAGGCCCGATTAACGAGTTTGCCAACATCTTAAACGAACTGCAATCCGCCTTTTCCGCGGCAGAAAGAATTTTCCGCATCATTGACGAAAATCCGGAGCCGGCAGACAGCGAAAACGCAATTACTTTAACCGAGACACGCGGCGAGGTGGAATTTAAAGACGTTGTATTCGGTTATTCTCCGGAAAAAACCATCCTGCACGGCATTTCATTTAAGGCAGAACCGGGCAAGACAATTGCTATCGTTGGTCCGACGGGCGCCGGCAAAACCACCATTATCAACCTTTTAATGCGCTTTTACGATGTAAACAGCGGCTCCATTACCATAGACGGCACGGACATCCGCGAAATCACCAGAAGTTCTCTGCGCCACGCATACACAATGGTATTGCAGGACACCTGGCTCTTCTGCGGTACGATTTTCGACAACATCGCCTACGGACGCGAGGGCGCAACGCTTGACGAAGTCAAGGCGGCAGCAAAGTCTGCACGCATCGACAGCTACATTGAAAGCCTGCCAAACGGCTACGATACGCTTTTAACCGATGATGGTGTAAACATCTCCAAGGGACAGCGCCAGCTCATCACCATTGCACGCGCAATTCTTTCCAATTCCGAGATGCTGATTTTGGACGAAGCGACCTCCAACGTCGATTCGAGAACGGAAATCAAAATTCAGGAAGCCATGAACGAGCTGATGAAAAACCGCACCTGCTTCGTGATTGCACACCGTCTGTCTACCATTCGCAATGCCGATTGCATTTTGGTATTACAGGACGGCAAAATCACCGAAAGCGGCAACCACGATGAACTCATCGCCAAAGGTGGTTTTTACAGTACACTCTACAACTCACAGTTTAAATAAAAAGCAAGTCCAAACTACTTTGGTTTGGACTTGCTTTTTATTTAAATATCTGCTATGATGATAGTCTATGGGGTGAGATGATGAACAAACTTTTATCTCTTTTATTTGCAGTTTTCTTTTTGTTCTGTACCGCTTGCGAAAAACAAACCGTACAAACCAATGCCCCGGCACCGCCGTCGGAGCCGGAAGAATACCGCGTCTCCTTTTACGGTGCAGGCGACAATTTAATACACGACAGCGTATACTGGCGCGCATCAGAATATGCCGGCGGCAAAGGCTATGATTTTACGCCGATGTACGAATATGTTGCCGGCGATATTGCTGCGGCGGATCTTTCTTACATCAACCAAGAAACCCTGCTGGGCGGCACAGCGCTCGGGCTCTCGTCTTATCCGCGCTTTAATTCACCGCAGGAATGCGGCCGGGATATGCTCGCGCTCGGCTTTGACGTGTTTTCACTTGCAACCAATCACGTATTTGATATGGGTGAAGCCGGACTTGAAAATACATATGCATTTTTTAAAGAAAACCCTTCCGCAACCGCCATCGGTCTGTATAAAAAGGACGAAGACCAAATCAAAGTCGTGGAAAAAAACGGCATCAAAATTGCCTTTGTAAACTACACCCACCCCACCAACGGACTGGCTCTGCCGAAAAACAGTGCCTACGCCGTTGGGCTTGCAGACTATAAAGACGGTTGCGTGAAAATGACGGCAGATGTACAAAAAGCAAAAACGCGCGCAGATTTTGTGGTTTGCTGTATCCATTGGGGTGAAGAATACCAAAACAAACCGAACGCGGTGCAGCGAGAAATGGCGCACGTCTTAGCCGATGCCGGCTGCGATGTCATCTTGGGTACACATCCGCATACCGTACAGCCCGTTGAGCATATCGGCGACACGTTGGTTGTATATTCGCTCGGCAATTTCATTTCTGCGCAGAAATCCGCTGTTAGTCAGGTCGGCGGCGCCATCCGTTTTGATTTTGTAAAAAAAGGCGATGAAAAGCGCATTGAAAACATCGCGTTCGAGCCGCTGATTAACCACTACAATGCCGGTTTTCGCAACCTGCGCATTATCCCGTTTGCACAATACACACCGCAAATGGCACAGATGCACGGCGCGGGTGTAAGCTATACCTATTTAGAAAATTTAATTCAAAGAACCATGACGATTGATGGAGAATACAAATGATAAGAAAAGCAAAGAAAGAAGAATTAAACAGAATTCTGGAAATCTACGATATTGCCCGCGCCTTTATGCGCGCAAACGGCAATATGCACCAGTGGGACGGCCCTTATCCGGGTGCGGAGGATTTGTCTGATGACATTAAAGACGGCAACCTCTATGCCCTTGAAGAAAACGGACGCATCTGCGGCTGTTTTGCGCTGATTGCGGGCATCGACCCGACCTACGGCAGAATTGATGACGGCAGTTGGAAATCCGATGCACCGTACGCCGCAATACACAAAGTCGCAAGTGACGGCACAACCAAAGGCTTCTTTACCAAATGTGTTGCCTTTGCGCGCGAGCGCTACAATCATCTGCGTGTAGATACACACCACGACAACCTTCCGATGCAACACGTCATTTTGAAAAACAGCTTTGAATACCGCGGCATTATTTATCTTGCCAACGGCGAGCCGCGTAAAGCTTATGAATGGATTGCACAGTAACGCAAAAAAGAGCCGAACATCTCACAGATGTTCGGCTCTTGTTTGTATGCAACTTTATTTCTTTAACACTTCGCTAATGGTTGCGGAAAGTCCTGTAATTCCCTGTAAATCCGACGGGATAATCAGTTTGGTTGCCTGACCATCCGCCACCTTTTCCATCGCTTCCATCGAACGGATGGCGAGCATGCCCTGTCCCGGGTTTGCCTCGTTGATTAAGCGGATACCCTCGGCGGTCGCACTCTGAATTTTCAAAATCGCTTCCGCTTCACCTTCGGCACGCTTAATCTGCGCTTCCTTTTCGGCTTCCGCCTCTAAAATTGCCGCGGTCTTTCTAGCCTCAGCGCTCAAAATCATAGACTCTTTTTCACCCTCTGCCACCAGAATGGTTGAACGCTTTTCACCCTCCGCCTTCAAAATGCTCTCGCGGCGCTCGCGTTCTGCTTTCATCTGCTTTTCCATCGCATCCTGAATTGCTTTCGGCGGCATAATGTTTTTAAGCTCCACACGGTTGATTTTAATGCCCCAAGGGTCGGTCGCATCGTCCAAAATCGCGCGCATCTTCGTGTTAATGGTGTCACGCGAGGTCAGCGTCTGGTCGAGTTCCAAATCACCGATGATATTACGAAGGGTTGTCGCCGTTAAGTTTTCAATGGCGGACATCGGATGGTCTACCCCGTAAGCATACATCTTCGGATCAGTAATCTGAAAATACACGACTGTGTCAATCTGCATGGTTACGTTATCTTTTGTGATTACCGGCTGTGGCGGAAAATCCACCACCTGTTCTTTTAAGTTGACAGCCTTAGCAATGCGGTCAATAAACGGCACCTTTACGTGCAAACCGACATTCCATGTGTCTTTGTACGCACCCAAACGCTCTACTACAAATGCATGTGCCTGCGGTACGATTTTAATGTTGGAAATCACCAAAACAAGCACAAATAACACCAATACTAATACAGGCATACCTCATTCTCCTCTCTTATATCTCTTTTTTAATGACGCGGGCGGTTACGCCGCGAATTTCCACAATCGTGACTACACTGCCCTCTTCAATAATACTTTTGTCCACACTTGCCGCTTTCCATTCAAATCCGTAAATCGATACTCGACCCGTGTTGTTCAAATTGTTAATTTCCTGGATGGCAATGGCATCCTGACCGACAAAACGGTCAGCGTTTGTGCGTTCCTCTTTACCGCGCATTAACTTCTTTACAAGTTTACGCGTCGATGCAAGCAAAACGGCCGAAACGACAATAAAGACAATCACCTGTACCGCCGTGTTGGCCACAAAAAACGATACCGCCATGGCCGCCACCGCGCCGGCGGCAAACCAGATGCATACCAATCCCGGCACCACTGCCTCAATCACCAACAGCACAATGGAGATTACTAGCCACCAAAGTTGCATAAAAATCATCCTTTCAAGATATAATTACATATATTCTTTGAAAATATTATATCATATACAAACAGAATTGACAAGTATACAATAAAACCTTGCAAGTAGATATAAAATGGTGTACAATAAATATTGAAAAACTATAAAGGAGGCATTATAATGAGCGTAATTTCTTTGGACTATCAAAAAGCGAAGAACTTCTTTTTGCAAGACGAAATCGACAATATGAGCGGTATGGTGAAAGCCTGCCACGAAATGTTGCACGCAAAAAGCGGCGCAGGCAATGATTTCTTAGGCTGGTTAGAACTTCCGGAAAACTACGACAAGGCAGAGTTTGACCGCATAAAAAAAGCGGCAGAGAAAATCAAAGCAGACTCCGATGTGCTCATCGTTGTGGGCATCGGCGGTTCCTACCTCGGCGCAAGAGCCGTAATTGAGGCGCTTCGTCACAGTTTTTATAACTGCGTAGACAAGTCCATAAGAAAGACTCCGGAAATTTATTTTGCCGGCAACTCCATTTCTTCGACTTATCTGATGGATTTAATCGATGTCATTGGCGATCGTGATTTCTCCATCAACATCATTTCCAAGTCCGGTACAACCACAGAGCCGGCCGTGGCATTTCGCGTGCTCAAGGCGCTGTGCGAGAAAAAGTACGGCAAAGAGGGCGCAAAGCAAAGAATTTACGCAACCACCGATAAGGCTCGCGGTGCGCTCAAGAACCTGTGCAACGAAGAAGGTTACGAAACTTTCGTAATTCCGGACGATGTCGGCGGCAGATTCTCCGTTTTAACCGCCGTAGGTCTTTTGCCGATTGCCGTTTCCGGCGCAGACATTGATGCGCTTATGGCAGGCGCAAAGGCAGGCATGGAAGAATACGCTTCACCGGACCTCGACAAAAACTACTGCTACCAGTATGCGGCCATCCGTAATTTGTTATACAACAAGGGAAAGTGCATCGAAATGGTTGTAAACTATGAGCCGTGCCTGCACTTTATGAGCGAGTGGTTTAAACAGCTCTACGGCGAAAGCGAAGGCAAGGACCAAAAAGGCATCTTCCCGGCAGCCGCAGACTTTTCAACCGACTTACACTCCATGGGTCAGTACATTCAGGACGGCAGACGTATGCTGTTTGAAACCGTACTCAATGTAGAAAAACCGCGCCGTGACTTTGCACTCGAAGCAGACGACAAAAATGTGGACGGCTTAAACTTCTTGGCCGGTCAAACCATGGATTTCGTAAATCAGAAAGCGTTTGAAGGCACCGTTCTTGCACACACCGACGGCGGCGTGCCGAATCTCATTTTGAACATCGAATCTTTAAACGAGTTCAATTTAGGAAAACTCATTTACTTCTTCGAAAAAGCCTGCGCAATTTCCGGTTACCTTTTGGGCGTAAATCCGTTTAACCAGCCGGGCGTAGAAGCATACAAGAAAAACATGTTCGCGCTGCTCGGAAAGCCGGGTTATGAAGCAGCAAAAGAAGAACTTGAAAAGAGACTTTCCGAGTAATTTTCAAGCCTTACAAAAAACATTTATATCGCCGGACGGGAAAAAATTCCCAATCCGGCGATACTTTTTTGGGAAAGTCTGTCTTTTTTTTAAAGATTTACTTGCACTTTTCATAAAAATATAGTATGCTAGTAGTAAGAAACAAAAACATCAAGGAGGCTTGATTCACATGATAAAAGTTTTAATCGGTAAAAAAGGTTCCGGCAAGACAAAAACGTTGATTGCAAGTGTAACGGATGACGCTACGAACGCGCAGGGCGATTTGTTGTTCATCAGTTCGGACACAAAGCGTCATATGTACGACATCCCGCACAAGGTTAGAATGGTAGACACCTCCGCTTTCGTTTTGAAAGTATACGATGAGTTCTACGGTTTCATCTGCGGTCTTTTGTCGAACAACTTCGACATTTCGCATATGTACATCGACAGCATGTACAAAATCGTAGCCGACTACGAAAACGGTTTAGAAAAATTCTTTGCAGACATCGAAGCGCTCTCCGCGCAGTACAACATCGACTTTATGTTCACGATGAGTATGGACGAAGCTGATGCTCCGGAATTTTTAAAGAAATATTTATAAAAGCCATCCGAACGAGAGCGAATCCGCTCTCGTTCGATTTTGAGTAAAATCCGTTTGCGAGTATTTAAACAAAGGGGAATTTTAAGCTATGCAGTATCAAAGCACCAGAGACAAATCTATAAACGTATCTGCCGCAGAAGCAATAAAAACAGGACTTTCCCGCGAGGGCGGTCTGTTTGTGCCGACGCAAATTCCGCAGATTCCGGTATCGCAACTTCGCGCTTTTCCGAAGATGAGTTACAATGAGCGTGCCGTGGCAGTGCTCTCTAATTTCTTAACCGATTTTTCGGATGAAGAAATCGCCGAGTGCGTAAATGCCGCTTACACCAAGGAAAAGTTTGAAACCGATACCATTGCACCGGTGTATAAATTAAATGACACCCATTATTTTCTGGAACTGTGGCACGGCCCGACTTGTGCATTTAAGGATATGGCACTCCAGATTCTGCCGCACCTTCTAACAAAATCCATCGCTAAGTGCGGCGCAAAAGAAGAATGCGTTATCTTAGTTGCGACCTCCGGCGATACCGGCAAGGCAGCACTGGAAGGCTTTAAAGATGTTAAAGGTACGCGCATTTTCGTATTCTACCCCGACAAAGGCGTAAGCGAAATTCAAAAGCTGCAGATGATTACGCAGGAAGGTAACAACGTGGGTGTGGCCGCTGTAGAAGGCAACTTTGACGATGCGCAAACCGGCGTAAAGAAAATCTTCACGGATGAAGAGTACAAGGCCATGCTCAAGGTCAACGGCTTTGCGCTTTCAAGCGCCAACTCCATCAACTGGGGCCGTCTAGTACCGCAAATTGTATATTATTTCTCCGCTTATGCGGATTTGGTGAAAAATAAAGAAATTGAGTTCGGCGATAAAATTAACTTTGCCGTACCGACCGGTAACTTCGGCAACATCTTGGCCGGTTACTACGCGATGAAAATGGGTTTGCCGGTGAACAAGTTCATCTGCGCATCCAACGAAAACAATGTGCTTACCGATTTTATCAATACCGGTGTGTACGACAGAAACCGTAAGTTCCACACCACGATTTCTCCGTCGATGGACATTTTGGTTTCCAGCAACCTCGAGCGTTTGCTCTTTGATATTACAGACAGAGATGACAACAAGGTTGCAGGCTATATGGCTGCGCTGATGCGGGACGGCAAGTACGAAATTTCCGCGGCAGACAAAGAACGCGTACAGTCTTTATTCTACGCGGCTTGCTGTGATGATGAACAGACCAAAAAGACGATTGCAGAAGTACACAAGCAGTATGCCTATGTGATGGATACCCATACCGCCGTTGCAAAATACGTTTGTGACCGCTACATCGAGGAAACAGGGGATACGACAAAGACGGTGATTGCCTCTACCGCAAGTCCGTTTAAGTTTAACCAAAGCGTACTCATCGCTCTTGAAGGCCTCGCAAGCGTGGCAGGCAAAGACGAGTTTGCGCTTTTAGATGCGCTCTCCGCCGCAAGTGATATGCCGATTCCGGCATCCCTGTCCGCACTCAAAACCAAGCCGAAGCTGTTCAATCTCAAGTGTGAGAAAACACAGCTTAGCCAGGTGGTAAGCGAGTTTTTACAGGTTTAATATGTTTAGAAAGTTTAAGAGGATGTAAACCCAAGTTTTCATCCTCTTTTTTCATATGTTCAATAGTATATGCAGATACGGATTTTCTACATAATATAAAGCCTCCAATTCACTATTTTCACATTCAGTATAAACCCTACAAAAGAAGATGATGCGTTGATTTTCGCATCATCTTCTTTTTATAATGCTTTGAATGTGTACCCTTGTGCCTGCAAGTCCGTAATCACGCGTTCAAGGGCATCGGCATTGTCCTTGGAAACGGCATGCAGAAGGATGACCGCGCCGTCGTGGATGTACGGCATGATGCAGTCGTAAGCATACTGCGCGCCGCGCACCGCATCTTTCTGCCAATCCACGTACGCAAAGCTCCACAAAACCGTTTTAAGTCCCAAATCCCGCGTCACCGCCAGACTACGCTCGGAAAATTCACCCATCGGCGGGCGAAGCAGTGTCATTTGTTTGCCCGTCAATTCCGCATACGCCTGCGAAAGCGACAAAATATCGCTTGCAAGTGCCTTCGGGTCAGTTATACTCGGCATGGACGGATGTTTGTAGGTATGATTGCCCACGTTATGTCCCTCATCCGCCATACGCTTAACCAGTTCGGGCTGCGTTTTCAAATAGTCTCCCGTAATAAAGAAGGCCGCCGGCACACCCGTTTTTTTGAGTACATCCAAAATCTGTGCCGTATAGCCGTTTTCGTAACCTTCATCAAAGGTCAGGTAAAGCGTTTTGGCTTCATCCGTTTTGTAAACACCGCCGTAACGCTGTAAAAGCTCAGCCGCAGCGCCGTCCACCTGCGGCGCACTGCCTTTGTTTTTCTTCATACCCCATTCCTTTTTATCATTGGACAAGTTGTGATACTCTGCCGCATCATGCAGGCCGAACTGCTCTAAATTACCCTTCAGGCTGACAAGCTGTGCATCCTCCGGCGGTGCCTTTGCACAGCCGCACATCAGCATGAAAAGCACCAACACAATCGCAAAACATTTTTTATACATAAAAATCCCTCCAACACAAACTATGTCAGAGGGATGTTTTTTAAAACTAATTTTAATATTCAATAACAATTCTGCCTTCGCGAATTTTTGAGGTAGTGACTTCCTGTCGCTCCTGCGTCACCTTCACACCGTCAATTAGCAAAAGTTTTTCCAAATCCGAAGCCTCAATCAGTGTCGGCTCATCCACACCTTCTACGCGAAGCGCGGAAAGTGTCTGTAAAAATATTTCTCTTGCCTGCGCACTGACCGAAAAAGTAACAATCCGCATTGGGTATGTCTTCGCCGCACCGCCACCGGCAGATGCCTTTTCATTTTCCGGCATGAGTTCGTTTTTATCCGTCTGCATGTCATCTACACAATAAGAATAACTTTGTATCTCAAGCGTTTCTTCCATCGCGGCATTTTTTTGCTTTACTTCCGCAGCGCCAAAGGTGGTTACACCGCCTTCCGGAATGTCAAAATGCTGATCAGCATACGGCACATCCGCCGTACGCGCTTTCATCGGTGCCGATGCGTCCGGTTGCACTATACTGTCTTCCTGCACAGTTTCAGGAACATTCCCATTTTGCGTCGGTTTAAATGCACCGTTTTGGGTAACCGCAAGCAATCCTATAACCAATACAAAACAAGCAGCTACGGCGCTAAGTGAGCGCACCCATGCTTTTTTGTAAAGCGGTAAAACCGTTGGTTGTGCATTTGCTATGCCTTTCCACACAAAATCGTCCGTATTTTCCAATTTAAACGCACAAAGCTCCGCGCGTAATTTTTCATACGACTCCAGTTCTGCGCGGCACTGCGCACAGTGATCCAGATGCACTTTCAGTTGCGCCGCAAGTTCTTCAGACAGACAGCCGTCCATATATTCAGATAAATATTGCTTTGCCTTGGCACAATCCATTCGTGCACCTCCTTTTTTCGTCCCTCATTTAGTTAGACGCTTATTTTTCTAAAAGGTTCCGTAAATTTTCTCTCGCTCTGCTCAGTCTCGATTTCACCGTACCTACGCTGATACCGAGGACCTGCGCAATCTGTTCATAATCCAAATCCTCAAATTCTCGTAAAATCAGAACACTCCTGTGTTTTTCACTCAAACGGGAAATCGCATCTAAAATCTCACGCCGCTGTTCGTTGGACAAAACAATTTTCTCCGGAGATGCAGATGCATCGACAATCGGCAGAGTATACTCTTCTTCCTCATCCGTCTGCACCTGAAGCGGTACCGTGCGCACACGTCTGCCGCGTTTTCGAAGTTCATCCAAACTTGCATTTACGGTGATGCGGTGAATCCACGTATCCAGCGCCGCACTTCCCGTAAAACTTCCGATTTTTCTGTAAAGTTTAACAAAAACTTCCTGCGCCACATCATAAGCATCTTCACGGTCGCAAAGCATACCGTATGCAATATTGATGATTTTATTCTGGTACATTTTCACCAATGTCTCAAATGCGCCGGGTTCATTTTCCCTGCACTTTTGCAGGAGTTCATCCTTAGTCATACGGTCGCCTCCTTCCCGTGTTTACGTTTGTTGGTTAGTTTAAACTAATCGGCTTTTAAGTTGCTCCATGTTATCTGCACCAAAACGGTCAAGTACCGCTTTGGCAAGCTCGAATGCAACTACACTTTCGCATACAATACTGCACGCCGTTATCGCACAAACGTCACTGCGCTCCACAGTTGCAAGCACTTTTTCTTTTGTGCGGATATCTACGCTTTCCAGCGGTGTGTACAGTGTTGGAATCGGTTTCATCGCTGCTTTTATTACGATCGTTTCCCCGTTGGACATGCCACCCTCGATGCCGCCGGCGTTATTGGTTAGTCTTGCATAACCGCTGTTATAAACAATCGGGTCGTGTACCTTAGAACCCGGCAAACCTGCCGCTTCAAAACCCATACCGAACTCGACGCCCTTAATGGCTTGCACACTCATAAGAGCGCCCGCAAGTGCACCGTCCAGCTTACGGTCATAATGCACATAACTGCCAAGGCCAGCCATCACACCCTCTGCGATAATTTCTACCACACCACCGAGCGATTCGCCCGCCGCTTTGGCTTCATCTATATACTTAACAGCAAGTGCCTGCGCTTCTTCATCATACATGCGCATCTCGCTCGTGTTGATTTTCTCTTTCAAGTCCGGCACCGTATACGGCGTAGCATCTATTGCATCCGCCACGCGTACTACGCGCCCCGTTACCGTAATGCCAAGCTCTTCCAAAAGACACATGCACAGTGCACCGACCGCCGTACGGATGGCCGTTTCCCTCGCGCTGGCACGTTCTAAAACATTACGCATATCCGTATGGTTATATTTCATCGCACCGGTTAAATCTGCATGTCCCGGACGCGCAACATACACCGCACGTTCGTCGTTGGCTTCGAGCGCCCCCATAATCTTTTCCCAATTCTTATAATCGCGGTTTTCAATCCGCAGAGCAATCGGACTGCCGAGCGTTTTGCCGCCGCGCACACCGCTTAGAATCTCCACGCGGTCCGTTTCAATCTTCATGCGGTCGCCGCGGCCGTGACCGCCCTGTCTGCGTGCAAGTTTGTCATTGATTTTTTCAACATCTACTTTCAGGTTTGACGGCAAGCCCTCCACGATGGCTACTAAGCATTTACCGTGCGTCTCTCCTGCATCCAAAAATCTGAGCATGTTGCTCCCTCCTTTGGTATCAAACGCCTTTATTTTATCACAATCTGTTTTACGGCGCAAGTAAATCCACGAAAAAACCTTTTTGAATTTTCCGAAATTTACCTGTTGACATTTTACGGATTTCCTGCTATACTAAATATAGGTTAGAAAAAACTAACCAGCGCAGATCCATCTGTGAACCTTCTAATTTTTAACAGGCCGTCGGGCGTGCACCTTGCATCCCGGCGGTTTTGTTTTCTCCATTATCCAACGCACACAATCTGTCAATGTTTTCAATTCGTTAGTTTTCGCTAACCTTCATACAAAAAGGAACGGGCAGCCATTCGTTGCCCGTTCCTTTTTGTATGTTTATCTCAACGCAAGCGAATTATTTAAAAGCGAAGTCGAATACATAAAGAGTACGTCGTCCGCAGTTTCAAAATCCACAAAATTTCCTACAAAACTACTTTGAATATAACGGATATCCACAACCGTTATCTTACTGTATCCCTGCGCCAAAAGCGGTGCTAAACTTGAGCCGAACGAATCTCGAAACAACACCAATTCCCTCTCCTGCGTTGCCTGCGGATTTTCAATCGTTACAAGCGCCGCTGTACCCGATAAAAACATCTCGTACGGATCTTTGCCGTTCGCCTTGTCCATGTTGTATAGCGCACCCTCTACCGGCTTGCCGGTATCGTAATACGTTACCTTGCATTCCTCCAATTCCGGATTGGTCAGGTACTGAATTGTATCAGGTGCAAGCGATAACGGCAACTGCCCTGCATACACACCGTAAAACGGATTGTCTAGCGTATGCACCTCATACTCCGACTTTACAACTGTTCCCATCTGTGCGGCAATGCGCTCGGCAATATCCGTAATCTTTTCCTGTTTCCAATGGGTATCCGTTGTATAATAATCCTCTAAATCCAATAGCGGAAAAACATCAATATACTCCATACCCTCCACGCGCGAAAGCATCTCGGAAACCAAGTTTTCATAATCCAGACTCGGATAACCGTTCGGTCTGGCAAGCAGATAATTTTTATCCGGTACAATGCTTAAATACACATCCGCATCCGTGTCTTTCAAATACGTTTCCTGCAAATAGGAAAACCGCTCTGCCGCATGGTCAAGCATCGCTCCGTTTAACTCGTCGTCGATTTTGGAAACGTGCCCATCGGCCATAAACAGACCGTTGGTATCTTTTTTAGCAAACACATACTTGTTTAAAATTGCTTTAAATCCGCGCAAGCGGTCACGCAGCGGAAACTGGTCTGCCGTATAGCTTTCAAAACCACCGGTAAATTCTCCGCTTGCGATACTCTCTATACTGATTTCGGGCAACTGCGCCAATTCGCGGCGCTCCGCATCGGAAAAGGCATCGGCCGGCTTAAAAATGCAGGCAAGCGAAACACCGAGCAAGATTGCCGCAAACAACACAACCGTAAGGATACTTTTTTTGTTCTTCATTTCGCCACCTCCTAAAATCTGAAATACAAAAACGGGTTAAACGAGCCGTCCGCCAGAAAGGCCGTTACTGCAACTAAAATAAACAGCAGATACGGAATTTCCAGTATGCCGATAGATACCGCGCCGAGTTTCGTTTTACCCAACCGCGCCATTGCCAGCTTTGGAAGCGGTGTTGCCGCTACCGCGCCGACCAAAATCAGCCAGCCGTAGTTTTTAAGCTGATAAAGCGCTGTCCCGGAAACAAACGGAATACCGCCTGCGCCAAACAAACCGCCGACGCGCAAAAATGCTTCCCCCAAATTGTTTGCCGAAAAGATGACAAAACTAATTGCCACCAAAAACAGCACATATACATGACGAAGTCCTTTGCTTTTTTCCAGCACATTCGTAAGGAAAAACTTTTCCACCAGCAAAAGCACGCCGAAGAATACACCCCAAACGATGAAATTCCATTCCGCGCCGTGCCAAAATCCCGTCAAAAACCATACCGTAAAGATATTCAAAACAAATCTGCCCTTACTTACGCGGTTGCCGCCCATCGGGATGTAAACATAGTCGCGAAACCATGTGCCGAGCGACATGTGCCAGCGACGCCAAAAATCCGTAATACTCTTTGCAATAAACGGGTAATTGAAATTCTCCAAAAAATCAAAACCGAAGATTTTGCCGAGGCCGATGGCCATATCGCTGTAGCCGGAAAAATCAAAATAAATCTGGAGCATATACGCAATAGCAAACAGCCAGAAAAACAGCACCGATGTGTCCGATGTGGTATAAAACACATCGCAAAGTTCACCCAAAGTATTTGCAAGCAGGATTTTTTTGCCCATACCGAAAATAAAACGTCGAATACCCTCCGCGCATTTTTCAAAGGTATGCTCTCGATATTCAAGTTGTTTTTCCACGTCCGCATAACGCACAATCGGACCTGCAATGAGTTGCGGAAATAAAGCCACATATGCCGCAAGGTTAATCGGATTTTTCTGTGCCGCCACATTTCCGCGGTACACATCAATGGTATAACTTAAAATCTGGAACGTGTAAAAACTGATACCGATCGGCAACGCCAGATTTAAAAACGTCACCGAAAGCCCCGTCACACGCGCAAAGTTTTCAATAAAGAAATCCGCATACTTAAAATAACCCAAAATCGCCAAAAAAGCGATTACGGAAATCAGCATAAACACCTTAGACGCCGGACAGCCGCGGTAGCGTTCAATCAAAAGACCGAGTACATACCCCGAAAGCACGGTTGCCAGCATCAAAAATACATATACCGGCTCGCCCCACGCATAAAACACAAGGCTAAAGAGCAAAAGCACGGTGTTTTTCAGCGGGCGCGGTGCAATAAAATACAAAATGAGCACGCACGGCAAAAAATAATATAAAAACGGAATACTAGAAAACAGCATCTCAAAATCTCCTTTTCACGAAAAAACGGGCGCTGCGCGTCCGTTTTTTTCTATGAAATTACGCTTCAAACTGCTTCGGGCACATTACAAAGAAGACTTTATTTCCGACATTGCCCGTCACCATTTCTTCTGCCTCTACACAGATGTTCCAACGTAAGTTTGCGTTCTTTTTTAAGTTGGCGATAAAGTCTGCCGGCTTTACATTATCTTCGAGTTCAAACACGTAACCGACAAATGCAATCGAGCCCATCATCGGCATAAAGGTCGCACCCTTCTTAAAGCCTTTGACTTCGTAGTTGTCAAAACCGGAAAGCAAACCCGGCTCTACCTCCATAGCCCCTGCCATAAACGGCAAAATGCTGTTTTGCGCAAGGCTTTCTGCTATAGCAAGCGCATCTTTGCTGTTTGCCTGTGCCTTAAATTCACCAAGCAAAGTATTGCCTACGGTCTTTACGCCTTCCTCTTTTTTATCCTCGGCCGGCTTATTTTCTTCCGGCTTACTCTCTGCCGGCTTGTTTTCTTCCGGCTTCTGTGCCGTTTCATCCGTTGCCGGCGCCTTATCTTCTTCCGGCGCCTCCGTCTTGTCGTTTTCTTCCACGTTTTCTACGACTTCATCCGGGTTGATTTGCCCATCGTCTGCCGGCTTTTCGCCGCAAGCGGCAAAGGCAAGCACCATACTGATGGCCAAAAGCATTGCAAGTATTTTTTTCATTTTTAATTCTCCTTTATTCTTTTGTTTTGTTGTTCACGCTGTAATAGACGTATATTCGCAAAAAAAGTTCCGTCGCTTACAAAAATATTATACTAAAAAGTTTTTACACTGTCAATGCGTGTCCTACTGCGCCTCAAAACGGCAATTTAAAGCATTTTTTTGCACTAAATTCCATTTTTTTGTTAAAGTTGCCGAAATTATGGATTTTCTTGACTTTACTTCGTGCGCGTGTTAAAATATATAAGTAAAAGTTTTTTGTGACTGACGGATACGTGGAGATTACCACATGGGAGCAAAAAACATAAAAATTTGTCGACCGTCTGGGCAGTCCTTTACACGTTAGGTGGATAGGATTGCCTTTTTTAGGTTTGTTACAGAATTGGAGGATAAAACGTATGAAAAAAGTCGGTATCATCATGGGCAGTGACAGCGATTTGCCCGTAGTGGAAAAAGCAATAAACCTGTTAGAATGTGTGGGTGTACCGTTTGAGGTGCATGTATTTTCTGCACACCGCACACCGGTAGAAGCCAAGGAATTTGCCGCAAACGCGCGCAAAAACGGTTTTGGCGTACTCATTGCCGCTGCAGGCAAAGCAGCACACCTTGCAGGTGCAATCGCCGCAAACACAACTCTGCCGGTCATCGGTATTCCGATTAAGTCCTCGACACTCGACGGCCTGGACGCACTTTTATCGACCGTTCAGATGCCGAATGATATTCCGGTTGCAACCGTTGCCATTGACGGTGCATACAATGCAGCGCTTCTGGCCATGCAGATGCTCGGCATCGAAGATGCCCATGTGGCAGAGATTTTAGAAAACGCCCGCGAAGGCGCTAAGGAAAGCGTACTTGCAAAAAATGCAGCCATTGAAGCAAAATACAATAAATAATTTACTCCGGAGGTAGACACATATGGGCGGTTTTTTCGGCGCCGTAAGTAAACATGACGTAATATCCGATGTATTTTTCGGTACAGACTACCATTCCCACCTCGGCACAAAACGAGGCGGCATGGCGGCCTACAATTCCGAAATCGGATTACAAAGAGAAATTCACAACATTGAAAACTCTCCGTTCAGAACGAAGTTTGACGATGTGTTTGACGAAATGAGCGGCAATGCCGCCATCGGTTGTATCAGCGACTCTGACCCGCAACCGCTTTTAATTCGTTCCAACCTCGGCATCTATGCCATCTGTACCATCGGCATTGTAAACAATGCCGAGGAACTGATTTGCAAGTATCTGTCGGACGGCGGACATTTTTCCACGATGACCGGCGGTAAAATCAATACGACGGATTTGATTGCGGCACTCATCAACCAAAAATCCTCTTTTGAGGAAGGTATACAGTTTGCGCAAAGCGTGATTGACGGTACGGCATCCATCCTGATTTTGAAAAATGACGGCTCGCTCATCGCCGCGCGTGACCGTTTGGGACGCCTGCCGGTTCGTATCGGTAAAAACGAGGATGGCTACTGCGTATCCTTCGAGTCTTTTGCTTATTTAAAATTAGACTACGAGGACGAAAAGGAACTCGGCCCCGGTGAGATTGTGCATCTGACGGCAGATACAATGACCCAGCTTGCCGCACCGGGCGAAGAAATGCGCATCTGTGCATTTTTGTGGACATACTACGGCTACCCGAACTCCTGCTACGAAGGGGTGAATGTAGAAGTGATGCGCAACCGCAACGGCGCAATTATGGCACAAAACGACAAAGCGGCCGGCATTGATGCCCCAATTGACTTTGTCAGCGGTGTTCCGGATTCGGGTACGCCGCACGCTATCGGCTATGCAAACGAAAGTCATATTCCGTTTGCAAGACCATTTATCAAGTACACGCCGACCTGGGCAAGAAGCTTTACGCCATCCAACCAGAAAGAGCGAAACCGCATTGCAAAGATGAAACAGATTCCGACGCACGATTTGATTGAAGATAAAAACCTGCTGTTTGTCGATGACTCCATCGTGCGCGGTACACAGCTCAAGGAAACCGTAGATTTCCTATACGAAAACGGCGCAAAGAGCGTGCATATGCGCTCAGCCTGTCCGCCGATTATGTACAGCTGCAAATACTTAAACTTCTCCCGCGGTACGAACGATATGGATTTAATTGCCAGACGTATAATTATGGAGCTCGAAGGCGAAGAAGGCTTTAAGTATTTAGAAGAATACAGCGATGCAAAGACGGAGCGCGGCAAGAAACTGCGCAAGGCCATTTGCGACAAATTCAATTTCGCATCGCTTGAATTCCAGTCCGTTGAAGGTGCAATCAAAGCCATCGGACTTCCGGCTTGTAAGTTATGCACCTACTGCTGGAACGGCAAAGGCTAAAAAAGGTAAATTCGGCGCGATACTTCGTTGCCGGATTGCCCGCATACAAAAGTATAGCGGTCAACCCGTCGCCTCGTATCGCATCCGAATTTCCACTTTTTAATCTCGAATTTAATTTTAGAATTTTGCAAAATCAGCATAAAAAGCGGGAAATTGGTTGAAGTGCTAGGCGGCTTCATCGGCATAATACGCGTGTATATGCCGATGAAACAACGAAGCAATTCGTCAATTTCACCTTTTTAAATAAGAATCTATTAACAGAAAGGAACTATATATTATGCATAGCAATTCAAAATCTGACAGCTACGCCGCAGCAGGCGTAGACATTACCGCAGGTTACAAGGCGGTTGAACTGATGAAGACACATATTGCGAGAACGCTGACGAGCGGCGCGATGTCCGATATCGGCGGCTTCGGCGGTTTATTTGAGCTCGATTTGGAAGGCATTGAAAAACCGGTGCTGGTTTCGGGCACGGACGGCGTGGGTACGAAGCTGAAGATGGCATTTTTGATGGACAAGCACGACACGGTGGGCATTGACTGTGTGGCAATGTGCGTTAACGATATTATTTGCTGCGGCGCAAAACCGTTGTTCTTCCTCGACTACGTTGCCGTAGGCAAAAACGTGCCGGAAAGAGTAGCACAGATTGTATCCGGCGTAGCAGAGGGCTGTGTGCAGTCCGGTGCGGCGCTCATCGGCGGTGAGACCGCAGAGATGCCGGGATTTTATCCGGTAGACGAGTACGATTTGGCCGGCTTTAGCGTTGGTGTAGTAGATAAGAAAAAGGTTCTCAATAACAAGACCATCCAAGCAGGCGATGTGATTATCGCGCTTCCGTCGAGCGGTGTACATTCCAACGGTTTTTCGCTGGTCAGAAAGGTATTTGACGTAGAAAACGCAGACATCAAGGCGCCGGTAGCAGAATTGGGCGGCAAGTCCATCGGCGAAACCCTGCTCACACCGACCAGAATTTATGTAAAACCGATGCTGGCACTGTTTGAGGAAGTAACCGTAAAGGCAGTTTCCCACATCACCGGCGGCGGCTTCTATGAAAATATCCCGAGAAGTATCCCGAAGGGCTTCGGTGCAAAGATTGACAAGGCATCGCTTCGCATTCTGCCGATTTTCGATTTGATTGCAAAGACGGGCAACATTCCGGAGCGCGATATGTTTAACACCTTTAATATGGGTGTCGGCATGAGCATCGTGGTTGCAAAGGAAGATGCCGATAAGGCGCTTTCCGTACTCAAAGCAAACGGTGAAGATGCTTACATCATCGGCGAAATCATCGAGTCGGACGAGGGTGTTGTAATATGCTAAAGACAAAAATCGCCGTGCTGGTTTCCGGCGGCGGCACAAATCTGCAGGCGCTCATCGACAGTCAGGGCAGCGTGCTTACCAGCGGCGAAATTGCACTCGTGATTTCCAATAACGCAGATGCTTATGCTCTCGAGCGCGCCGCAAACGCAGGCATAAAAAGCGCGGTTGTATCCAAAAAGGAATGCGGCTCGCAAGAAGCCTTTGAAGATAAAATCTGCGCACTGCTTGCGGAAAATGAAATCGACCTCATTGTACTGGCCGGGTTTATGTGCATTTTAAGCGAGCGCTTCACATCGAAGTATGCAAACCGCATTTTAAATGTGCATCCGTCGCTCATTCCGTCTTTTTGCGGCAAGGGCTTTTACGGATTGCATGTGCATGAAGCGGCGCTTGAATACGGCGTAAAGGTCACGGGCGCGACGGTACATTTTGTAAACGAAATTCCCGACGGCGGCAAAATTATTTTGCAAAAGGCCGTAGAAATTTTGCCGGACGACACACCGGAGGTGCTTCAAAAGCGCGTCATGCAGCAGGCGGAATGGAAAATTCTGCCCGAGGCAACCGAGTTGGTCAGCGCTTCTATATTATTGGAAAGGAATAAATAAATTATGGAAAAAATTTGTATCGAAAAAGAACTGCGCGAAAACGCGTATCCGGGCAGAGGTATTATCCTTGGCAAGTCCGAAGACGGCAAAAGCGCGGTAGCCGCATATTTTATCATGGGCAGAAGCCAGAACAGCCGCAACCGTATCTTCGTAGAGGACGGCGCAGGCATCCGTACACAGGCATTTGACGAATCCAAATTAGAAGACCCGAGCCTGATTATTTATGCACCGGTGCGCGTACTCGGCAACAAGACCATCGTGACCAACGGTGACCAGACCGATACCATTTATGATTTGATGAACCAGCAGTTTACCTTTGAACAGTCCTTGCGCACACGTGAATTTGAGCCGGATGCACCGAATTTCACGCCGCGTATTTCCGGCATCATCAAACTTGATGACGGCGCAATGAACTATGCGCTCTCCATCTTAAAGAGCGCAAACGGCAATCCGGAAAGCTGTCAGCGTTATACATTCTCGTACAATGCACCGCTTGCAGGTGACGGACATTTTATCCACACCTACAAGTGCGACGGCAATCCCCTGCCGAGTTTTGAGGGCGAGCCGAAGCTCGTTTCCATCCCGAACTGCATCGACGAGTTTACAGACAAGCTTTGGAATGCATTAAACGAAGAAAACAAGGTTTCCCTGTTTGTACGCTACATCGACATCGCTACCGGAGAAACCAAAACCAAAATCGTAAACAAGAATAACTAACAGAAGAGAGGATTGCACGCTATGAATGAATTCGAACTCAAATACGGCTGTAACCCGAATCAAAAGCCGGCAAAAATCTACATGAAAAACGGCAAAGAACTGCCGATTCAGATTTTAAACGGCAAGCCGGGTTACATCAACTTTTTAGATGCTTTCAACTCCTGGCAGTTGGTGCGCGAAATCAAAGCCGCGCTCGGCATGTGCGCCGCAACCAGTTTTAAGCACGTCAGCCCGACCAGCGCCGCTGTCGGCATCCCGATGAGCGCTGACTTAAAGAAGGCTTGCTTTGTAGATGATGTGGAAGGCTTAGATGAAAGCCCGCTCGCAACTGCTTACGCAAGAGCGCGCGGTACGGACAGAATGTCCTCGTTCGGTGATTGGATTGCCTTAAGCGATGTCTGCGATGTAACCACTGCAAAACTGGTCGCACGCGAAGTGTCCGACGGTATTATCGCACCGGGTTACACACCGGAAGCGCTGGAAATCTTGAAGGGCAAGCGCAAGGGTGGCTACAATATCGTGCAAATCGACCCGGACTATGTTCCGGAAGTGCAGGAAACAAAAGACGTTTTCGGCATCACCTTCGAACAGGGCAGAAACAACTTTGAAATCAACAAAGAACTTTTGTCCGAAATCGTGACAGACAGCAAAGACATGCCGGAGAGTGCGGTGCGCGATTTGATTATCGCTCTTATCACACTCAAATACACACAATCCAACTCCGTATGCTTTGCAAAGGACGGTCAGGCCATCGGCGTAGGCGCAGGCCAGCAGTCGAGAATTCACTGCACACGTCTTGCAGGCAACAAAGCGGATATCTGGCATCTGCGCCAGCACGAAAAGGTGTTAAACCTGCCGTTTTTGGACAGCGTAGGCAGACCGGACAGAGACAATACCATTGATATTTATATTTCCGACGATTATGAAGATGTGCTCGCAGAAGGCGAATGGCAGAAATTCTTCTCCGTAAAGCCGGAGCCGCTCACCCGTGAAGAAAAGAAGGCATACCTTGCTTCCATCTCCGGCGTGGCACTCGGCTCGGATGCATTCTTCCCGTTCGGCGACAACATCGAACGCGCGGCAAAGAGCGGTGTAACTTATGTGGCACAGCCGGGCGGCTCGATTCGTGATGACAATGTAATCGAAGCGTGCAACAAGCATGGTATGACGATGGCGTTTACGGGGATGCGTCTCTTCCACCACTAATTTAAAAGGTGAATTTTGCGAATTGCTTCGTTACAGCCGCCGGCCCGTACCTACGTACTATGCCGTCGTCTGCGCCTCGCTCTTCAACAAAATTCCCTCTTTTAAACAACAAAATAAGCGAAACCATAAAGAAAGGAACCCATCCAATGAAAGTAATGGTTGTCGGCGGTGGCGGCAGAGAGCACGCCATCATCAAAAAATTAAAAGAAAGCAAGAAAATCACCGAACTGTTTGCCCTGCCGGGCAACGGCGGTATTGCAGCAGATGCCACCTGCGTGGACATCGGCGCAAAAGAGATAGATAAAATCACCGCATGGGCGGCGGAAAACAAAATTGACTTTGCGGTTGTAGCACCGGACGATCCGCTGGTGCTCGGTGCAGTAGATGCCTTAAATGCTGTCGGCATTCCGTGCTTCGGCCCCAAAGCCAACGCAGCCATCATCGAAGGCAGTAAGATTTTTTCTAAAAACTTAATGAAAAAGTACAACATTCCGACCGCGGCATACGAAGTGTTTGACGATATGGATAAAGCACTCGCTTACCTCGCGGATGCACCGATCCCGACCGTGATCAAAGCGGACGGTCTTGCGCTCGGCAAGGGCGTTGTCATTGCCGAAACAAGAGAAGATGCCATGGATGCGGTACGCTCTATGATGGCAGACAAGGTGTTCGGCGAATCCGGCTCCAAAATCGTCATTGAAGAGTTTTTGACCGGTCCGGAAGTTTCCGTTTTGGCCTTTACCGATGCAAAGACGGTTGTACCGATGGTCTCTTCCATGGACCACAAGCGTGCACTCGACGGCGACAACGGTTTAAATACCGGCGGTATGGGTACGGTTGCACCGAATCCGTACTATACAAAAGAAATTGCAGACGAATGCATGAAAACCATCTTTAAGCCGACCATCGACGCAATGAACGCAGAAGGCAGACCGTTTTGCGGTTGCCTGTACTTCGGCTTGATGCTTACCGAAAACGGTCCGAAGGTGATTGAATACAACTGCCGCTTCGGCGATCCGGAAACGCAGGTTGTTCTGCCACTTCTGGAAAGCGATTTGTTTGAAATTATGCAAAGCATCGCAGACGGCAAGCTCGCCGAAGCTGATGTGCGCTTTGCCGACAAAAATGCCTGCTGTGTTATCATGGCATCCAAGGGTTATCCGTCCGCATACGAAAAGGGCTTTGAAATCACCGTGGATGATGATTTCGCTGCCGAGCTTTACGTTGCAGGCGCTAACCTAAAAGACGGCAAGCTCTTGACCAACGGCGGCCGAGTACTCGGTGTAACGGCAACAGCGCCGACGCTGGAAGAAGCAATTTCCGAAAGTTACAAAAACGTAGCAAAAGTACATTTTGACAATGCATACAGCCGCAGCGACATCGGTAAAAAGGCGCTTGCTGCAAAGGGGGATAAATAATGGTATACAGAATTTATGTGGAAAAAAAGCCGGGTCTGGCTCATGAGGCAACTGCACTCAAAAATGACCTGTGCGGCCTTTTGCAGATTTCTGCGCTCAAGGACGTACGTATTTTAAACCGTTATGATGTAGAAAACATCGAAAAGGATTTGTTTGATGCCTGCAAAATGACGGTGTTTGCCGAGCCGCAGCTCGACACAGTTAGTGACACCTTACCGGAAGGTGCCAACTGCGTTTTCGCAGTCGAATTTTTGCCGGGTCAGTTTGACCAGCGCGCAGACTCCGCGGCACAGTGTATTCAGATTATTTCCAAAAAGGACCGCCCGGACGTAAAGACTGCAAAGGTATACTTACTCTACGGCGATTTGTCC
Source organism: Clostridia bacterium (assembly GCA_045652745.1). Lineage (GTDB taxonomy): Bacteria > Bacillota > Clostridia > UBA1381 > UMGS1253 > RGIG2041. The sequence goes on from JAZRUW010000007.1 coordinate 28,776, forward strand.
AAGGAAGAAATCGAAACCATTCAGAAATATGTAATCAATCCGGTGGAAAGCCGCTTGGCTTCCATCGACACGTATTCCACACTGAAAACCGAATACGAAATTCCGACGGAAGTGCGCACGCTCGACGGCTTCATTGATTTGGATGCCAAGGGGCTTGCCGATTTCGTCATCGAAAACGGCCTTGCCATGGACAATGACGATATTGCATTCTGCCAGGCATATTTTAAAAGTGAAGGCAGAAATCCGACCATTACGGAAATCAAGATGATTGATACTTACTGGTCTGACCATTGCCGTCACACCACGTTCCTCACAACAATCGATTCCGTAAAGTTTGACGATGCACTTTTGCAGGCGGCGTATGACGAATACATCAAAACCCGCGAAGAACTCGGCAGAACGAAGCCGATTAACTTAATGGATATCGCAACCCTCGCCGTAAAGCATCTGCGTAAAAACGGCAAGCTTGACCGCCTCGACGAATCCGAGGAAATCAATGCATGTACCGTGAAAATCGACGTAGACGTTGAGGGTAAGACAGAAGAATGGCTCTTGCTGTTTAAAAACGAAACCCACAACCATCCGACGGAAATCGAGCCGTTCGGCGGCGCGGCTACCTGTATCGGCGGCGCTATCCGCGACCCGCTCTCCGGCCGTTCCTATGTCTATGCGGCAATGCGTGTAACCGGTGCGGCTGACCCGTGTGTCGGCGTACAGGATACCATGGAAGGCAAACTGCCGCAGCGTAAAATTGTAACCACCGCAGCTGCAGGTTACAGTTCCTACGGTAACCAAATCGGTCTTGCAACCGGTCAGGTAGATGAACTCTACCATCCGGGTTATGCGGCAAAGCGTATGGAAATCGGCGCAGTTATTGCGGCGGCTCCGGCAGAAAATGTACGCCGTGAACGCCCGGTAGACAGCGATATCGTTATTCTGCTCGGCGGCAGAACCGGCCGCGACGGTTGCGGCGGTGCAACCGGCTCTTCCAAATCGCACAACCTCCAGTCTTTGGAAAGCTGCGGCGCGGAAGTTCAGAAGGGTAATGCTCCGGAAGAAAGAAAACTGCAAAGACTGTTTAGAAATAAAGAAGCATCCCTGCTCATCAAGCGTTGTAACGACTTCGGTGCAGGCGGCGTTTCTGTTGCCATCGGCGAGCTTGCTGACGGCCTTGAAATCAACTTAAATGCCGTACCGAAAAAGTACGACGGTCTCGACGGTACAGAGCTTGCCATCAGCGAATCGCAGGAGCGTATGGCTGTGGTAGTTGCAAAAGAAGATGCTGCTCGTTTTATTGAACTTGCCGACGCAGAAAACCTCGAGGCCAGCATCGTGGCAACCGTAAAGGCAGAGCCGAGACTGGTGATGCACTGGAACGGCAAGCAGATTGTAAATCTGTCCCGTGAGTTCTTGAATTCCAACGGTGCAGAAAAGCACATCGACGTACACGCCGTTGCGGCAAATTATAAAAAACCGGCGGTAACCGGTAACTTTACAGACAACTATAATGCACTTGTGACCGACCTGAATGTATGCTCGAAGCGCGGTTTATCCGAACGTTTTGACTCGACCATCGGCGCAGGCACCGTCCTGATGCCGTTCGGCGGTAAAAACCAGCTCACACCGATTCAGGCTATGGTACACAAGGTATCCGTAGAACAAAAATACACCGATACCTGCTCGCTCATGGCTTGGGGCTACAACCCGTATCTGTCCGAGCAAAGCCCGTATCACGGCGCATACATGGCCGTTGTAGAATCTGTTTCCAAATTGATTGCGGCCGGCGCAGACTTTAAAGAAGTTTACTTAACCTTCCAGGAATATTTTGAAAAACCGATGAAGGATGCAAAGCGTTGGGGCAAACCGCTTTCCGCTCTGCTCGGCGCATTCATGGCGCAAAAAGAACTGGAAATCGGCGCTATCGGAGGTAAAGACTCCATGAGCGGCAGCTTCGAAAAATTAGACGTTCCGCCGACACTTGTTTCCTTTGCTGTAACCACCGACAAGGTGCAAAATATCATCTCCGGCGAGTTCAAGGCCGCAGGCCGCAAGGTTGTATACCTCACTCCGGAATATGACGAAAATAACCTGCCGGTTACAAAATCTTTGGTAGATACCTTTAACACCGTAACCAAACTGATGCGTGAAGGTAAAGTTTCTGCCGCATACACCATCGGCTTCGGCGGTATTGCAGAGGCAATCTTTAAGATGGCAATCGGTAACGGCATCGGCTTTAAGTATGACGATGCACTCACCGTGGAAGACATCTTTGCGCGCGATGCATACGGCAGCTTCGTTTTGGAGCTCACCGAAGATGCAGACATCGGCAAGACGCTCGGTTATACAACTGCAGCGCAGGAAATCGCATTCAAGGGTGACGTACTCAAACTCGATGCAATGCTCAAGGCATACGAAGACAAACTCGAGGGCATCTTCTCTTGCAACATCAATACGGAAGAAAAAGACATTCCGGCGTTTAGCTACAACGCTGAAACCCGCGTTGCTCCGGCAATCAAGGCTGCAAAACCGCGTGTGCTGATTCCGGTATTCCCGGGCACAAACTGCGAATTTGATACCGCAAAGGTACTGCGCAAGGCAGGTGCCGAGCCGGAAATCTTCGTAATTCGCAACCTGACCTCGCAGGCGATTGCAGAGTCTGTAAACGCATTTGCGGAAAAGGTAAAAGAATCGCAAATCATCTTTATCCCGGGCGGCTTTAGCGGCGGCGACGAACCGGACGGTTCCGGTAAGTTTATTACCGCCTTCTTCAGAAACGCACAGATTAAAGATGCTGTAAGTGATTTACTCGATAACCGCTACGGCTTAATGTGCGGTATCTGTAATGGTTTCCAGGCGCTCATTAAACTCGGTCTTGTGCCGTACGGCAAAATCATCGACACTGATGAAAACTGCCCGACACTGACATTTAACACCATTTCGCGCCACCAGTCGAGACTCGTTCGTACGCGCATTGCCTCCAACAAGTCTCCGTGGCTTGCAAACACCAATGTCGGCGACATCTACACCGTGCCGATTTCGCACGGCGAAGGCCGCTTCCTTGCAGACGAAGCGCTCATCCGTCAGCTTGCGGACAACGGTCAGATTATCACGCAGTACGTTGACCTTGCCGGCAACCCGACCACGGACATCCACTTTAACCCGAACGGTTCCATCCTCGCAGTAGAGGGTATCACCTCTCCGGACGGCCGCGTTCTCGGTAAGATGGGTCACTCCGAGCGTATTGGCGACGGCCTGTATAAAAACGTGGACGGCGCATACGATATGGGCATGTTCGAAAGCGCAGTGAAATATTTTAAATAAGAAGAAACATAAAAACGCTTGTGCATCGCACAAGCGTATTTTTATTTCAACAACTCATCTACTGTGACCCCAAAAACTTCCGATATAACCTTCAACTCAATATCTGTAACAAAGCGTTCTCCACTTTCAATTCTTTGAATTGCGTTTTTATCTACATCAATTCCCTTTAATTGCAATGCTTCTGCTAAAATTCTTTGGGACATTTTAGGTATATGACCTTTTCTTAATACGTATATTTTTTCGCCGCAAATATTATTTTTTCCAGATAAAGCCTTATTTTTAAACATATTCTTCTCCATTTTGACATTCAGTGCTTGACAAATTTAGTTTATCATGGTATACTATGCAAAATGACATTCACTGAATGTCAAAATAAATTAACTGGAGGCATTAAGATGGACCAGCAAAAAATTGATATGTTTGTAATGACAAACCAAAAGTATTTTCCCGCAGAAAAAATTATGTATTTGAAAGACAAGCTGAGAACAATGGACGAAGAAAAATTCTCTTTGGTATCAACGATTGAGTTCAAGGACCCAACAACTATTCTGTTGATATCTATTTTTCTCGGCACATTAGGTGTCGACCGCTTTATGATCGGCGATACGGGTATGGGTATTTTAAAACTCTTGACCTGTGGCGTTTGCGGCATTATGACGATTGTAGATTGGTTCTCAATTTCTAAAAAAGTTAAAGAATTAAACTTTAATAATGTTATGGCTCTTATCTAAAAAATACCCGCACCCCATCGGCACAGTCCTATTATTTCTTGTTGTAATCGGTATATGCAAGATGCTAAATATAACTTGCATCATTTATGCTTTTACAGGCTATCCATGTCCCACATGTTATATGACGCGAGCATTATTAGCACTCATAACAGGAAATATAGATGGATATATCAATTACAATATTATGGCCCTGCCTATCGCTATCGCTTTTACGGCAGAATTGTTTATTGCATCTTTTAAGAAATATCAAAAATGCATTCATGGCATTGTAATTGTTATAAAGTCGGATCG
>JAZRUW010000008.1:0-1524 GCA_045652745.1 Clostridia bacterium
ATAATTTTCTTTTTCGGAGAGAGAATAGCTCCTTCGATTGATTTTTTTGAACTCTTTTTCTTGGTTACACATAATACTGATTCTTAATATTTGACACTTTTTTATCGGTTTATGTGTAAACCTTTTTCAGGACGGGACAGGTAAAAAGTGAAAACGGAAAACAGAAAGGGGAAGGGGAAAACGGAAAGGTGAGGGGTGAAAAGGGAAAGAGGCAAAAAGAGGAGCTATTCGATAAATTAGTAGAACAACAACAAAAAGATTTGCACATATAAGAAAAAATGAGTACCTTTGCAGGGAATATTGGATATTGAACATCGGATATTAGGTATTTATAAATGACAAATGATATGAAAGAAATTATTTCGACCGTAGAGGCACCTGCAGCAATTGGTGCTTATAGTCAAGCAGTTAAAGCAAACGGCATGCTGTTTGCAAGTGGACAATTAGGCATCGATCCAGCCACAGGAGAATTTGCAGGTACAGATTTTCGCAGCCAAGCAGAACAAGCCGTGAAAAATGTAGCAGCCATCCTAAAAGCCGCAGGAACAGACGCCAGTCATGTAATCAAAACTACCGTTTTCTTGACCGACATGACCAACTTCGCCGTCTTAAACGAAGTCTATTCCACCCTATTCACCGCCCCATTCCCCGCTCGTTCAGCCGTAGCCGTAGCCGCACTCCCAAAAGGCGGATTGGTGGAAATAGAAGTGATTGCCGCATTGTAAAATGCTAAAAACATCAAAAAAACAATCGCACATTTGCATATGTGCGATTTTTTTTGTACCTTTGTCGCGTTTAATATGCAAAAATATGAAAGGAATCATTTTAGCAGGTGGTAGTGCCACTCGATTGTATCCGCTGAGCAAAGCAATCAGCAAACAAATCATGCCCGTCTATGACAAACCCATGATTTATTATCCTTTGTCAGCCCTCATGCGCGCAGGTATTCGCGAAGTACTCATCATCTCTACACCACGCGACTTGCCTATGTTTGAGGAACTATTGGGCGACGGCAGTCGTCTTGGCATGCGATTCGAATATAAAATCCAAGAAGTCCCCAACGGTTTGGCACAAGCATTCGTATTAGGCAAAGAGTTCCTGAACGGCGAACCCGGTTGCTTAATCTTAGGCGACAATATGTTCTACGGACAACACTTTGGTCAAATGCTTCGTGACGCCGTACATCAAGTAGAAAGTGGCAGTTGCGGCGCATGTATCTTCGGTTACGAAGTGCAAGACCCAACCGCTTATGGCGTAGTAGAGTTCGACGAAACAGGCAAAGTATTGTCGCTGGAGGAGAAACCCAAAGAGCCAAAGAGCAACTATGCTATCCCCGGTCTATACTTCTATGACTCAACGGTTTGCGACAAAGCTGCCGTACTCAAACCCAGCGCACGCGGCGAGTATGAGATTACCGATTTGAACAAAGTATATCTGGCAGAAGGTAAGTTGCAAGTGAAACTATTTGAGCGCGGTTTTGCATGGCTCGACACAGGCAACTGCGACAGTCTGCTGGATGCAGGC
>JAZRUW010000009.1:0-96405 GCA_045652745.1 Clostridia bacterium
CGACCTCACGCAAGACCTTATATTTTAGATGTTGTACTTTAGTATCAAATTTTCTTACTCCCATAACAATATCTCCTTAGAAATAACTTACTTTTATTTTCTTACCCATTTTTTTGAGGCACTTGGAAAGTTCCTCAACCAAATTCATTTTAATGTTAAAATTGATAGGTAAATCGGGGTTCTGATGAGCAGGGTTTACTGCTCTGCCTACATAGAAGTTAATATCGGTTGCTTCTTCAAACAGTAAACGGCAGATAAGAGATGCGCCGTCACGTTTAAAGCTCCAATGCTCATAATGCTTATTTTCGCCAAGATAATCCTTGGCATATTCAAGCACTTTATTTACAGTAATAACACCTTCGGTAACAAGATCCACACCTTCGATTTTTGCAATCGGAGGTACGTCGCTTGCCTCGAAATCAAGACTCGCTTTAACGGGCTTACGAAGAAATTTTGCTGCAATAGAAGATGTTGTTCCACCGCAGATGATGTGCTTACCTTCTTTGGAGAAGAACAGCGACATCATACGGTCGCCGTCATCGCGGTTGGCCGGCGGGCCGAAGAGCATATTCATCGGCTCACGTTTGCGCACACGCACAATGCAGGCGGTGGCATCGTCGCCGGGCTTTTGTCCGTACAGACGGTCCACTTCCTCTAAAAGCAGGGTGGACAGGTTTTTGGCAGTCAGCCCTGTAACGGACACCGTTTCCAAAAAAGAGATAATATCTTCGCGCTTCCAACCGAAGTTGTAAGCCATGCCGATGCCCGCGTGCGGACAGCCGTCGCTCATTGCGACGAAAATATCGTTTTCCTGCAGATGAATGACGGATTTTAAAATCTTTTTGCCGTCAATGGTCATCTCGGTCGTGGGATAATCGTAGTTTTTATAATCGCGCAGCAGTATCACCTGCGGGTTATCGTACTGGATGATTTCTGCGGTTTCGTTATTGATGATGTGCATAATGGTGAAGGTCGAGTAAGCCACACCGCGCACCGAGCAAACCGGCAGGGTGGCCGCGATGGTCTGTACACATTCTTCAATCGGCAGACCTTCCGCCATCATCGTGGAGATGATTTTGCTCGTCAGCGTGGAAAGGATGCTGGCCTTTACACCGCTGCCCAAGCCGTCCGCCAAAACAATGACGGTCGAATTGTCGTCCTGCTCGATGATGTCTACGTGGTCGCCGCAAAGCTCTTCACCGTAGTGGTTGATGCTTTTGAAGCCGATATCTGCACATAAATCATTCATCCTGGATCGACTCCTTTAACTTTGCAAGTGCAATTTTGGTTTCGGCCGCTGTTTCACCGAGCAGGGAAGCGATTTCCTGCACGATACGCATCTGTTTGTCGACAACCTTGTCGGCAACCTCGATGGTCTGGCGGCTGATGTTTTCTTTTTTCTCGCGCTCTTTTTCTTCGTCGGTGATGTCACGCATAATGCCGATGAGCAGATGCGAGTCTTTGTTGTATACAACCGTCTGTTCTACATAACGGCGGTATTCGGCAAGGTATACACGCTGACCGTGTACGTTTACGCCCGATTGTAGTACCTGTGCAAACAAAGACGGGTCCATGATGCGCACCACGTTGTCGCCCAAAATATCGGCGCTCGAGCGGATGTTCATCATATTTCTTGCCGCATTGTTGATTTGCTGAACTTCCAGACTTTCGTTGAGCACGATTAAGCCGTTCGGCGTGTTTTCAACCATGGCATCGGAGAAGCTCTCCGCCTTGTCCTTCAAAAACGGCAGGCACATGGAAATTTCCGCCTTGCCCTGACAAACGGCAATCGCCTTTTCGCGGCAGGTGTTGTAGCCGCAGGAGCCGCAGTTTAATTCGTCGGACGGCTTGAATTTTCCCATCTGACGCATTACGCTAAAAATCTCGCTTTCCGTTGGCGGCTGAAGTTTATGCTCTATATACTCAAACTGCTTTTTGATGTCTATCGGCTTCGGCTGTGCGACATCAAAGTCCTTTTCACCGGCATAGTTGGCGATGATAATGTGGTCTTTGATAGGGGCGGTGCGGTGGTACTTTTCCATAACAGGGCCGCCGATACAGCTGCCGACACAAGCCGACATTTCAATAAAACATTTGTGAATTTTTCCGCTTTCAATATCGCGCAGAGCGGCGATGCAGTTTTCTACACCGTCGAGGGCAACATAAGTGTATCCCGGTGCATCCTGCGCCATCGTTTTGAGTACGCCGCCGGTGGTCGGGAAGAAGCGCGCGCGGCTTTCTTCGTTTGTGTCCATCTTCGGCTCGAGCGTAATGTTTTCTTCTTTGAGCCAGTTTGTAAGTTCTTCGAAGGTGAGCACGGCATCTACAATGCCCTCGTAGTGCTCGGCCTCGTCCTTCTTGGCTACGCAAGGACCGATGAATACGGTTTTTGCATCCGGATAGCGTTTTTTGATGTCCAGACAGTGCGCTTGCATCGGAGATACAACATCTGCCAGGTACTCGAGTGCAGACGGGAAGTATTTCTGAAACAAAAGATTGATGGAATGACAGCATGAGGAAATCACAATATCTCTTTCCTCTTCGCGCAGCATTCGTTCATATTCGGTTTTAACGATAGTTGCACCGATGGCGGTTTCCTCTGCATCGTAAAAGCCGAGTTTTTTCAGGGCATCGCGCATTGCTTCGATACCCACATTGTCGTAATTTGCAACAAAAGACGGTGCCAGACTGACAATGACCGGGCCACCGCCTTGCAATAATACCTTTACCTTCTCGGTTTCATTTACAATCTGCTTTGCATCCTGCGGGCAGACTACAAAACACTGACCGCATAAGATACACTCGTTTCCGATGATGTGCGCCTGGTTGCCGGAAAAACGAATGGATTTGACCGGACAGTGGCGGATGCACTTGTAGCAGTTTTTGCAATTGGATTTTTTGAGTGTCAGACAATTCGGCATAGTATCACTTTCTTTCTTTACCAAACACGGATAACACGTGCGCGTCTAAAAATTCGTTAAAATTGTCGCGGTTGATGCCCGTATGTACGGTATCATCGACCTGTACGGTTACACCGAAGCGATTGCATTTGCCGATGCAAAAACTACCGCTTAAGGTCACCTCGTTTTCAAGCTGATGTTCGCTGACAGCTTTTGTCAGCAAGTCTACGATGTCGGCTGAGCCCTTGATATGACAAGAACTACCGATGCAAATTTGAATATGCATTATTTCACACCTTTGCTGCAACTTCATTTGCGAAAAACGCATCCACGGTTTCCGGAGCAACGGAGTGAAGGACATCGTCTACGGTAACGCAGACGCCCTGCTGACACTGCCCCAAGCAAAATGTACCGCCGAGGTCTACTTTTTCGCTTAAATTGTTTTCTTCAATTAAAGTGCGCAGGCGCTCTACGACCTGACGCGAACCCTTGATATGACAGGAACTGCCAATACAAACCGTAATCTTCATGTTGCATCTTTCCTTTCCTATGCTAAACTTAGTTCGCCGTAATCAAACGACATCGGGAGAATTATATCACATCTTATAAATAAAGACAAGAGTATATTGACAAAATTTTCGTTTTTTTTACGGGCAGCATCGGTGGAAATTTTTTGCGTTTTTTCAGCTTGGTTCGACGAGGGGATTCACGGGGAATATGCGAAAAACGGAAAATCGTATGATGTACAAAAACAGCAAGATTATTATAGTGCAAAAAACGGATAGTACGGAACGCGGAAGCAACCTGATTCTTTTGCTTGTGGTTGGCGAAGGAAACTTGAAATGAAAAGCTAATGCGAAAATACTGTATCCGATAGGGTTATTAAGGTGCAAATGTGTCCGAAGGAGAAGAGCGGATACATTTGCGCCTATAAAGGCATAGAGAACGGAGGGATCGTACGCGGAAGGGAAAATATAGCAAGATTGTGTTAAAATGGCCGATATACAAAAGGGATTTATCCGCCGTCGGCGTGCGGGAGATATTCGCGGTTTTGGTGTTGTTGGGTTGCTTTGCCGGAAAATTAAATTCTTTCCTATTGTCTTTTTTTACTAAATATGTTATATTATTTATTAAATATAATTATTATGGCCTTTTTTACAGTTTTTTGGTTGGCGGTGAGAAAAATGAAAAAGAAAATCGGAACAATTTGCACGGCGGTGTTGCCCATGGTTTTTTATGCAGTGCGCGCCTTTGCATACACGGTAGCGGTGGAGCCGCCGAAGCGCAGTATTCTGCCGGCGCTGTGCGTGATTTTGGCCGTATTGCTCTTTTTGGTTATGAGCGGTGGTATCTGGTGGATGCACCGTTTGCGTGAGGCTATGCGGCGCGGACGCATCCATGACGTGGAAACGGGCATTGGCAACCTTGCGTTCTTCGATGAATGTTTCCGACAGATACCGGATGAGCAGCGTGCAAAGTATACGCTTTTGTATATCATCATTGACAGTAACTATCTGCAGATTTATCATGGAGAACTTGCGATGTCCGATGCGGTAAAATATACGGCTGGCATTCTTTCAGAGTTTGCGGACGAAAACGCAATTGTGGCAAGAATTACCGAAAACGGTTTTATTTTGGCATTTTGTGCCGATGACGGGCCGGAAGTGGTAAACAAGGTGGAGGTTGTACGGGAAAAGCTCGACATGTTTTTGTCAGATTCGCGCGCGGAGGACTCTCCGTATTTTTACGCTGCGGTGTATACCATGCGCAGTGAGGACAAAAACTGCGAATATTTGCTTTACAACTTGCGAAGGAACTGTAACATACATACAAATCGCGATCATCCGCTCGTTTACTGTGATGTGCTGATGATGAACAGCGAAGTGGAAGAGAAGCGGTTAATTGAACGCATTGAGAACGGATTTGATCGTAAAGAGTTTAAGATGTACATGCAGTTTATTGTCGACAGGGAAACCGAGCAGATTGTTTCTGCCGAGGCACTTTCCCGCTGGGTGGACAGTGAGGGCAATGTTATTTCGCCGGCGGTGTACATCGGCGCACTTGAAAAAGCGGGTCGCATCAGCCGTTTGGACTACTACATGTTCGAAAAGGTTTGCTGTCAGCTCCATAAATGGCGCGACACGGAATTTGAAAACTTGTCGCTTTCGTGCAACTTTACGCGCATCACGATTTCGGAAAGCGATTTTATGACGCACATCAGGGAGATTGCATCGCGGTATGTGTTTGACAAAGAGAAACTGATTATCGAAATTACGGAAGATGCCATTGAGAAAAACTACAACCGGGCGCTTGAAAATATTTTACAGTGCCGGCAGATGGGCTTTAAGATTGCGCTCGACGATATGGGTAGTGGGTATACATCGCTCGTCAACCTTTGTGAATATCCCATCAGCGAGGTCAAACTCGACCGCGGTATTTTGCTCAAGGCCGAAAAAACCGGCATGGATTTGCTCTACGGTATCATTGCGTTGGTACATAACATGGGGATACAGGTGGTTTGTGAGGGCGTAGAAACCGAGGCGCAGCGCGAATTGATTGCCAAAACAAATTGTGAATATATTCAGGGTTGGTATTATTCCAAACCGATTTCCGAGCAGGAGGCCGCGCGTTTTGTCCGCGACTACCGTGCAAAACAGGCACAACAATAAAATGACACGGATGTGATTGTATGAAAACAGTAAACAAAAGAAAAGGCATAGCAGAAAAATTAATCTTTACGGCCGTGGCTGTTGTATTGCTCATAGGAATTGTATTAACGATGCTCAATTATGTCTACTACCATTCAGAGCAGGAGGCGTTTGACGTTTTGCACTATGAAACGCAGCAGTTCAAACGTGATATCAATCTGCAGTTTATGTCCGACAGAGAAAATCTTGAGACTATGGCGCGTTTTGCGGAACAGCTGTATGCAGAGGGAAAAGACTATAGTCTGTTATTTGATTCTTTCCGCGAAATCGGTTTATTTGAAAGCATCGGTGTGCTTTTACCGGACAACCGCTTTATTACAAAAAATGGTGTGATTAAACTCGGGGACGGGCTGGATTTTACGCAGGAAGCGGCAAAAGGCAAGTTCGTTACCGGCAGAGTCAACAGCTTGTCCAAACCGGGCATGGAGGTTGTACGCAGTGCGGTGGCCATCCGCGATAAGGATGACAGGCCGGTTGCCATGATGTACGGTATTGTAAATTTAGAGACATTTAAAGAAAGATATTATGACAGCGTGAAAGCGAAAAACGCAGACTTGTATATTATTGAGCGCGGCAATGGCAATCTCGTTTTGAACACCAAAACAAAATCTATCCGAAACCTGGAAGAATTGGCACAGACCAAATTCGGCGATGGATACAGTTATGCTGCATTTGCAGACGACGTATCGCGCGGTCAGGACGGCATTGTTTCCTTTGACGGCGTGTCCACGAAGGAACGTTTGTATGCACACTATGCGCCGATGGAAATCGAGGATTGGCACATTATGATGACACAGCCGGCAGATGTTGTGTTAGCGACGGCGCGTCGAACGACCAGTTACATGATGCTTGTTGCGTGCTTGATTTTCCTGGTTATGCTCCTCTATGCGCTTTTGCTTTTTATTTCCGAGCGCAAGAATTTGGTGATTAATCGTTTAGCATCCGATATTCGTAAGGTTTTGCTGGGTATTCAGCGAAAGAGTGACGGCATCTATGATGCGCTCCATGAGATAGTGGTTTATTCACGTGCGCGCTCCGCTTTTGTAACGGACAGCCATGGTATAGAGCACTCATATATTATACCGGGAGCAACGCAAAGTGCGCTTACGGAGGAGGAGAGAACGTACTTTGTATCGCAACTGTTCGCCTATGTTTCCAAAAAGCGTACGCAGTACCATAACGAGCTGTATCTGTCTAAAATTACCGCAGGTGCGGCGCTGGAGAAAATCATGCCGGAATTTTCCGATTTTATGAAAGCACACGGCATAGAGTCTGTTTGCTTTGCGTGCGTCGCAAACGATAACGCCAGCGTGAGTATTTTGGGTGTACTCAACTCGAAGAATAAGCGTGTGTATGCCTTGCTTGAAGATATTGCAATCTGTTTTACAATGGCCATTCACAACCAAAAAGATATGGCAAAGACCGAAGAAATGGCGCATACGGATGCGCTGACGGGCGTGGCGAACCGCATGGCTTACAAAGAAGATATCATGCACCTTGAACTAGAGGTGCAAGAAAATATGATTTGTATTTTTGTGGATGTCAATGAGCTCAATTATTTTAACAATACCTATGGACATACTGCAGGTGATCAAATGTTGATGTTTATCGCGCAGGTACTTTCCGATACTTTTACCGACGGCAGAGTATACCGTATTGGTGGCGATGAATTTTTGGTATTTGTATGGAATTTATCGGAAGAAGAGCTGCAAAACCGTATTGCACAGGCAAATGCGCAAATTGAGGAGATGAAATATCACATTTCTGTCGGCGTGCAGTATGGCAACAAGTCGATGCACATTGAAGAAATCGTAAACGCGGCCGAAAAAGCGATGTACGTGGAAAAGGCGAAATATTATCAGACCAAGGAATTCGCACAGACTGCCGGCGTGCCGCAACGCGCCATGGAAACGGCGCATACGGGTGTCGGTCAGATTGATGCTTTTATGTCCGCACTTTCCTGTCGCTATTCGGGTGTATGCTGCGTGATGCACGAAAGCGATACGGCGATTTCCGTTCTGATGTCTTCGTATTTTTTCGAAGCGCTGAAAACGGAGCAGAGCTTTTCGCAGGCGTGGGCAAAGTATGTGCATGACTATGTACATCCGGAGTCGCGCAGAGTTTTGCAGCATTTCCTGGATTTTGCTGCGTTGGAAAGACAGTTTGCAAGCGGACATCTGCCGAGCGTAACGTATAAAAAGCTCGACGGTGTGCAGGTGAAACTGACGGTATATCCGAACGCGGATTCGTCCGGCAGCGGCATTGACTCGGTTTGGATATTTGAGGATTTGTCTACCTCGGAGGGCAGTGATGAATAAACAGCTTTTCGGGCAACTGTTTCGCTTCGGTATTGTCGGCGTCATCGCCGCGCTCATTGATTTTAGTGTACTGACGGCGCTTTGCGAACTTTTACATACGGATGTGCTGTGGGCGGCTGCTGCCGGATTTTCGGTGTCGGTTGTGTTGAATTACATCTTGAGCATGAAATTTGTTTTTCAAAGCAAGCAGGAAAACCGCGTGTATGAATTTATATTATTTGTGCTTTTAAGCATCGGCGGACTTTTGCTCAATGAAGTGATTATGTGGCTGGGTGCGGTGGTATTGCCTTTGCATTACCTGATTGCAAAAATCGCTGCGACGGGGTTTGTGACGGTGTATAATTTTGTGACGCGAAAGTTGTTTTTGGAAAATAAAGAGGGATAAGAAGATGAACACGGTATTTCAAAAAGATTTATATCGTTACTACGGCGAGGCGGGAGAGTCGCTTGCGCGCAGATGCATGCGCCCGCCGGAGCTGTCGTATATTGCGCTTTTGCGCAAGGCGCAGACTTGCCGTTTTGTGCCGTTACGACTGTGGTATACGTTTTTATTAAAACGTCGTTCGTATAAAACGGGTATTCAAATTCCGGCGCGTACGCAAATCGGTGCAGGCTTTTATATTGGGCATACGGGGCGCGTGATTGTGCATCCCGATGCGAAATTGGGCAAAAACATCAACGTTGGCACCGGCGTGACCATTGGACAGGAAAACCGCGGCGAACGAAAAGGTACGCCGACGCTTTTGGGAAACTGTTGGATTGGCACCAACGCTGTGGTGGTCGGAAAGATTACCATTGGTGAAGATGTGCTCATCGCACCGCTAAGCTTCGTGAATTTCGATGTACCGCCGCACAGCATAGTACTCGGCAATCCGGCAAAGATTCTGCCGAAGGAAAATGCAACGGCGGGGTATTTGGACAATTGCGTGGAATAAAAGGTGAATTGCAAACGTTGTTTGCATGATTTGCGTGCAAATCATTCCAAAGGAGATATTATGCAACAAGATACGCGCATACAAAAGAATATGCTTTCGGGCTTTGCCTATCAAGTTGTTTTGATGGTGATGGGCTTTTTGTTGCCGCGTTTGTACTTAGACAATTTCGGCTCAGAGGTCAATGGTGTGCTTTCGACCATCAAGCAGATTTTCGGTTATCTGTGGCTTTTGGAGGCCGGCGTGGGCGGTGCCACGACGCAGGCATTGTACGGCCCTGTAGGAAAGAAGAATCATGCGGCTTGCAGCGGCGTGCTTGCTGCAACGCACGTGTTTTACAAAAAAACCGGCATTATCTATACCGGAATTGTGTTAGTCATTGCTTCGGTGTATGCTTTTGTAGTGCCGACGCCGCTAGCACCGCACGTTGTTTTTGCCATGGTGATTTTAATGGCGCTTCCGTCTTTGTTTAGTTATTTTGTGCAGGCAAAGTACCGACTTTTGATGGAGGTGGACGGCAGAAAATACATAATTACCACATCGGAAACGGTGTTGCACCTGGTAAGCAACTTAGGTAAGATTCTGGTTTTGCTTTTGACGGACAGCCTGGTGCTCATTCAGCTCGTTTATTGTGTACTGGCGCTTGTGCAGCTTGGCTATCTGTATGTATACGCCAAGAGAAACTATGCGTGGCTCGACCCAAAAGCCAAGCCGGATTTTGCGGCTATTTCGCAAAGCAACTCTGTTTTGGTGCATCAGATATCGGGCATGGTGTTTAGCAATACCGATATTTTGCTTTTGTCCTTTTTGTGTGATTTTAAGGTGGTCAGCGTCTACACGATTTACAATATCTTTTTTACGCAGGCGCAGAATTTTATCACAAGCGTGCTTTCGGGTTTTTCGTACAAACACGGGCAGTTGTATTCCCACGCGCGTGAAAAGTTTGACCGTGTATATAAGGGATATGAGATGCTCTACACCATGGTCACTTTTGCTGTTTACACGCTGATGGCGGTATTTTTACTGCCGCTCGTGCAGATTTATACCGGCGGCATCAACGATGCCGAGTATACCAATGCAACCTTAGTGCTTTTGTTTGTGCTTTCGCAGCTGCTTTCCAACGGCAAACTGCCGAGTATGCAGGTATTGGAATTTGCCGGCGAATTTAAAAACACACGCGCCCATGCGATTTGCGAAATGGTGTTAAACCTTTCTTTGTCGGTGTTCGGCATCTTAAAGTTCGGTATTTGCGGTGCGCTGGTCGGTACAATTGCGGCACTGATTTACCGCTCGGTAATGTCGGTATACCACGCCAATAAAAAGGTACTGGAGCGCAGTATGTGGCAGACGTACAAGCTGTGGGTCATCAACGGTGCTGTCTTTGCCGTGGCGATGTGTGTATTTTACGTAGACAGTTTTGCAGGGCTCTCGTTTAGTGCGTTGGTTTTAAAAGGTCTTATGCACGGCTCGTGGATTCTGGCGCTGTTTTTGTTGGTGAACTTTATCTTTAACCACGAAGCGTTTCGCTATTTGCCGGAGGTGTTTGAAAAATGAGCATTCCGAAAAAAATTCACTATTGCTGGTTTGGCGGTGCGCCTTTGCCGGCGCTTGCAAAAAAGTGCATCCGCAGTTGGAAAAAATACTGTCCGGATTATGAGATTATCTGTTGGAACGAGGAAAATTTTGATTTTTCGCAAAACCGCTATGCCGCGGAGGCCTATGCGGCCAAAAAATGGGCGTTTGTCAGCGACTATGCGCGACTGAAAGTTATGCACGAATATGGCGGCATTTATTTGGACACCGACGTGGAAATTTTAAAGCCGCTTGACGATTTGGTTGCACACGGCGGCTATATGGGATTTGAACATAAGGGTGCGGTGTCTACGGGGCTTGGATTTGCGGCGCCGGCCGGACATCCGCTCATAGAAAGATTGCTTGCCGACTATGACGACATTTCCTTTGTGCGCGAAGACGGCACGTATGACATGCTTCCGTGTCCGGACAGAAACACAAACACTATAGTAGAGTTGGGCATGGACGTTACCAATCAAAAGCAAACGTTCATGGGCATACGGATGCTACCGTGTGAATACCTTTGTCCAATGGATTATTATACGGGCAAAAAGAAAATTACGAAAAATACATATTGTATACATCATTACTGTGCTTCGTGGACCAGCGCAGTTTCCAAACGGACCACCTTTATAAAGCGCCTCATCGGGGTGCGTATGTATGATAAGCTCTACGGAAAGTTTTTGCATAAATTCAAGTGGTTGGAGTGGTAAAGTTGCCGGAAACATTTTTTGAAAAAATAAAAAAGAATACCCCAAAGACATGGACATCTTGTTTATTTGCCGCTCTGTTGGTCGGCTTTTTGGCGCATTTTTATAAAATAACCAACTGGATTCCAAACTGGGATTCGCTCGTGTTTCGCTATGACGGGCAAAATATGCTCCGGCTCGGGCGTTGGCTTTTAGGCATCGTTTGTGCGCCCGGTTCGTTTTACGATTTGCCGTGGCTGTCAGGTGTGTTTGCGATTTTGTTTCATGCGCTCGGCACGGTGTGCATTGTTGCGATGTTTCGTTTGAAAAAAACTTGCACGGCGGCGCTCATCGGTGCATTGACTGTGACTTTCCCGACGGTGACCTCGGTTTTGATGTACAACTATGTGGCAGACGGCTATGCAATTGCATTTTTCCTTGCCTGCCTTGCGGCATTGCTGATGACGCAAAATAAGCCGCACTACCTGCTTGGAGCACTGTGTATTACGCTTTCGGTGGCGATTTATCAGGCGTATATTACGGTGACGGCGATGTTGCTGGTTGTGTATTTGATTGATGCGCTGTTGCTTGAGAAGATGCGTGTAGAAGTGCTCAGGAAAAAGACGGTCGCGTTTGCACTTGCGGGGCTTGGCGGCATGGTTTTGTATTATCTTGTGTTGCTTGCACTTTTGCATCTGACGGGGACAACTCTTTTGGAATATCAGGGGGTAAGTTCTTCCGTTTCGGTTGCAAATATCGATTTGAAAGCCTCTTTATATGTGATTTGTAAATCGTTTATAAATTTCTTCTTTGATTTTTCAAACGGCGCAGGTGTGTATAATGTGCTTAATTGCAGTGTGTTTACGCTGTTGGCTGTGTTTGGCGTTGCAGCATTTGTCCGCGCACGGTTGTATACATCGGCAGGTAAATGTATTTTGTTTTGCATTTTAATCGTTCTCTTGCCGATTGCCGCACTTTTGCTTGCCGTAATCAATGTGCAGGCAGATTATCATAATTTGATGAAAATGGGCTACGTAGTCTTTTACATATTCTTTCTTTTGTTTTATGAGCGGTTGCAGTTTGAAAATAAGAAACTGACCGCTGCTAAAGTATGGAGCGTGTTGCTCGTCGGCATTTTGCTGATTTCCAATCAGGTGGTGCTGGCAAACGTTTGCTATCACAAGGCGCAGATGGCCTACGAAAAATCCTATGGCGTGCTGATGCGTATTGCAGACCGCATTGAGCAGACAGAAGGCGCAAAGGGCTGCACGCAGATTGTGGTGGTCGGTGCGTTGGATGGCAGCGAAGGGTATAGTGTCAATCTGCCACCCGATATGACGGGCATCACGGACGGACTCATTTTGCGCTTTGATGATGAAAGCGTAGGGCAGAGCGTGGTGTGCAGTGCATTAAACGATTATTGCAATACAAATTATACCTTTGTGTACGGTGCGCAAAAACAGCAGTTGGTACAGACCAAGACCGTGCAGGACATGCCTGTTTGGCCGGATAAAGAGAGCATCGCCGTACAGGACGGTATTTTGATTGTGAAACTGGGGGCAGAGGTGAAATAAGGATGCTGTATATTTGTGCAGATGATTACGGCATGTCGTCGGTGGCGGATGCGCAGATTCTGCGCAGTGTCCGCGAAGGCGCTGTGCGCAAAATCAGCGTGTTTGCCAATCATCCGCCGGATGCGTTGCCGGATTTGCCGGAGGTTACATGGTCGGTGCATTTGAATCTGTCGGAGGGCAGGGCGCTTTGTGAAGAAAAAAATGTGCTGACAACGCCGCAAGGTAATTTTAAATATGATTTTGTCGGACTGCTTCGCTTATCGCTTTCGGGTAAGCGTAAGGCGATGGAAACGGCGCTCTATGCCGAACTTTCGGCGCAAATTGCGCGTGTACGCACGCTGCTTACGCCGGATACGCCGCTGTGGATAGACGCGCATCAGCATGTACATATGATTCCGCTGATTTTCCGCGTGCTTTTGCGCGTGATTGAAGAAAACAACATCCCCGTGCGGTATCTGCGTTTTCCGGCAGAGCCGCTGTTGCCGTATTTACGGACACCGTCATTGTATCTGACGTATGCGCCGGCCGGCCTTGTTAAGCAATGGCTGCTCAAGTTTTTGGGGATGCTCAATTACAAGGCGCTTTTGCAAAGCAAAATCCCGAGTGCATATTTTATGGGCGTTTTGTTTTCGGGCAAGATGGACACCGCGCGCGTAGAAAAGATTTTGCCGCACTATTTGCGCCATGCCGCGCGCAAGGGCGCAGATATTGAGGTGCTGTTGCACCCAGGCGGATGTGAAAAAGCGGACATTCCTTGGGAGAGCAGTGCAAGAAGTTTCGGTAAATTTTATACCGCAACGGGCAGAAAAGAGGAACTTCAAACCGCGATACAGTTAAACAACATAGAGAAAGAAGGATTTTAAATGCCGCATTTGGACACAGAAAAGGTAGATGCCAAAACAAGAGAACGCCTGGAGGCGATGATTGCAAATTCTTATAGCGGATACTGGCGAAAAAAGCGTTTGTTCGACATCTTTTTTGCGACGCTGATTTTGCTGTTCTTCCTGCCACTCATGCTCATTATTGCGTTAGTAATTGTCATTGACGATCCGAGTGCCGGTCCGATTTACAAGCAGGTGCGCGTCGGCAGACACGGTGAGGAGTTTGAAATGCTCAAGTTCCGCACAATGCGCGCCAATGCAGATGCGATGATTGACCAACTGGTTAAGGACAACGAGATGGACGGACCGGTGTTTAAAATGAAGGAAGACCCAAGAATTACGCGTGTCGGCAAGTTTTTGCGCAAGGTATCGCTCGATGAACTGATGCAGTTTATCAATGTGCTCCGCGGCGATATGACCTTGGTAGGGCCGCGCCCGCCGTTGCCGCGCGAGGTGGTGCACTATACGGATTATCAGCGTTTGCGTTTGCACGTGACGCCGGGCATTACCTGCACATGGCAGATTTCGAAAAACAGAAACGATATCCCGTTTGAACAATGGGTAGAAATGGACCTCGATTATATACAAAACCGCACCTTCCCGGGCGATTTGCTGATTATGCTGCGTACGCCGATTGTCATGCTGACCGCGACGGGAAGATAACTATAAAAAATTCGCACATACATAGGAGAGTCATATGAAAATTGCAATGCTTGGTCATAAAGTCATTCCGTCGCGCCGCGGCGGTATTGAAAAGGTGTTGACAATGCTTTGTCCGCTTCTGGTTGAGCGCGGCGCCGAGGTGACGTGCTATAACCGTTCCACGGACAAGGTGGAAAATGAATATATTGAAACGGTGCAGAATCATACCTATAAGGGTGTGCGCTTAAAAACAGCGCCGACTTTGGATTTTAAGGGAATTTCGGCCATGGTTGCTTCGTTTACGGCGGCTTTTCGCGCCGCCTTTGGGCGATATGACATCGTGCATTTTCACGCGGAAGGACCGTGCGCGGCGCTTTGGATTCCGAAACTGTTCGGAAAAACGTGTGTGGCAACGGTGCACGGACTCGATTGGCAACGCGAAAAGTGGGCCAAAGGTTTCGGCGCTGCTTATATCAAGTTCGGCGAACGCGTGATGGCCAAATATGCCGACGAGATTATCGTTTTGAGTGAAAGCGCGCAGGAT
This sequence comes from Clostridia bacterium, assembly GCA_045652745.1. GTDB lineage: Bacteria > Bacillota > Clostridia > UBA1381 > UMGS1253 > RGIG2041. Next base: position 14,761 of record JAZRUW010000009.1, read on the forward strand.
TACTTCAAACAAACCTACAATCGCGATTGTACGCTGATTCACAATGGCATAGAAAAGCCGGTGCGCAAAGAGGCGGACCGCATTACCCAACTGTACGGTTTGCATAAAGAGGATTATATCTGCATGGTTTGCCGTTTGACGGCGGAAAAGGGCGTGCATTATCTGATTGATGCCTACAACAGCATTAAAACGGACAAAAAACTGGTCATTGCCGGCGATACGAGCGATACCGATTCGTACGTGGCGATGCTTAAAGAAAAAGCCAAGGACAATCCGAACATTTTATTTACGGGTTTTATTTCCGGCGATGTGCTTTGCGAGATGTACAGCAATGCCTATCTTGTCTGTCAGCCGTCCGATTTGGAGGGGATGTCGCTGAGTTTATTGGAGGCACTTTCCTACGACGATGCGGTGCTTTGCTCCGATATTCCGGAAAATGTATCCGTGGCGCGCGACAAGGTGGTGTACTTTCACAAAAGCGATGTGCGCGATTTGGCGGAAAAATTGCTGGATTTGTGTGAACATGCCGAAATGGTGCATGCGCTGCAAAAAGAGGCGGACAGCGTTGTAAAAGACTACCGCTGGCCGGATATCGCCGACGCTACGCTTGCGCTGTACGAAAAAGCGCTGAAAAACAAGGGAGGTAAGCGTTAATATGGAACAATTTACACAAACGGTTGCACCGCAGACCTATGAAACGCCCGGTGCGCGCATCAAAGCGCATTTGCAGGAAATTTTGCCTGCCGAGGTTTATGAAAACTGGGCTCAGCATTTTGTGTTTGAAAGTATAGAGGAAAAAAAGGTTATCATCGGCTATTACGGCACGGCGCCGCTGCGTACCTTTTTAAAGGAATACAAAGATGCGCTTCGCGTGCATGTGTGTACGGTACTCGGCCGCGAAGTTTCGGTAAAACTGCTGGCGCGCAAACGCGCGGATGTAAAAAAGAAGCCGATGCCGGCGGCAGGGACGGAAGATACGCTCCGTCCGGGCGGCCGCAAAGCCAAAAACCGGCGCGCGGCGAAGCTGATTGTGCTCGGTTTGGTGTTTTTGGCGTTTATGCTGGGCGTAGTGGTGATTGGCGCAAACTATTTTTCCAACCGTAATTTTAAAGAAACGTTTTACAGCGTGAGCAGTTTGAAGGCAAACAACAAGGTGCGCGTGTTGCAGATTTCTGACTTGCATAATGCAAGTTACGGAAAAGAAAATGCAAAACTGATTGACCGTGCACAAAAACTCAAGCCGGATTTGATTTTATATACGGGCGATTGTCTGGATGCGGCGGCGGACTCCATGGACGCTACGGTCCAGCTTTGCAAGGCGCTCTCCGCGGTGGCACCGTCTTACTACATTTACGGCAATAACGAAGCGGAGCGCTATTACGATTCGTCTATGACACAGGATGCGCTTGATTCCAAATTTGGTTTTAATAATCAAAACCGTGATGGCAAAAAGGTCAGCGAACAAACGGACGCGTTGGAAAGCGCACTTGCGGCAGTCGGTGTGCAGGTGCTGAAAAATGAAACCGCAACCGTAACCATCGGCAGAACGCAGGTGGATATTTACGGGGTGCTGACCTCCAATCCGTCGGCTTTCTGGTCGTATGCGGGCGAAAGCTATGAGCGTTATTTGTATGAAAACGCAGACAGTGTTAAAATTACTGCGATGCACGAGCCGCAGGTCTATGAAACCTTTGAGTCGGAATACTGGGGTGACGTGCTTTTGTGCGGCCACACGCACGGCGGCAGTGTTCGGTTGCCGTTTGTCGGACCGCTTTATACTAAGGAAGGCGGGCTTTTGCCGGAGCGCAGCGGTGCTTATGCATACGGCAGATATGAGGTAGCGGGCAGACCGCTTCTGGTCAGTGCGGGTCTTGACAATCAGACATTGCTTCGGTTAAACAATCCGCCGGAGCTCGTGATTATTGATATCAACAGATTTTAGAAAGGCGGTGCGCATATGTATATCGGAATTTTACAAAAACTTCCTTATGTGGTAGCAGGTGTGTTTTTACTTGTGGGTATCGCAGTCATTTTTCTGCGTATTAAAAATATATCGCGCAGTGAATTTTTCAAACTGTTTAAAACGGCGAATTATTTGCAGGTCTGGGTGCTGACCGTTGTATTTCTATTGACGGCGGTGTTTGGCGTGCTCAATCATGCACATGCAAAAAATTCGGTGCAGGCGATATTGGCGCTCAACTACTCCGAGGCTTCGCAGGCAAAGAATTCTAACGGCACGCGTTATAATCCGGCGGAAATCACTTGCGACGAGGTGGTTGAAAAAGCAATTCAAATGGGTGCGCTTGAAAATGTGACGGTTAAACAGCTTTCGCAATGCCTTTCCGTATATCCTTATGTGCAAGGCGACGTGCAAGACAAGTCCGAGTATCACATTTCCACGGAATTTGTGGTGGAGTATCACGCCTCCAAGCATACACAGCATCTCGATGCGGAAAATGTAATTCAGCTGATTGCGGCGGCGTATAAGGAATACTACATTGATGCTTATACGGACGATTTTGTCTTTGACCTTGCAAACAATCCGCCCGATTACAGTGCCATGGAATATATGGACACCGTTTCTTATTTAGATAAGGAAGCAAATTCTATTTTGAATTACCTGTATGGGATGCAACAGAAAAGCTCGAGCTTTGTAACGGCAAACAATACGACCTTTGGCTCCATTGCAGGCAAAGTACATCAGTTTAAGGAAACGCAGATTGAGCAGAATTTGAAATCTCTCATTTTGCAAAACGGTCTGGCGCGTGATAAGGTCGGCTACATTGAGCGTCTGTCGTATCAAAATAAAAATACCGATTTTGACCGCCAGAAAAATGCCGTATCCTTTGCGCTTTGCAACGAGGCTATTGATATGTACGCCGAGGAAATGACACGTGTCGTACTGGTGCCGACCTGGGATGAGGCGGGTAAGTATTACATGGGTCGTACCAAGGTAGGTATCGACGAGCTTTCCGTCAAGGCCACGGAGTTTAGCGATGCGGTGGCGGCCAATGAAAAAGAAGTGATGGACAACAACCTCATTATCGGTAAGATGCAGGCGCAGGGTGCTGCGGCAAGCCCTGCGGCAGACGAAATGATTGCTTCCATTGACGCAAGTCTGCGTGCCTTTGCCAAAGAGGCGGTTGCCGCCAGCAGAGCATTTTTGGATTATCGTATGAACCAGTGTATCGCCGTAAGCATCTACGGCACATCGCTGTTTGGCGAATTAAAGAGCATTATGGTGTTTGCGGCATTTGCGTATCTTTCGCTTATGCTCTATGCCATTTCCAAGAAGTTTCCGAAAAAGGCATAGGAGGTGGGACAAATGAAAAACTTTCAACTGTTTAAATATGTGAAAAAGCTGTTGCCGATCATCTTGGTATTTTGCCTTGCGGTGACCTACTTTGTTCATATAAATTTGAAAAAATCCAATACGTTTGTCGCATCGGAAGTCATTCACTACAATGATCCGCAGGCGGAGCAGGGACTTGCGCCGACCGGAGACAAACTCGATGTTGGAGAAATCAAGTCTTCTGCGGTGCTTTCCAAGGTAGTTAACCGTATGGGGCTGACGGGCATTTATTCCGTGGACAGCCTGATTTCGAGAATCAGCATCACGCCGATTCCGGAAGCGGATAAGGTAGCGCGCAAGGAAGCCAAACTTGAGGAAGGCGAAGAATATATTTACGAGCCGAGCACCTATGTGGTGTCCTTTACGGCGACCAACGCCGAGGGAGCGGAGTTTGCAAGAACCATCCTGGATGAAACGCTCGACGTTTACTTTGCCGAGTACAGCCAAAAATACGTAAATGTTGCGCCGGCAAACAATACAACGGAGAATTTATACAAGGCGGATTATGACTACATCGAAATGCTTGAACTCATTGATACGAGCATTGATGAAACGCTTTCGACGCTCTATCAGCGTATGGGGCAAAATCCGTATTACCGCTCTACGGCTTCGGGCGTATCCTTTAACGATTTGGCGGACGAATTTAATTATTTACGCCATGTGAAAGTATCCGAACTGTTTTCCAAAATTTACAAGCATCAGCTCACGAAAAACAAAGCAGTGCTGATTTCCGATTACACCACAAGAATTGATAATAACAATATCGCCAATGAAAAAGAACGCAGCGTGGTAGAAGATATCGTCGTGGTGATTGATGCCTATGTGGAGAAAATGCGCAATTCGGGCAACACCAATATCACCTACGAATATATTTTAGACAATCTGCACGAGCGCAATTTGATTGAGCAAAACTTTGTCGGTGACCAGACGGTGACCTACGATGAACTGATTTACGGCTGGCGCGACCATAACGAGCAAAAGGAGCATCAGATGATTGATTCTGCTTATTGCAGTTATGTAATTGATACGTTCAACAAATGTACGGGCGGTTGCGGCGGCGCTTGCGCAGGTGCGGCGGTAACCTGCAGCGAGCTTTGTGACCCGACCTATGCGCAAAAGCGCGAAGCGGCGGACAAAGAAATCCGTGCTTTGGTAGACGAATTAAATGTGCTTTACGAAAAGACGATGCAGACCAATGACGAGTATAACGCTTATCTGGGTGCAAGCTACATCTCGGTGCTGTCTTCGGCATCTGTAAAGCAGGGTATCAATGTAAATCTGTATACAATTATTGCCTTTGTCTTTATGGTGATTGTGTGCTTCGGCGGCGCATTTGTTTTGGGCAGAATGGGCGATATTATCAATTATATTTTCTATACCGACCATTTGACGGGATTGTTCAACCGTGCATACTTTGATAAATATTTAAAGAGCATGGACAAAAAACTCTTAGACAGCGGTGTGGTTTACTCTATGGTCGACATCGTCAACCTGTCGGCGCTCAATTCGCAGTATTCGCGCCAGACGGGCGATGAGATTATTAAGATGTTTACAACATTTTTAAAGGAGAGCTTCGGTAAAACCAATGCGCTGTTTATCTACAACGGCAACGGCAGTTTTGTGATTTTGGCCGACGGTACGGATTATATTACGGTCGAAGATATTTTATCGCTGTTTAAACTTCGTTTGCAGGAGCGCGAAGAGCATGCGGACATCGGCATCGAATACAAGATTGGTATTGCGGAGAATATGAAAGCCAACCTGACGGCGCGCAAGCTCCTCAGGGAGGCGATTGCAAGCAAGCAAAGTTTTGTAGCCGATCCGGTACAGACGAGCGAAACGGTGCAGTAAACAGGTTTTGCTATCAAAGGAAAGGAGGGTAAGCGTGTGGGCGCAAAGGGAACGCAAATCGTAAAGACGGTTTATTTTACGGCGTTCGGTGTGATGCTGTATTACTTTATTACGCAGGTCATCAATCTCGGCATCTTTGTGACGTACCGACACGCCTTTGCCCTTGTACTGGCCGGTTCGGCCTTTTGCATGTTTTTGTATAAACCCAATATTGCGCGCGGCATCGCGGCGACAAAGGATGCATTGATTTACAGTCTGCCTTTGTTTGTCACGATTTTTGCCTCGCTGTTTATCTGGTTTACCCAGCGTGTGGGCACGGATGTCATTGCCCGCGGTTTGTCGGGTGCGTTCGTCTACACCAACATGCTTTCGTTTACACTTGCCGCCGCCGCATTTTTATATGTGTTCGGCGAAAAGGGGATTTGGTACAATCTGGTGGCCGTACTGATTGCGAACCTTTTAATGATTGGCACGATTATTTTAGAATACGGCTTCGGCAGTTATTTCTCCGAGCTCATTGCGCTCATTACCAGTTTTGCAGCGGTGACGGGAGATATCATCGTACAGGCCGAGGTGCATGAACTTGCCTTCTGCTTGGGCGCATACCTGATTTATATGGGTTTAAAGCCGAAAAACGATGCAGTATTTTATATTTTGCTGGCGTTAACGCTGTTTTGCTTTTTGTCAGCTTTTAAGCGCATCGGTATTATCGCCATCGCGGTGGCGCTTGCGCTCGGCTGGATGCTCAAATTCATTGACAAATTCCACACCAAGACGGCAAAACGCCTGACAGTTACGCTGTCGGTTGTCTTGACTTTGGTGCTCATTGGTTATGTGGCGCTGATTAAAATGGATGTTTTCACGCTTTTGGAGCAGATGGGGATTGACACGAGCGGCCGTGTACAAATCTATGATGCGGTGGATAAGTTTTATGAATTCTCGCCGGAGTTTTTGGGCAACGGCATTGGCTTTTTGACCTATCAGCTCAGCACAAATATGCACGTCGGTGTTTCGTCGGTACATAATGACTTTTTGCAGTATTTTATCGACCTGGGCTTTTGGGGCTACATTTTATGGCTCGTTTCGATGACCACGGTGCGCGTTTGTTATTTCGGGGCGAAAGACAATACGGAAAATGCGATTTTGACGCTGTCGCTGCTGGTGTATCTCGTGATTGTATCCTCGACGGATAACACGATGAACTTTCCGCTTCTGACGACGGTATTAGCTGTTTTGATGCTTGGAAGCGGCTTTGATGCGCGCGTGCGCGCAACGGAACACAAAATGTTTGGTCATATATCGGAAGAAAATCGGGAACGGGAGAAGGACACGTTGCTATGAAAATTTTGATGGTCAACAAATTTTTATATCCGCGCGGCGGCAGTGAAAGCTATATGCTTGCGCTCGGCAAACAATTTGAAGCCTGCGGCCATACGGTGGAGTATTTCGGCATGGCGGACGAGCAAAACTGTGTCGGCAACCGCAGTGGCTTGTATACGCAGAATATGGATTTTCACAGCAAGGGCCTTTCGCGGTTTCTGTATCCGTTTAAAATCTTATATTCTGTGGAGGCAAAGCGGAAAATCGGGCACGTGCTTGATGAATTTCGCCCGGATGTTGTGCATGTAAACAACATCAATTTTCAGTTAACGCCTTCCATTTATTACGCAATTAAGGAAAGAAACATACCGCTTGTGCAGACGGTGCATGATTTTCAGATGCTTTGTCCGAATCATCTGTTTTACGATTTTGCGGCGCATAAGCCGTGCGAAAAATGTGCCGATGGCGCGGTATGGAACTGTTTTAAACATAAATGTATTCATCAGTCGCGTGTAAAGAGTTTGCTCGGCGTTTTGGAGGCAAAACTCTACGGTGCGCTGGGTACATATAAAAAAGTGGATTTATATATTTGCCCGAGTCGGTTTTTGGAGAAAAAATTATTGGATGCAAGAGCGTTTTACAAAGGAAAGACCTTAGCGATACATAATTTTATTGCACCGCCGACGGTTTGCCCGCGCGAAACGGCGCAGGATTATATCTTCTTTGCCGGACGACTGTCCAAGGAAAAGGGCGTCGAACTTTTGGCACAAACTGCGCGTCTTTTGCCGTACCGCAAATTTGTTGTAGCCGGCGACGGGCCGGATGCGGCGGTGCTCAGAGGCATCGAAAATGTGGAAATGCTCGGTTTTTTAAAAGGAGAAGCGTTGCAAGGCGCGATGGCCAATGCCGCGGTTCTGCTTGCGCCGTCCGTATGTTATGAAAACTGTCCGTTATCTATATTGGAAGCGCGCGCTCTGGGTGTGCCGGCCGTTACCATGCCGTACGGCGGTATGGCGGAACTGGTCGAAGACGGCGTGACGGGTACGCTGGCGGCCGCGCCGACACCGCAGGCGGTAGCGGAGGCGCTGGAAAATATCTTGCCGGATGCAGACAAGCTTTTAGCGCTGCGCAAAAACTGTCTTGCGGCGGCAAAAGAAATTTTGAGCGTTGTAAAATATTGTGATATTCTTATAGATTGTTATAAGGAACTGGCAGAGCGGAGGTAGTGCGGTGACAGAACCGAAAGTGAGTGTAATCATTCCGGTATACAAAGCGGAAGCATATTTACAGCGCTGTGTGGCGTCCGTTACGGCGCAGACATTAAAGGAAATTGAAATTATTCTAATCGAGGACGGCTCGCCCGATGCCAGCGGTGAAATTTGCGACCGTCTGGCGGCGCAAGACAATCGCATCCACGTATTGCATAAGCAAAACGAGGGTGCCGGCATGGCGCGAAATTCCGGCTTGGAACTGGCGACGGGGAAATATATCGGCTTTGTGGATGCCGACGATTATGCGGAGCCGACCATGTTTGAAAACTTGTATACGGCGGCGGAGCGCCATGGCGCACAGGTGGCGATGAGCGGTATGTGCTTTGTGGACGGCAATATGTTTTCGCAGGCGGGCGACCGCATAGAAAAATCGTCCTTTTACGAAGAAACGGTTTTTGAAGGCGAAGGAGTTTGCGAGTTGATGCTCGGTGTAGCAGGTGCTCTGCCGCACGAAAAAGATGACAGCCGCTACGGGATGAGCGTGTGTACGAATTTGTACCGCGCGGATTTTGTGCGGCAAAACGGGCTGCGGTTTTTATCTGAACGCGATATTTTATCCGAAGATGCCCTTTTTTCGGTGGATTGTCTTTGTGCGGCACAAAAGGCAGTCGGTGTGCCGGGTGCGCTTTACTGCTACTGTAGAAACGGCGAATCCGTTTCAAAATCCTATAACCCGAAACGTTTGGAAAAAAGCGCGGTGTTTTTAAAGGAATTGGAAAAGCGCTTTTCCAAGAGAATGCCGGCGGCGCAGTATCGGCTGTACTTTGACCGCACGGCGCAGGGGTTTGGGCGCATTTTGTGCGCGCAGGAAATTTTGCATGCGTTTGATACAAAGATGCCGTTTGGTACGCTTTGCAGTCGGTTAAAGACGATATGCACGCAGGCGCATATTGCATCGGCACTGGAAACGTACCCGTGGTATAAACTGCCCGTACGTCAGGCGGTATTTGCCTTTTTGATGAAATACAGACTCTATCGTTTGCAAACATGGATTGTCGCGTTGCGAAAGGGGTAAGCTATGTTATTTTCGGTGATTGTACCTATTTATAAGGTTGAAAAATATTTGAAGCGTTGCGTTTTAAGCGTGCTTTCGCAGTCTTGCGGCGATTTTGAACTGATTTTAGTCGATGACGGTTCGCCGGACAACTGCCCCGGGATTTGCGACGATTTCGCAAATCAGGATGTGCGTGTACGCGTGGTACATAAAGAAAACGGTGGACTGGTCAGCGCCAGACAGGCGGGGCTGCGCATAGCGCAAGGCGAATATGTATTTTGCCTCGACGGCGACGATGCTTTAATGGATGGCGCGCTGGAAACGGCGGCAAAGTGCATTGCCGATACGGATGCGGATATGGTTTGTTTTGCACACCAAATCTATCGAAACGGCGTATACGGACCGACGGTGCGAGATTTGGCGGCGCCGGGACTTTACGATAAGGCGCGCTTGGAAAAGGAAGTTTTCCCGAAACTGCTTTCGGATGAAAACATGAAAAACTTGCACTATTTCGTGTGGGGCAAGGCGATTCGGCGCACGTTGGCACAAAAGCACCAACTGCGCATCCCGACACAAGTTTCGCTCGGGGAAGACATCAGTTGTGTGATGCCGTGTTACATAGAGGCACAGCGCGTGTGCTTTAGCGATACGCCGGTGTATTACTACACCATTCGCGACGATTCGCTTTCGACGGATTTTAAGGCTTCGCAGATTACACAGCTTGCCAATGTGAGTGCCTATCTGCAAAGTGACGGCGTGCCGAAAATGCCGGATTTTGAGGCACAGCATGAGCGGTATTGCTGTTTTATGTGTTTTGCCATTTTAGCTGCAGCGGCGCAGGGCGGACACAAAGGAAGGCTCGGTGAGATTACGGATTTAATTCACTCGACAGGCTTGCAGACAATATTGCGGCGTGCGCGGTTTGCGCGCATCAGTCCGAAAAGCCGTATTGCGATTGCTTTGATGCAGAAAAACCGTTATGGTGCGGCCTATGCGTTTTTGCGCGCGTGTCATCGTTTGAAATCTATTTTAAAAAAGGGATGAATGTTATGGAAAATGTAAAAATATCCTTGATTATGAGCGTCTATAACGGCGAAGACTATTTGGCCGAGGCAATAGACAGCGTACTGGGGCAAACCTTTACGGATTGGGAATGCATTATTATCAACGACTGCTCCACCGATTCTACGGCCGAGATTTTGGAAAGGTATGCCCAAAAGGATGCGCGCATCCGCATACATACCAATGAGGTCAATCTACGCTTGCCAAAATCCCTTAACAAAGCGATTGAATTGGCGCGGGGCAAATATATCGCCCGTATGGATGCAGATGACATTTGTCTGCCGGACCGCCTGGAAAAACAGTTTGCGTTCATGGAAACGCACGGCGATATTGCGCTGTCGAGTTGTCGGTTTATGACGCTTAAAAACGGACAAGTGCAATCGGGCGGCTGCGGCGGCATCGGCGAAGATGCATACTTGCGCGCCCTGCTTTTGGTGGCCAATCCGATTTTGCATCCGGGCGTGATTGCCAAAGCGGAGGTCATGAAATCTCTGCGCTACGATACCAATCTGACCTGCACGGAGGATTTGGAGCTGTGGACACGCTTTGTGATGCAAGGGCATAAGATGCAGATTTTGCCGGAGTATCTGATGCTCTACCGTCTGCACGACAAGCAGATTACGCAGACAACGTTTGTGCGACAGCAAACGGAGGTGTTATCCATTATAAAAACCTATTTTGCGGCTACCTTGGAAGATTTGCCGCAGGATTTAGAGGAATTTTATATCCGTGGTGTGTACTTTACGCATGAGCGCGATATAAAAAAACTGCTTGCATTTTATCGTTGGCTTAAAAAGGCCAATGCAAAAACGCGCACCTTCGCACCCCGCGCAATAGATTATGCCGTGTTTGAGGTGCTTGCCGAGTATAAGCGAAGCGGCCTTGCCAAAAAAGATTTGCTTTGTGCGCTTGCACATTTCCCGCTCGGATTTGTCCTGGCTGAAACGGTAGCAAGAAAGCAAAGAGCGAAAAAAGACGGTCTTGCCTGCATTGAGGCGGCCAAGCGCGTCGGCTACGCGCATACCGGCGGCGACATTTCGTTTCCGCAGTTTTCAAAGGCAAAATGACATTAGGAGTGATGTAGCTTGAAAATTCTTTTTGAATATCCTTACATACTGCTTACCATCCTGGTTTTGTGTGTTCTGGTGCTTGGTGGTGTCGGTGCCTATTTTGCAATGCAGGGTGTGCGCACGGCGAAGGGAACGGCCGGCGCGGATTTTGTAAATTCGGCACGTTTAAAAAAACATTACGATGCGTTTGTCCGCAATCGTGCACAAAGATGTATGCTTTATATTATGCTTTCGACTGACCGTGCACGCGGCCTGTATTCGTCCTCGGACATCGAGCGATTGGAAACGGAGATTGCAGGCTTGTTTTTGCGCAGATTTTACACGGATGCCGGCGGCATTACCGTATGCGAGGAAGCCGGCTATATTGTGCTTTGCGGCTGGGAGGCGGCGGAAGCCAAAGCCGCCATTGCGGACTGCATTACCGAACTCGGACAGCTGCTTTTAAAGCATAAGGCCATCAATGTGGTGGACTATGCTTTCGGCTATTACTGTGCAAGTACAACGGAAGCAGAGTATGAAACTGCACTGGAGCGTGCAAAAAAAGCGTCTATGCTGGCGCAGGCGGAGCACAAGCCGTTTATGGAGTGGTCCAGTGCGGGGTCTAAGACGCTTGAACAGAAGATTGACATTGAAAATAAAATTGAAGCTGAGATTGACAACAATCGCTTTTTTCTGGAGTATCAGCCGGTAATCGATGCGAAAACAAAGAAGATTGTCGGTGCAGAGGTGCTTGCACGCCTCAATTCCGAGCAAGAGGGCGTTTTGTCGCCGGGCAGATTTTTGTCGGCGGTCAATTCGGTCGGTTTAAACGATAAATTTGATTACTATATTTTCGAGAAGAACTGCAAGTGGGTGTCAAACCGCCTTGCACAGCGCAGTGCGTATGTGTACACGGTAAACTTTTCCAGAGCGACGCTTTGTGCGACGGACTTTGTGCAAAAAATTACAGAGCTTATAAAAAAATATGGTGTGCCGGCCTCGGCGCTTGCCATTGAAATTCTGGAGGATGAAAGCATTACGGGCGCAGCGCGCGAGCAGATGAAGGAAAACTTACGTACACTGCGTGCAATGGGATTTCTGATTTTGCTCGACGACTTCGGCAGCGGGTACACGACCTTCGGCGATTTGCAGAATTTTGACATCAGTACCGTAAAAATCGACAGGTCCATTACGAAAAATGCTACCACGCCGGCAGGCTACACGATTTTGCAAAGTGTTGTGCGTACGGCGCACGAACTCGGTTTTAAAGCGGTGTGCGAGGGCATAGAAACGCCAGAGCAGGAAGCGGCGGCCGTTGAGGTCGGCTGCGATATGCTTCAGGGTTTTTACTACTATAAACCAATGCCGGTTTCCCAATTGGAAAAAATCTTTGAAGAGGAGTGAGACTTATGCTGTCCGTGCTTTTGCCTGCTTACAATGAAAGCGAGAATATCGAGCGTGCTTACCATGCGATTTCGGACATATTAAACGATGCAGAAATTCCGTTTGAAATCATTTTTATTGACGACGGTTCCACGGATGATACGTATGCCAAAATTACGGCCCTTACAAAGGAGTTTGCGTATATTCGCGGTTTGCATTTTTCCAGAAATTTCGGTAAGGAAGCCGCAATTGCCGCAGGACTTGCGGCGGCGCAGGGGGATTGCGCCGTAGTGCTCGATTGCGATTTGCAGCATCCGCCCGAAAAGATTGTTGAGATGTATGCGCTTTGGACGCAGGGGTATGAGATTGTGGAGGGCGTGAAAATTTCACGCGGCAAAGAGGATAAGCTGCGCGGTTTTGCCGCACGCAGTTTTTATGCGCTGATTAGTTCCATGGTGGGGTTTGACATGTCGAATGCATCGGATTTTAAACTCCTCGACCGTAAGGTGATGGATGTGATTAACCGCATCCCCGAACGCAAAGGTTTTTTCAGAGCCATTTCGTTTTGGGTGGGGTATAAAAAAGCAACGGTGGAATTTGAGGTGCAGGCGCGCGGGGCGGGACAGTCCAAGTGGTCAACCGTCGGCCTCATCCGCTATGCAATCTCCAACATTTCCGCCTATTCGACCGCACCGATGCAGATTGTCACGGTGCTGGGTTTTATTATGCTGTTGGTTACGGCCGTTTTGGGTGTGTGGGCGCTGGTCGACAAATTGATGGGGCGCGCTTTGGAAGGTATGACCACGGTGATTTGGGTCACCATCTTCATCGGTAGTATTATGATGATTTCGCTGGGCATTATCGGCTATTACGTGGCGCGCATTTACGAGGAAATCAAGGGCAGACCGAAGTACATTGTATCCGCAACGTGTGAAAGTAAAAAAGACGGGGTGAAATAATGCAAAGAAATACATTGGTAGACCACCTGCGCGGCTATGCGTGTTTTTTGGTGTTGTTCGGGCATGTGATTATGGGCATGCGTAATGCCGGTGTGCCGATGCCGTCGTTTTTTACCGCATTGGAAACATTTATATGGTCGTTTCATGTAGCGCTGTTTCTGTTTCTAAGCGGCAATGTTTACCGTCTGACGGACGGATGGCGTTCTAAAAAATCAAGACTTGGATTTATCGCGTACAAGGCGCTCAATCTCGGCGTACCATATGTGGTGTTTTCCGTTGTGTATATTTGCATTAACAGCTTTGTGGGCAGTGCAAATACCATGTTTAAGCTTTCCGATATTCTCTACATTTGGAAAACCCCCGTTGCGCAGTATTGGTATTTGTATGCGCTGTTTTTTCTGCTTGTAATTTGGGCATTGCTTTCCGATTTTTTAAAGCCGTGGCTATTGACGGTGCTTGCCGTTGCGGTGGCCTATATCGTACCGGCACTCGGCGGTACACTCGGCAGTATTTCTTATGCCTTAGACAGTGCGCTTGCATTCGGTCTGGGTTTTTGTCTGTGCATTAACGCATTGGAAAAATTACCGCGTGTGACCAAGGTGTGTGTGATTTTATTACATCTTGTTTTGGGTTTTGCGCTGGTGCTTTACGGCAAGGCAACATTGGTCGGGCACAAGGAATTTTTGCTCATCGTCGGCGTTTATGCAAGCATTCAGCTGATTTCGCTTTTGCAGACATGCTCGCCGCTTGCAAAGGCGCTTGCGTTTTTAAACCGCTATTCCTTGCAGATTTATCTTTTGCATACGATTTTTACGGCAGGCGTGCGCATCGTACTGATGCGCGTCGGCATTGTATTCTGGCCGGTGCATTTGGTTGCAGGCTTGGTTGCCGGTCTGGGCATGAGTGTATTTGCATCTTGGGTTGCAAAAAAGACGAAAGTATTGGACTTTTTCTTTTTTCCGAGTAAGACCATACGGGTATTATCTTATAAAAATGCAGATTAACGAAAAAGTTTCGAAAGCAAACATTTGACTATTCGTGCGCAAAATGATAAAAATTTAACCGAGTAATGTCAGGAGGAAAGATTATGAAAAGTTATGTGTCAGAACATACTGCATCCATGTTTCAAACATTAAAGGAACTTTGCGGCATTCCGGCACCGTCGCACAAGGAGGAAAACCGTGCGGCTTACTGTAAGGCGTGGCTCGAAAGCATCGGCGCAAAGGGTGTATATATTGACGAAGCACTCAATGTAATTTTTTCGCTCGGTTGTAAGGATAGCAATGAAATCACGGTCTTTGCCGCGCATACGGACACGGTGTTTCCGGATTTGGAGCCGATGCCGTACACGGAGGATGACGAAAAAATTTATTCTCCGGGCGTTGCCGACGATACGGCAAGCGTCGTGGTGCTTTTACATACGGCAAAGTACTTTTTAGATAACAACATTGTCCCGGAAAAGGGCATTATGTTTGTTTGCAATTCCTGCGAAGAGGGCCTTGGTAACTTAAAGGGGACAAGACAGTTGTTTAAGGATTTTGAAGGCAGAATTAAGCAGTTTTTTACGTTGGATGCAAATTTGAACAGTGCTTCAGACCGCTGTGTCGGATCGCACCGTTACAGCGTAGAGGTAAAAACACCGGGCGGCCATTCGTTCGGCGCGTTCGGCAATAAAAACGCTTTGGCGGAGCTTTCGAAAATCATTACGGAGATTTATAAAATCAATGTGCCGAAAAAAGAGGGCACAAAGACCACATACAATGTCGGCATCGTGGAGGGCGGCACTTCGGTCAATACCATTGCGCAGAGTGCAAAAATGCTTTGCGAGTATCGCTCCGATGATAGAGATTGTCTTGCAACGATGCAAGTGCATTTTGAAAGAATTTTTGCGGCGGCGCGCACGGAGGAAGTATCTGTGGAGGTAACTTTGGTCGGTGATCGCCCGTGTGCAAATATTGACCAGGAGAAAGTAGAAGAACTCAAGGCGATTGTAAATCCGATATACGAAGAAGCAATCGGCGAGCCGATTCAATGGAACAGCAGTTCTACGGACTGTAACATTCCGCTGTCGCTCGGCATTCCGGCGTTGGCTATAGGTGCAAATACATATGCAAATATGCATACGCGTGAAGAATGGGTGTCCAAGGCTTCTATTCCGGTGGGCCTTGAAGTTACGATTTTGACTGCGCTCGCATTAGCGAAATGACGGGGGAAAACCTGCGCTACGCTATTACGGCACTGAAATTTACGAGTACATCAAAGAAAAGTCTGCCTCGTACGCAACGAAGATGACCCTGCGCGAAGACGATCTGATTGAGTGCTCTTGGTAAAAGCCAAAAGGGGATATATATGAACGTACTTGGTCATTTTTATACAATTACAAAGCACCGTCATAAGGTCATTGAGCACTGCTTTAAAGCCGGTATCTTTTGGCAGGGGCTTTTGCATGATTTATCGAAGTATTCGCCGACGGAGTTTATAAATGGCGCAAAGTTTTATTCCGGTACGCACTCGCCGATTGTGGATGAACGTAAACAATTTGGCTACTCCGTAGCATGGATGCACCACAAGGGCAGAAACAAGCACCATTTTGAATACTGGCGGGATTTGAATGCGGACACACACGAATATGTTGCGGTCAAGATGCCTTTAAAATACGTCAAGGAAATGTTTTGTGACCGCGTGGCGGCAAGCAAAATCTATCAGGGCAAAAAGTACACGGATGAATTTCCGTACAATTACTTCAAAAAAGAAAACTTTGCATCGACGATGCATCCGGAGACGTACGATTTTATTGAAACTCTGCTTGTGATGCTCAAAGAGCACGGTGAAAAAGCGACATTTCGTTATATCAGAAAGCTTAAAAAATATTAAACTTGTGCATAATTTTATATTGAAAACACACTCCTTTTGTAGTATGATGAAGCCATGATGCAAAAGGGGTGTTTTTATGGATTTTGCAAAGCGAATGGGAAAGGTAAACCAAAATTCAATCTTTGAAATGGAAAACTATTTTGTGTGGTGCGGCACAGTCACCAAGGGCGATGACGGGCTGTACTATCTGTATTTTTCTTTCTGGCCGAAGGCGAAAGGCGCATTTAACGACCAGTGGGTCATTTGCTCCAAGGTCGGCTGGGCAGTCAGCGACAACCCCTACGGCGGCTTTCAATACGGCGGCATTGCACTCGAAGGCACCGGTAGCGGTTGGGATGCACATTCTATCCACAATCCGGCAGTGCTCAAAGTGGACGGTAAATACTATTTGTATCATATGGGCAACTACGGCAACGGTGAATACTGGAACCACAGAAATCATCAGCGTGTAGGCTGTGCTGTGGCGGATAATCCGCGCGGACCGTTTGTGCATTGCCAAAAGCCTGTTTTGGATGTGACCGAGGGCAGTTTTGACTCGCTCATGACTTCTAACCCGAGCGTAACCCAAGGACCGGACGGCAAGTTTTATATGATTTACAAGGCGGTGCACGATAACGGCGAGCGTCCAAAGGGCGGTGCGGTGGTTTGCGGTATCGCTGTAGCAGAGCATCCGCAGGGACCGTTTGTGAAATACGGCAAGCCGATTATGGTTAATCCCGAGCACGATTGGTCGGTAGAAGATGCGTTTATTTGGTATGAGGACGGCAAATTTTACAGTCTTGCCAAGGATTTTCAGGGGTATTTTACCAAGACCTATCAGCGAAACCATACGGCACTTTTTGTATCGGAGAACGGCTTTGACTGGGCGCCGGATGCTCAGCATCCGCTGGCCTATAAAAACGAACTGGAATTTGAAGACGGGTTTCATCCGGTGCACCGTATGGAGCGTCCGCAGATTTATTTTGAGGACGGCAAGCCGAAGGTGATTTCCTGGGCAATTATGCCGGACAAGAGCGCCGAGCATACTTACAATATTATTATTCCTCTCGATAAGGAGTAAGGTTATGAAGATTATAGACATGCACATTCATATGGGGCCTGTGCCCGAGCAGGGCGATATTTTAGACAATATGGCGAAGGCCGGCGTGTACGGCGGTTGTATTTTTTCACCGCGTCCGAAACAGCACAACCCGGTGACGGGCATGGATTTTGAGCCGCGTCTCGAAGCGGTGCTGAAATTCTGCGAGGGTAGACGCGACCGCCTGTTTCCGATTTTGTGGATTGACCCGCGCGAAGACAATATCTTAGCAAATATTGACAAGGCGATTGAGGACGGTATTGACGGCTTTAAAATCATTTGCTCGACTTTGTTTGTGTATGAAGAAGAGTCTATTGAAGTTTTAAAGTATATTGCCTCGAAAGGCAAACCGGTGTTTTTCCATTCCGGCATTTTGTGGGATGGTAAGGTATCGTCGGCCTACAATCGCCCGATGAACTGGGAGTCACTTTTGCACATCGAGGGCTTGCGTTTTTCGATGGGACATTGTTCGTGGCCGTGGATGGACGAGTGCATTGCCATGTATGGCAAGTTTTTAAACTCGGACAACAAGGGCACAACCAAGCACGCGGAAATGTTTTTGGATATAACACCGGGCACACCGGACATTTATCGCGAAGAACTGATGGCAAAGCTGTTTACGATTGGGTATGATTTTAACCATAATCTGATGTTTGGTACGGACACCTATGCCGAGAAATACAGCAGCAGCTGGGCAGCGCATTGGTTGGAAACCGACCGCAAGCTGATGGACAAATTTGGTGTATGTAAAGCAGTGCGTGAAAATATTTATTACAACAATGTGCTTCGGTTTCTGGGCAAGACCGACACGGCGGTAGAGCATGCGCGCCCGAGCGAGGACGATGCAAATGCGTGGAGTCCTGTCAATGATGAGGTCAAGGATGTTATCCGCAAGTGGCATGATAAAATCGGCTTTGCAGATTTATACAAGGGCGAATTTGAGCGCGCATTAAAGACAGTGAAAATTTCGGACGCCATTACGATTGACGGCTACGATGTAACCGAGCCGGACGGCAAGAGAAATCTTTTATCGTACCTTTTCTTCTGTGAGCAGTTGGAAAGACGGTACAAAGAAAAGGGCATCTCCGAAGAAATTTTAATGGATACACTGGGCGATATTTCCATTTGGACGGATGTGTGGAGTGGCATCAAAGGAGAGCTTTACTTAGGCGAAGTTGCGTGGCTGAAACGTCACATGGACATGAAACTGTTCAAACTCGGCCGTTTGCAGTTCTGTATGGCGGGTTCGGAGTTTGATATTCCCGAAATTGGTGTGCAGAAGGGTGATAATGTAATTGAAGTGCATATTCCGGAGGGCGAAGCTATGACGCCGTCTGCGTGCGCAGACTCCATTGAAAAAGCTAAGGCATTTTTTGCAAAGTATTTCCCGGAATTTGAATACAAGTATTTTACCTGCCACAGTTGGCTGCTGGACACTTCTTTAAAAGAAATCCTGCCTGCGGACAGCAATATTGTAAAGCTCCAAAATTTGTTTACCATTGTGCGTGCGGATAAATCCGATGCGATACTCAAATACGTATTTTACTGGAATACGACCAGGTATATGGCAAAGAAACTGCCGTGTGCAACAAGTTTTGCCAAGGCGGTGCAACAGCGTGTGCGCGCCGACGGCGATTTTTATGAAAGTTTAGGCTATTTTGCAAAATAAGAAAAGGTGCTGTAAAGTTGTTTTTACAGCACCTTTTTTACATACGCTTTATGGGTTTAAGTATTCATAGATGACCTGCGATATCTTGCCGAAGGTGTGGCGTACTGGGGCACCGTTAAAATCGGTGACACTGATGCATAAAATGTAGTCGCAGTTTGGTGAATACACAATACCGACATCGAGTTCAGCACGGGAGTTTTCGCCTGTCTTGTGCGCGAGCACGGTGCCTTTCGGCAGATAGAGCGGCAGCTTAAAGCGCCGCGTCTGCTGTTTTAACAAATCAATCATCTGTGCATCGTATTCCGGAGTGATGCATGTACCGTTGTAGAGTTTGTCTAACACAAGACCGCAGTCGCGCACCGAAACTCTGTTTTTGCCGGGCGTTACCACAGGGTCATCATAGAGCATATGCTCTTGTTGTGTATCGAGCGCGCCGAGCGCGTGTGCAAGTTCGGTGACCTTTTTTGCGCCCGCAAAGAAATTGCCGTTGCCGATGGCACTGACTACCAAATTGGAATCCGAATTGGAGCTGACGGTAATCATCGCTTCCATACGCGCTTGCAGTGCGTCATCCAATTCCAGATTGCCTTTGTTTAACTCATCGTAGACTGTGAGCATATTAAACAGTTTAATCGTGCTTGCCGCATGCACCGCGCGGTTGTTGATTTCAATTTGGTGCTCTGTGTTCGGGATTTCAAAATAGAGTGACCAGTTGCCGGGTGCGCCTTTGAGAATTTCGGCAATCAAAGGTTCCAGTTCCTGCATATCATAATTGTAGACGGGATTCTCTTCGAGGGAATCTAAATGTGTCTGAGCGGCAAAGACGGTCTTTTCTAAGGCTTCCGTATCGCGACGCAGGGTTGTTAAAAGCGCTTTTGCCGTTTCTAACTGTTCTACAGCCTCCGGATAGTCCGGCGCGTTGGAATATTCTGTTTTGTTTATGCTGTCGCAAAGCGCTTGTATTTTTTCGGCGGTCTGCGTATGTCGTGCACTTTCGCGCTGCAGATAATTTACGGCGAAAACGGCCGTGAGTGTCAAGAGGATAGCGAGTACGCCGGCCCCGAGGATTATATAAAGCTTTCTCATAATATCACCTGGATTTACTATAACATATTATGTCGCTTATTGTCAATTTGTGACATTGAATTTGCGTGTGGTTTATGGTAAAATAAACAGAGTTACAGATAAAGGAGACAACGCATGTGGTATTATGAAAGTGTGATCTATCAGAT
Source organism: Clostridia bacterium (assembly GCA_045652745.1). Lineage (GTDB taxonomy): Bacteria > Bacillota > Clostridia > UBA1381 > UMGS1253 > RGIG2041. Next base: position 34,855 of record JAZRUW010000009.1, read on the forward strand.
TTATCCGTTCGGATTTTGCGGTGCGCCGCGCGAAAATGACAGACAACTGCAGCCGCGTATTTTGAAGGTGCTGGATTTTACGGAGCATTTAAAGAATTTGGGCATCGGTGCGGTGTATTTTTGTCCGGTGTTTGAAAGCAGCGCGCACGGGTATGATACGGCGGATTTTACGAAAATGGATGTGCGCCTCGGCACGAATGCGGATTTTAAAACGGTGTGTGATGCTTTGCACGAAAGCGGCATCCGCGTGATTTTAGACGGTGTGTTTCATCATGTCGGCCGAGACTTTTTTGCCTTTCGTGATGTGCGTGAAAAGAAAGGGGATTCGCCGTATAAGGATTGGTTTTACATCTCGTTTGACGGCAATTCCTGCTACAATGACGGCTTTTGGTACGAAGGCTGGGAGGGGCATTTTGAACTGGTTAAACTGAATTTAGACAACCCGCAGGTCAAAGCGTATTTGTTTGACTGCGTGCGGATGTGGATTCGTGAGTTCGGCATCGACGGCCTCAGACTCGATGTGGCGTATATGCTCAACCGTCAGTTTATGCGTGAACTGCGCGGTGTGTGCATTAACGAAAAGGAAGACTTTTTCCTCGCAGGCGAGATGATTCACGGCAATTACGCCGAAATCGTCAACTGTGAAACCTTGCATAGTGCTACAAATTATGAGTGTTTTAAGGGAATTTATTCGTCGCTCAATTCGATGAATATGTTTGAAATCGGGCACTCTCTGCGCAACCGTTTCGGGAGCGAAGACTGGTGCATGTATCGTGGTATGCACCTCATTTCCTTTGTGGATAATCATGATGTGACACGCCTTGCTTCCAATCTGACAAATCCAAACCATTTGCCGTTGGCCTACGGTATTTTGATGGGCATGCCCGGCATCCCTTGCATCTACTACGGCAGTGAATGGGGGATAGAGGGCAGAAAAGAGCACGGCGATGATGCGCTTCGTCCGGCAGTGGATACGCCGCAGAGCAATACGCTTACCTCGTTTATCGCGCGTGCGGTAAAGGCGCATCGTGAAAGCCGTGCGCTGTGCTACGGCAATTTCAATATTTTGCATATGACAAATAAGCAACTCATCTTTGAGCGATGTGCAGACGGCGAGCGCGTGATTGTGATGGTCAATGCGGACGGAGAAGACTACACGGCGCATTATAACGCCAATGCCGGCGCAGGTACGGATTTGCTGACGGGCGAGACATTTGATTTCGGCGCCGGCAGTTACTTAGAACCGTACAGTGTAAAATATATCAAAGTATAATAAAAAAACCCGAATACGTGTATTCGGGTTTTTGTTGTTTATTACCGGATGAGATATCCGCTACCCTTTCATTTTGCGATGGCTTCTACCAAGAAGAAGTCTGCGCTTGCGTCAAGGTTTGCGACGAACAAAAAGTTTTACAACGCATAAATTTGCGAGCGTAAATATACCAATAAACGGCACGGAGAATACAAGGCCGCCTAAAGTACGCAAAACCGAGGTGGAAACGTCGGTAAATACGTGACAAAAGGTATTCATTACCGAGGCAAACAAAATAGCGCTTCCGGCGCCGAACGCCCAGGTTAAAAGCTTGCTGATATTGCTTTTTCGGTAGTAGGCAAAAATTGCAACTGCCGGCCAGCCGATTAAAAATTCTTTGGTGCGCGGTCTTGCTGAAGTCAGCTCGCTCATGCGGTTGCGAATGGTGTTTTCAAGTCCGGAAATCTTGGTGTTGCCACTACGTATAAGATACACGGAAAGTACGACAACAACCGCCGCAATAACAAGAAAGTGCCATGGGCGAAGACTCGATTTAAATTGTGCGAACTGTGCTTTGAGCGCCTTGGGAGATAAATCTGCTTTTTCGGTGCGGCAATACATCAGCAAAAGCGCGAACGCAATCGGTGCAAGCAGCGTAACAGATACGCCGCGGAAAATATAGATATTTAAGTAAAATTCTGTGCCGGAGAGCATTGCGGATAAGGCCATGCTGCACGCCAGAAGCGAAGCAAGGGACAGGCCGAGCAATGCGACAGTGTAGGCAAAAGCGCCAAAGCGTGATTTCAAATATTCGGCGGCACTGTAACATACGCAAAAACTAAAGCAAGCGCCGAGCGGTGCAAACACAGACGGATACAAAAGCACCAAATTGAGCGGTAATACATAGGTCACTGCAAAGGCAAAAGCACCGGATGCGAACAATATCCATTCTGATTTGGCATCGCTCTTTTTGCGCAGAATATACAAAATGAAAATGCACATCAGCGCGCCGAGAAACGCACCCGCCGCTTCTACGGTTTTTAAACGGATGTTATAGCCGGCAAGTGTGCCCGCAAGACCGCGTGTGTAGCCTACGGTTTCTATCCAGTCACAGAACTTGCGGATGGCATTTTGCGTAATTTTTGCGTTTTGCGCCGCATCGTCACTCGCATCCGTGAGCTGGTTGATCAACAAAAATTCCGTATTGCGGTCACGCGCCGAATTCATCATATGATAGTAAATTAAATCGGGGTCATAACTGCCGGAAGTTAAATATCTTGCCGGTGTCGGATTGGTTTCATAACAGCGCAAAATCTGTCCCTGCGCGGCATTTACAAAGGCATCAAAATCCGGCGGACATTCGTTGGACAGTTGCGTTTTGGTTTCCGCAAGCACCAATGTGAGGTTGTATTTTTCAATCAGCGGTGCGAGGTTTACAGAGTGCGTACGCACATCTTCCGCCTCTTTGAGCAACAGATATTTTATATCGTAAGCCTGCAACAAGGTATCTAAGCGGCTTTCATAGTCAGCCGGTTTTTCGTTGCCGACATAGACGGCAATGGCGCAGTCCAAACCGACGGATTTTGCAATGTAGAGCAGTTTTCCGTCAAAAGTGCCGTCAGCGGCTTCGCGCAGCAGCGCCGTCTGCGTGCCGCTGATTTTGTAGTCTAAAAGCGTGCGGCTCAGCGCGTCGGGCGTGATATGCTCTGTTACGGAATCGAGCGCAATCGCGGTCACATACCCGCGGTGTTTTTGTTCATAGGAAATTCTGACCGCCAGGGCAGGCAGAAGCATAGTCACTGCAAGCACGAGGGCGGTCAGTAAAAATACAATGTGTCTTTTTTTCATCTTTGTTCATCCTTGTTTTGAATGATATAGCGTACGGATCCTGTCAGCCACAGCACGGCAATGTAGACAATGCCGCAAGCGCCGAGCGGTAAAATGAAGCCGAACTTACTGTCGGAAAGCGGCAGCGGAAGCGCGCGGCAAAGCACGCAGGTGCCGACCGCTAAAATACCGGCCAGCACAATCTTTGAAAGATTTGCGGCGAGTACTTTATCTGCATAATTGCCGATCGCTTTGCGGATGGCAATTAAAATGCACACGGCATAGAGCGTGAACAAAAAGGTTGTTGCTGCGGCCACGGCAGCCGTGCCGTAGGGCAGAACCAGTGCATTGAAAAGCGGCTTTGCCAAAACTACCGCCAGAGTTCCTATGACGGTGTAATTGTATTTGGAGGCAAGATACAAAACCTTGTTTAAGAGTTCCTGACAAACGTAGCCGAACACGCCGAGGGTGTAGATACAAAACAGCGTTGCGGTTGCATCGCTTAATTCCTTTGTAAACTCACCGCGTTCGTATAAAAGGGAGATAATCTCGCGCCCGAAACAGGTGACTGTTAAAATAAACGGCACGAAAATTGCAAAGAGTACCGTCATGATATACTGCAGAATTTTGCGCACTTGCGCGATGTTGCCCGCCTCGTAGTGGCGGCAAAGGGATGGATAGGATACATTGCTCATCGCCACAACAAACACGCTTGCAACCGCGATGAAGAGGTTGGACGCGTAGTTTACGGTGGAAGCTGCACCGATGTCTGCAGAAACGGCGGCCTTGTCCATCATAAATACCAGCTGAAACATCATGCTGGAAATGAAGATGTACAAAACCTCACGCTGCTTGTCGCCGCCCGCGGGCTTGAGCGTTCTACCGAACATTCGATAGCCTTTTTTGAGGAAATTCGGCAGTAAAAGCACAATGTGCAAAAACCATCCTACCGTAGTTAAAACGCTGACGGTGGTTAAAGAAATATCCTCTACAAACAGCGCCGCAATAATGATTACGTTATACGGCAGACTCATAATAGAAGTGATGAAAAACACCTTGCAGTTTTGCAGTACGCCCGACATGATGTAGGCCAAAATGACAAACAGACAGCTCGGCAGCATAATGTACATTGTCTGCACGGCCGTTGTGAAGAGTTCGTCGGACAACCCCGGCAAAAGAAGATGCACAATCGGACCTGCAAAAAGATATAAAAGCGCCGTGGCAAATATGACCAAAGCGGTTGTTTTGGTCATAAAATGCGCCACATAGCGCTTTTCGTTTTCTTCGCCGCAGTTTTCAGGCTTGTTTAAATTTTTTATAATTAAAACGGAAAGGGCAGCGCCGATGCCGGTGAAAATCAGGCTTGCAAGACCGAAGACCTGAAAATAAATGTCCGTATATTCCGATGCGCCGAACACCGATGCAAAGATAATATCGCGCACAAAGCCAAGGCATTTTGCTACCAAAATACCGAGCACAACCAAAATGTAGGCACCGCCGTTCATAGGACCGCTTCCTTTCCTTTGTATTATCTTATATTATACTATTCTTTTCCGGTTTCGTCAAGCAAGGCTAAGTTGCGTTGCATCGTTTTGTAGCCGCGCCAGTGAAAGGCGCGGTCTTTGTAGTTTGCGCGAAATTCTTCTTCGCTCAACTGCGGCGGGAGAAATCCGTCTGTTTTTGTGAATTCGGGGATGGTCGTTTGGGGCAGATTTTGATTTTTCGGACAAATATTCTGGCAAATATCACACCCCCAGGCCGAGCCGGATTTTGCAATCAGTTCTTCTTCCGTTTCGGTAAGTGCACCTTTCTTCTGTTGCAGATAGGAAATGCACTTGTAACCGTCGAGTTTGCCTGTGCCGCAAATCTGCGCAGGACATGCCTTTTCGCAGGCGGTGCAACTGCCGCAGGTATCGGTCAGCGGTGAGTCGGCTTCAAGTTTTACGTCGGTTACAATACCGCCGATAAAAAAGAAACTGCCGAGTCGCGGATGGATTAACAGACTGTTTTTGCCGAAATAGCCTAGCCCTGCGCGGTAGGCAAGCGCCTTGTCGCACAAAGGCGAGTTATCGGTAAATATATACCCTTGCACACTTGCATCTGCCGCCTGCAAAGTTGTCAGCAGGCGCTCTAAATATGATTTGACGACCGTGTGGTAGTCTTTGACCCAGACGTAGCGGGATAAATTCACTTTCTCGGGTGCGGGATTTGCATAGGAAAATGCACAGACAATCACGCTTTGGGCATCCGAAAGCATCTGTGTGGGCGCAATGCGGTTTTGCGCATCGCCGACAAAAGGCGTGTTTGTATCCAGCAGGCGTGCAAGCAAGCTGTCATCGCGCGCGGCAGAGCAAATGCCCGTGTCGCTGATGCCAAGCGCGGCGGCGAGCTGTTTTACTTTTTTATTTGTCAGGCTCATAATCATGCTCACCTCAAATTTTTTGTTCCAGAATGGCCTTGACGGAATGACCGTATTCGAGCGGTGCCATACCTGTCTGTTTTTTAAACCATCTGGAAAAATAGTGGATGCTTTCAAAACCGAGCATCGCGGCAATCTGCGTAATGTTAAAATAGTTTTCGCGAATCAGCGATTTGGCGCGCTCGGTCTTCAGCTGCGAAAAATACTGCATTACGCTGATACCGGTTTCGCGGCGAAACATTTCTTTGAGTGCCGTCTGGCTCATGGAAACGTGCGCCATAATTTCGTCAAAGGTGACTTTTTTATGCACGTTTTCTTCCAGATAAGCAATCACGTCCTGCACAGGCTTTGGCTGGCGTTTCAAATTGAGAGAGGCAATCGTTGTCGGCGTGTTGGCATTTAAGGTCGAGCGCATCAGATAAATTAAAATTTCGGTTAAGTTAATCTGGATGAGCTGTTCTGCACCGAACAACGGCTCTGGCTTGCGTTCGAGTTTTTTGACATACGGGTCACCGAGCGGAGAATCGTATACGTTTTTTGCCTCTTCGATAATTTTGGAGAGCAGCAGACGGATGTGGTTCGTGGTGTCGAGCGTACGGTTATAGAAAAAGCGCATCTCCTTAGAGCGGCAGTCAAATGAGAGAGTAATCACGTTCGTGTTGGCATCGTCCGCGGTGCGGATGGAGTGCCATTGGTTCGGGGAGTGGAAGGTCATCTGTCCGCGATAGAGCGGGAAGTTGCCGTCACGCGTCATGATTTCCACGCTGCCCTTGTCGACGTAAACCATCTCCCAGAAATCGTGGCTTTCGCCCTCGAATTCAAAATAACGGGTGTACTCAAAATAGTGCACCGTAATGAGCGCATTGATTTTAAAGTCCTCTTTCAATCTGGTTTTCTGATAATCCACCGTCTGCACCTGCCTTTTTTTGTTTCTTTCTGCACCTACTTTAACACAGTTTGTCTGAAAATGCAAATTATTATAATAAAAGTGCAAGAAAAATGTCGAAAAGTACAAATAGCACACCTGAATGTGCAAATACAAAAAACGAAAAAGAAACTATAATTAAAGTGTAATGAACGAAGGGAAGCGTTCGGGACATGGGTAGGAAAAGAGGGAGAAGTATGAGCGTACTGACCAAGGAAGAATTCACGTGTATCTTGCACGCTTTCGGCTTTGAATCGCAAACCGTGCCGTTTGGTAACGGTCATATTAACGATACGTTTTTAATTGACGGTACCCCGAAATATATTTTGCAAAAAATCAATAAAGATGTTTTCAAAGACCCTGTTGCACTGATGAACAACGTGGCATCGGTGACCGAATATATTATAGAGCAGGCAGCAAAGCTCGGACTCGATACCGAGCGTTGCACCTTGCATATATGCAAAACCGTGGACGGTAAAAATGTTTTATGCGCCGCCAACGGCGAGTATTACAGAGCTTACAGATTTGTAGACGGCTGTGACAGCGTAGAAAAATCCGACGATTTGAAGTATTACTACAATTCCGCATTGGCCATTGGTAATTTTTACCGTTTGCTGGACGGCTTCGATGCCGCATCGCTTTCGGAAACCATTCCGAAGTTTCACCACACCAGACAGCGCTTTGAAAACTTAAAAGCCGCCATCGAGGCTGATAAGGCAGGCAGAGCCGCATCCGTACAGGCGGAAATCGATTTTGCGCTGGCGCGCGAAGCTATGACCGATGCAGTTTTGAATGCAATACGTGACGGCACAGTGCCGGTGCGCGTGACCCATAACGATACAAAAATGAACAATATCTTATTTGACAGCGAAACGGCCAAGCCGGTATGTTTGATTGACCTCGATACCGTTATGCCGGGTTCTTTTCTCTATGACTACGGTGATTTTCTGCGCTTTGCCGCAAATACCGGCGAGGAAGATGATATTGATTTGTCGCTTGTCAACTTTGACTTAACTGTTTTCGAGGCATTCACCAAAGGCTGTTTTGATTCGCTCGGTGCAACATTAACCGAAAAGGAAATTGAACTTATGCCCCTTGCCGTAATGCTTATGACCTATGAGTGCGGCATCCGTTTCCTCGAAGACCACCTAAACGGTGACACCTACTTTAAAGTACACCGTGAAAACCACAATCTTGACCGTGCCCGCACCCAATTCAAACTCGTTGCGGACATGGAGCACTTGAATGCCGAAATGGTAGCCATCATCAACAAGTGCAAAAACTAAGTTTGTTTCGGGCTTCGGCCCGTTACATAAAAGTCCCTGTCGTCTTCCCTACATACAGGCAGGGCAAACACGCTCATACAAAAGGAGTCTGGGGCGAGAGTCTCAGACTCCTTTTGTATTTTTTTTGCGGCGGCTAATTTTGTGTAATGCTTTGTTGGCAGGCTGTGGCAATACCTACGTACTATCCCTGCCTTTTCGCCTCGTTTTGCACAAAATTATCTTTGCGGTTGTTGTGTGCTTGAAAATAGCTGACTTATGTGTTAAAATAAAATGTAAACCGAAATATTTACAGGGGCGGACGAAAATGGCATATAAATTGGGATTGACGTCGGTTTCGTTTTGAAACCATTCCCCTGAAGAGATTTTGAAGGCGATGCAAGGTGCCGGCTTGTCTGTGATTGAGCGGGGAAGTGATGTGCATGTTTTCAACTGGAGCGAAGATGGAAAATATCCGCTCTCGGATGCGAAAGATGTGTGGAAAAAGTATCTTTCTTGCTTTGCGGAGAACAAAACGCTGCTATCGGAATTTATGCCGGACGGCAAGTTGGACACTTAAAAAAAGAAACGCAAGCATAAAAGAAATCGCAAGATAATTAAAATTTTTATATAAAGGAGAGAAGGAAATGATTTTTGACAACGTTAAAAACTGCGAGATGTACTATGGGGTGCACCCGAACTTCGAAAAGGCCTTTGCGTTCATTCAAAAGGCGTTTGAAGAAAATTTGCCGGTCGGCAAATATGAAATTGACGACAAAGAAGTTTTTGCCTCTGTGCAGGAGTATACCTCCAAACTCAAGGAAAACAGCGGGTTTGAGGGGCATAAAAATTACATAGACATTCAGTGCATTATGGCAGGTCGCGAAATTATGGGCTGCGTGGAAATTTCGGGCGCGGCAATCAAAAAGGAGTACAATGCCGAAAGAGATGTTGCCATTTATGAAAAAAATGAGTTTGCGACCTACTGCGTAGCCGGTAAAGGTGATTTTTGCATTTTCTATCCGCACGACATCCACAGTCCGGGCGTAGCCTATAACGACGTACCGTGTGAGATGAAAAAAATTGTTGTAAAAGTACATATATGATTGAAAAGTAGGGGAAAGGAGTTTTTGATATGTCGAATATCTGGCATGATATTTCGCCGAAAAGAATACAGGCGGAGGATTTTATATGTGTAATTGAAATTTCCAAGGGCAGCAAGAAAAAATATGAACTGGATAAGGAAACGGGTTATCTGATGCTGGACAGAATTTTATACACATCGACGCATTATCCGGCAAATTACGGTTTTATTCCCCGTACCTACGGCGATGATAACGACCCGCTGGATGTGTTGTTATTGTGTTCCGAGCAAATAGAACCGATGACCTTGGTGCGCGCCTATCCCATTGGCGTAATCACTATGATAGACAACGGACGCAGTGACGAAAAAATTATAGCCATTCCTTTCAGTGATCCGAATTATAATGTTTATAAGGATATCAGCGAGTTGCCGAAACATGTTTTTGACGAGATGAAGCATTTTTTCACGGTCTACAAAAATCTTGAAAACAAAGACACTGCCGTGGATGAAGTCAGCGGGAAGGCGGAATCTGTGAAAATTATTGAGCAGGCTATCGATAATTACATAGAAAATTTCTGCAAGTAATGCATATAATTTATCGTGTGAACCGGTGGACGAATGCACAGGAGAAACATTATGGATATGGTACAGATTTTAGCAAAAGAATTTGAAATGAAGGAAAATCACGTTGCCAACATCATTGAACTTATTGACGGCGGCAATACGATTCCGTTTATTGCGCGTTACCGCAAAGAAATGACGGGTGCGTGTGATGACCAGAAACTGCGTGAACTTTCCGAGCGTCTTGCATATTTGCGCAATTTAGAAAAGCGCAAGGAAGAAATTATTGCATCCATCACCGAGCAGGAGAAAATGACGGATACACTGATGGCGCAAATTGCTGAGGCGCAGACATTGGCGCGCTTGGAAGACATTTACCGCCCGTACAAGCCGCACCGCCGCACGAGAGCGACGATGGCAAAGGAAAAGGGATTAGAGCCGCTTGCCGATGTCATTTGGGCGCAGGACGGCGCGGATGTGTATGCCCTTGCCGAGCAATTTGTGAACGAAGAAAAAGAGGTTTTGAGCGTTGAAGATGCGATTGCAGGCGCAAAGGATATCGTGGCAGAGCGCATGAGCGACGATGCCGCCTGCCGTGATGTACTGCGCCGTTTTATCGGCAAAACCGCCTTCTTGGTGTCGACCTCCGATGCCGAAGAAGAGGGCGTATATGCGATGTATTACAACTACCGCGAGTCGGCCCATAAAATTCCGGGGCATCGCATCTTGGCGGTCAACCGCGGTGAAAAGGAATCTGTGTTGAAAGTCAGCATTGAAGTTGATGAGGTAGCGTGCATATCCAAAATGGAAAAGCAGTTCATCTCAGGCACGGGCGTAGCGCAGGATTTGATGCGCGGGGCGGCAGAGGATGCGTATAAGCGATTGATTTTTCCGTCGCTTGAGCGTGAACTGCGCGCGGCGCTGACCGAAAAGGCAGCCGCCGGGGCGATTTCTGTATTCGGACTCAATCTGAAGGCGCTTTTGATGCAACCGCCGATTCAGGGAAAAACCGTGCTCGGTCTGGATCCGGCATACAGAACAGGTTGCAAGATTGCGGTTGTGGACAAAACGGGTAAACTTTTAGATTGGACGGTGATTTATCCGACACCGCCGCAAAACAAAATCGAAGAAGCCAAGGCAAAATTAAAGGCATTGATTGAAAAATATGATGTAGATGTGATTTCCATCGGCAACGGTACGGCATCGAAAGAGTCGGAAATCTTTGTGGCCGAGCTCATCGGTGAAATTGATAAAAACGTGCAGTATATGGTGGTCAATGAGGCAGGTGCTTCGGTGTATTCCGCCTCTAAACTCGGAGCGCAGGAATTTCCGGACCACGATGTAGCGGTGCGCAGTGCCGTTTCGATTGCGCGTCGTTTGCAGGATCCGCTTGCGGAACTCGTGAAAATCGACCCGAAATCCATCGGTGTAGGACAGTATCAGCACGATATGCCGCCTAAGGAGCTTGATGCGGCGCTCGGCGGTGTGGTTGAGGCGAGTGTAAATACCGTCGGTGTTGATGTCAACACCGCATCGCCGTCTCTTTTATCCTATGTGTCCGGCCTTTCGGCAGCAACTGCGAAAAATGTCGTAGCTTATCGCGAGGAAATCGGCGAATTTACGGCGAGAACACAGCTCAAGAAGGTGGCAAAGCTCGGCCCGAAAGCGTACGAGCAGTGCGCAGGTTTCTTGCGTATTCCGGGCGCGAAGAATATTTTGGACAATACGGCGGTGCATCCGGAAAGTTATGCGGCGGCGGAAATGCTTTTGGCGCATTTCGGTTACAGTGCAAAGGATGTGTCCGCAGGTAATCTCGGCGAACTGGAAGCGAAAATTAAGGCGGAAGGCGAAACGAAGGTTGCGCAAATTTGCGGCATCGGTGTGCCGACCCTGCGTGACATTGCTGCGGAACTTATACGTCCGGGCAGAGATATGCGCGACGATTTGCCTGCGCCGATGCTTCGAAGCGATGTCATGGATTTAAACGATTTAAAACCGGGCATGGAAATGAAAGGCACGGTGCGCAATGTTATCGACTTCGGTGTATTTGTCGATATCGGTGTACATCAGGATGGTTTGGTGCATATTTCGCAGATTACCGACCGCTATATCAAGCATCCGTCCGAGGTATTAAAAGTGGGCGATGTGGTGACGGTATATGTCATTTCGGTCGATGCACAAAGAAAGAGAATTGCTCTTACGATGAAAAAACAGAACGCATAATCCGATGTCCGTGAAAGAAGGTTTCTTTCGCGGACATTTTCATAAGGCTTGCTTTTTTGTTGAAAAACGTGTATAATAAATTAAATTCTCCTGTTTGGAGCGGAAAGGATGAACTTTCATGGAAAAAATTTTGGAATTATTGGAAGAGAACAGCAGATTAACGGCTGAGCAGATTGCCGTAATGATAGACGAAACACCGGAGGCGGTCGCGGCCGCCATTAAGTCCTTGGAAAAGGACAAAACAATTTTAGGTTACAGAACATTGGTCAACTGGGAAAAGACGATGAAGGAATCCGTCAGTGCTTTAATCGAAGTGAAGGTTACGCCGCAGATGGGCGAGGGCTTTGATAAGATTGCAAAGCGCATTTACCAGTATGCCGAGGTGCAGAGTGTCTATTTGATGAGCGGCGGCTTTGATTTGTGTGTTATGATTGAGGGCAAAACCTTAAAAGAGGTTGCGCTTTTTGTCTCCGAAAAGCTTTCACCGATGGATTCTGTACTGAGCACAGCAACGCATTTTGTGCTTAAAAAATACAAAGACGCCGGTGTAATCTTTCAGGTGGACAGCGGCGATGAGAGAAGGATGATTACATTATGAGCCATTTTGACGTGGAGGCGCTCATTTCGCCTGTTGTCAAAAACATTCGCCCGTCGGGCATTCGAAAATATTTTGATATTGCAAACGAAATGGAAGATGTGATTTCCCTCGGCGTGGGTGAGCCGGACTTTGTAACGCCGGCGCATATCCGTAACGCAGGAATCACATCGTTGGAAAACGGACATACCTATTACACGGCAAATTCCGGTTTGAAGGAATTGAAAACGGAGATTGCCAAATATTTAAGCAGGCGTTTTGATTTGAAATACGACGGCGCATCCCAGGTGCTTGTTACGGTGGGTGGCAGTGAAGCGATTGATTTGGCACTTCGTGCAATTATCCAGCCGGGCGACGAGGTATTGGTGCCGGAGCCGAGTTTTGTGTGCTACAAACCGGATGCACAACTGGCCGGCGCGGTGGCTGTGCCGCTGGAAACCTATGAAAAGGACGGCTTTGCTTTAACGCCGGAGATTTTAAAGGCGGCGATTACGCCGAAAACCAAGGCACTGATTTTGCCGTATCCGAACAACCCGACCGGCGGTATTATGACCAAGGCGCAGGTGGAGGCCATTGCCGAGGTTTTAAAAGATACGAACATTTTTGTGATTTCCGATGAAATTTATGCGGAACTGACCTATGGCGACAACAAGCATTTTTCAATTGCAGCTTTGCCGGAAATGTATGACCGCACGATTTTGGTGAGCGGTTTTTCCAAGGCCTATGCGATGACCGGTTGGCGTCTCGGCTATGCGTGCGCGCATCCGGCACTGATTAAGCAGATGACGAAAATCCACCAGTATGCGATTATGTGCTCGCCGACGGTAAGCCAGTATGCGGCGATTGAGGCGCTCAAAAACGGCGACGAGGACATTGAAAAGATGAAGACGGAGTATAATCACCGCCGCAAGTTTATCGTAAATGGTTTTCGCACAATCGGGCTCGATTGCTTTGAACCGCTCGGTGCGTTTTACGTGTTCCCGTGCATTCAATCGACCGGCCTTTCTTCGGATGATTTTTGCGAGCAACTACTTTTGGAACAAAGGGTTGCCGTGGTCGGCGGTACGGCGTTCGGCGACTGTGGTGAAGGCTTTATTCGTTGTTCGTATGCGTACGGACTTGATAGCATTGCGGAAGCACTTGACAGGATGGAACTGTTCTTAAAGAAATTCAAATAATAAAATATGCACCCACCGGGTGCATATTTTTTATTTGAAAACAGGTGACAAAACGGAAAAGCCGTGATATAATAAACTATCTATTTATGTGAAATTTTAAAGGAAAGGATTTTCCGCATGCAAAAGAACATTCGAAATTTTTCTATTGTTGCACATATTGACCACGGTAAATCCACGCTGGCTGACCGCCTTTTGGAAAACACGGGTGAGGTTGAACAGAGAGATATGGAAAGCCAGCTTCTGGACAATATGGATTTGGAGCGTGAGCGCGGTATTACAATCAAGGCGCGCGCCGTGCGCTTAAACTACCGTGCAGAAGACGGGCAGGACTATGTTTTAAACTTAATTGACACGCCGGGACACGTGGACTTTAACTACGAAGTATCGCGCAGTTTGGCGGCCTGCGAGGGTGCAATTTTGGTTGTCGATGCTTCGCAAGGTATCGAGGCGCAGACCCTTGCCAATACGTATCTTGCGCTCGAGCACGACTTGGAGATTGTGCCGGTTATCAACAAAATCGACCTGCCGGCGGCAAGACCGGAAATGGTGAAAAACGAGATTGAAGATGTTATCGGCATTGAGGCACAGGATGCGCCGCTGATTTCGGCAAAAAACAATATCAACATTCCGGCAGTTTTGGAAGAGATTGTGAAGCGTGTGCCGCCGCCGGAGGGCGATGCGAGTGCACCTTTGCAGGCGCTTATATTTGACTCCTACTATGACAGTTACAAAGGCGTTATTGTCTATGTGCGTATCAAGGAGGGTTCAATCAAGGCGGGCCAGACCATTTTGATGATGGCGACGGGTGCCAAGTATGAGGTTGTGGAAGTCGGCTACTTAAAGCCGGTGGGCATGCAGAGAGCCGACAGCCTTTCTGCGGGCGAGGTTGGCTATATTGCGGCGAGCATCAAGTCGATGAAGGATGCGCGCGTGGGCGATACGGTGACAACTACTGACCGTCCGGCAAAAGAGCCGCTGACGGGCTACCGTGATGTACAGCCGATGGTGTTCTGCGGTATTTATCCGGCAGACGGCGCAAAGTACAATGACTTAAATGATGCGCTTTTGAAGCTGCAGTTAAACGATGCTTCTTTGGTATTTGAGCCGGAGACATCCGTAGCGCTGGGTTTTGGTTTCCGTTGCGGCTTTTTGGGACTTTTGCATATGGAAATTATTCAGGAGCGTTTAGAGCGCGAGTATAACCTTGATTTGGTCACGACTGCGCCGAGTGTTGTGTATAAGGTGAAAAAGACCAACGGCGAATATTTTGATATTTCCAATCCGACCAATCTGCCGCCGGCTGCGGAGATTGAGTATATGGAAGAGCCGATGGTGAAAGCGGACATTATGGTGCCGAAAGACTATGTCGGCAACATTATGGAGCTTTGTCAGGACAGACGCGGCGTGTACAAGGATATGCAGTACATTGATGCCGACCGCGTGTCGCTCCACTACGATATGCCGCTCAATGAAATTATCTACGACTTTTTTGATGCACTTAAATCGCGCACGCGCGGGTATGCATCCTTTGACTATGAACTCTACGGTTATCAGCGTTCGGATTTGGTAAAACTCGATATGCTCTTAAACGGCGACATGGTCGATGCGCTTTCGTTTATCGTGCACAGAGAAAAATCCTATACGCGCGGCAGAAAGATTGCGGAAAAACTCAAGGAAGCGATTCCGCGTCAACTCTTTGAAGTGCCGATTCAGGCGGCCATCGGCGGTAAAATTATCGCAAGAGAAACCGTGAAGGCAATGCGCAAAGACGTGCTTGCAAAGTGCTACGGCGGCGACATTACCCGTAAAAAGAAACTTTTAGAAAAGCAGAAGGAAGGTAAAAAGCGTATGCGCCAGGTGGGCAGTGTAGAACTGCCGCAGGAGGCGTTTATGTCGGTGCTGAAACTCGATGAATAATTTCGGTTTATATCTTCATATTCCGTTTTGCATCCAAAAGTGTGCCTATTGTGACTTTTTGTCCGCACCGGCCTTGCCGGAAGTGCGCGAAGCGTATGTAAATGCGTTGGTACACGAAATCCAAATGCAACCGTCGCAAACGCTCGATACGGTATTTTTTGGCGGTGGTACGCCGAGTTTGCTGAGTGAAAAACAGGTAGAGCGGATTTTAAATGCGATATACACGCATCATGCGGTAGCGGCGCAGGCGGAAATCAGTTTGGAATGTAACCCTGCCACGGCAGATGAAACCAAACTGCGCACCTTTCGGAAACTGGGCATCAACCGCCTGAGCATCGGGGTGCAGAGTTTTTCGGAGGCAGAGCTAAAATTGCTCGGACGTGCGCACGATAGCGCACAGGCCAAGGCGTGTATTGAAGATGCCCATACGGCAGGCTTTGAAAATATCAATCTTGACTTGATGAGCGGTTTGCCGCATCAGACCTTGATGTCTTGGGAAAACACCCTGCAAACGGCGCTTTCGTTTGCGCCGAAGCACATCAGCGCCTATTCGCTGATTGTCGAACCGGGGACGCCGTTTGAAAAACGGTACGCAGACGGCAAGGATTTGCCTAAAGAGGATGCGGAGCGCAAAATGTATGCGCGTACGGCTGAAATTTTGGCGCAAAACGGGCTTGAGCGCTACGAAATTTCCAACTATGCACAGCCGGGGTACGAAAGTCGACACAATTTAAAATACTGGCATTGCAGTCCGTATCTGGCGGCAGGCCTTGGTGCGCACGGGTTTGACGGGCAGAAACGTACGGAAAATGTGTGTGATTTAAAAACTTATTTAGATTTCATTTCACAAAATAAATTGCCGGCGGCGTGCGAAACCGTACTTTCGAAAGATGACCTTGCAAGCGAATGTATTATAATGGGTTTGCGTTTAAACGAAGGAATATCCCTTGCGGCATTTTCGGAAAAATTCGGTTACGATTTATACGAAAAGCACAAAGCCAAACTGGATATGTATATCCGCGGCGGATTTATGCGCAAAGATGCAGACAGACTTTGCTTTACCGACAGCGGTATCTGCGTAAGCAATTCGATACTATGTGAACTGATTTAAAAAAGACGGACATTCCGTCTTTTTTTATTTTCATAAAATGTTTAAAACTGTCCATACTACCAATATCAACTTTTTTGGAGGGTGTAGTATGAAAGATAAAATTTTCGGCGTATTACAAAGAGTCGGGCGCTCATTTATGCTTCCGATTGCAATTTTGCCGGTCGCAGGTCTGCTTTTGGGTATCGGCAGCTCGTTTACCAATCAGACGATGCTGGAGGCGTACAATTTAACCGGTATCATCTATCCGGGCAGTCTTTTGTATACCGTGCTCGATATTATGAGTAAGGCCGGCAGTGCGGTGTTTGACAATCTGGCGCTTTTATTTGCTATCGGTGTTGCTATTGGTATGGCCAAAAAGGAAAAAGAGGTGGCGGCGCTTTCGAGTGTTGTGGCATTTTTAATTATGCATACCACCATTTTTGCCCTGATTAACGCCAACGGCGGTGCGCAGAGTATGCTTGTCAATTCAACGGCGAGTGTGCTCGGTATTACCACGCTGCAGATGGGTGTGTTCGGCGGTATCATTGTCGGTCTTGGTGTAGCGGCGCTGCACAATCGTTTTTATAAAATCCAACTGCCGCCGGTGCTTGCCTTTTTCGGCGGTACGCGTTTTGTGCCGATTATTTCGGCGTTGGTGTATGTCGTGGTCGGCATTTTGCTGTTTTTTATCTGGCCGCTGATTCAAAGAGGTATTTCCATGCTCGGTAATTTGGTGCTTGCTTCGGGCTATGCGGGCACGTGGATTTACGGTATCATTGAGCGTGCGCTCATTCCGTTCGGTTTGCACCATGTGTTTTATATTCCGTTCTGGCAGACGAGCGTGGGCGGCAGTGCGGTGATTGACGGCGTGCTCGTACAGGGTGCACAAAACATTTATTTTGCTGAGTTGGCATCGAAAAATACCGTATTTTTCAATACAGAGGCAACACGTTTTATGGCGGGTAAATTCCCGTTTATGATTTTCGGTCTGCCGGGTGCCGCACTTGCGATGTATCAATGCGCAAAATCCGAACGCCGCAAGGTGGCAGGCAGTTTGCTTTTGTCAGCGGCACTCACTGCGATGCTGACGGGTATCACCGAGCCGCTGGAATTTACGTTCATTTTCGTCGCGCCGCTGATGTATGCGGTACACTGTGTGCTTGCCGGCCTTTCGTTTATGCTTATGCACATTCTGCGTGTCGGCGTGGGTATGACATTTTCCGGCGGTGTGATTGACTTAACGCTGTTTGGTATTTTGCAGGGCAATGCCAAAACGAACTGGATTTATATTGTGCTGGTCGGCATTGTGTATTTCTTCCTTTATTGGGGCGTATTTACCTTTATGATTCGAAAGTTTAACTATAAAACACCGGGTCGAGAGGATGAAGGGGAAGAAACGAAACTTTATACCCGTAAAGATGTGGAGGCGGCCAAGCAGGAGGGCGCACAGTCTGCGCTGATAGTAAAAGGTTTAGGTGGCAAGGAAAACATTGCCGATGTCGATTGTTGTGCTACGCGTCTGCGCATCACCGTAAAAGACGGCAGTAAGGTGTCGGATGCCCTGTTAAAGCAGAGCGGCGCAAGCGGTGTCATTCACAAGGGCAACGGTGTGCAGGTGATTTACGGACCGACGGTCACGGTGGTAAAATCCAATTTAGAAGATTATCTGGAGATGCATGTGGAAACGCAGACGGGCATTTGCACGCTCGGCGCATATGCCGACGGCAAAGTGGTGGATTTGAAAAAAGTGGAGGATGAGGTATTCAGCCAGGGTATTTTAGGGCAGGGCATTGCCATAGAGCCGACACAAGGCGTCATATATGCGCCGTGCGATGCTACAGTTTCCAATGTGGTTGACTCCAAACATGCCATTGGTTTGAAAACCGCGGAGGGCTTTGAACTTTTAATTCATGTCGGCATTGATACGGTCAATTTGAAAGGCAAGTATTTTGAGTATGCGGTTTCAAACGGGGAGTCGGTGCGCAAGGGCGATGTGCTCATCCGCTTCGACAAAGCGGCGATTGAAAAGGCGGGATATAAGACGGTTACACCGCTTGTGATTGCAGATGCAGACGGGTATAAGGGCTTAAATGTCGTTGCGGACGGTGCGGTGAAGCACGGTGAGGCTTTGCTTGAAATTTTGTACTGATAGCAAAAACGGATGGTTTGAATAAAACCATCCGTTTTTCTATTTCAATACTTTTTTGCAATACGTACTTACGGGGCATATGTCGCATTTGGGATTGCGTACGCAAAATTCACGACCGAGATAAACGATGCGGTGGCAAAAATCACTGCCCATGCCGGGCGGCATGATTTTCCAAAGTTCCATTTCGATTTTGGTCGGGTCTGTTTGCTTGGTTAATCCCATGCGGTAGGTGATACGCTTGCAGTGTGTATCGACCACAATGGCATCGCCGCCGAAGCAGTCGCCGATTAAAAGATTGGCAATTTTTCGGCCGACGCCGGGCAGGGAGGTTAATTCCTCCATCGTGCGCGGCACTTTGCCGCCGAAGTCTGCCATGATTTTTTGCGCCGAGCCGACAATGTTTTGTGCCTTGTGGTTAAAAAAGCCGGTAGAGCGGATGTACGGCATCACATCCTCCGGCGATGCTGCGGCAAAATCCGCAATTTCCGGAAACTGCGCAAACAGCGCCGGTGTGACCATATTCACACGTTTGTCGGTGCACTGTGTCGCTAAAATTGCCGAAACAAGCAGTTTCCACGGATCAGTTGCATTATCTAAGGAACATACCGCATCGGGGTACGCTTTTTGTAAATCCTGCGCGAGCAGGAGAAGTCTTTCTTTTTTTGTCATATACATCACCGATTTCTATTTTAGCATAAGGCAAGGAAAAAGTAAAGAATGTCGAAAAGTCTTGCGAAATGTTTAAGAATATAGTATAATATGAATATCTATAATGTTAAGGAGTGACAGTACATGGAATTTAATAAAATCAAGGCTGCAGACGCCGAAGTTTATGAAGCGGTGATGCAGGAGCTGTCCAGACAGCAAAATAAGATTGAATTGATTGCTTCGGAAAACTTTGTAAGCGAAGCCGTTATGGAAGCGATGGGTACACCGCTGACCAATAAATATGCAGAAGGTTATCCGGGCAAACGTTACTACGGCGGTTGCGAATATGTAGACGTTGTAGAAACGCTGGCGATTGAGCGTGCAAAGAAAGTGTTTGGCGCAGACCACGCCAATGTACAGCCGCACTCCGGCGCACAGGCAAACCTGACGGTGTTTTTCTCCGTTTTAGAGCCGGGCGATACGGTGCTGAGCATGAGCCTTGCACACGGCGGCCACTTAAGCCACGGCAGCCCGGTCAACATTTCCGGTAAGTATTTTAACATTGTGCCGTATGGTGTAAACGAAGGCGCGAACGTAATTGATTATGATGAAGTTCGCCGTCTTGCGCTCGAATGTAAGCCGAAGCTTATTTTGGCCGGTGCTTCTGCATATCCGAGAACGATTGATTTTGCGCGCTTTGCTGAAATTGCAAAGGAAGTCGGCGCATACTTTATGGTAGATATGGCGCACATTGCCGGTCTGGTTGCGGCAGGCTTGCATCCGAATCCGGTACCGTACGCTGATTTTGTGACCACCACAACACATAAGACACTTCGCGGACCGCGCGGTGGTTTGATTTTGTGCAAAGAAGAGCATGCCGCAAAGATTAACAAGGCATTGTTCCCGGGAATTCAGGGCGGCCCGCTCATGCACGTGATTGCTTCCAAGGCAGTTTGCTTTAAAGAAGCACTCTCCGATGAATTCAAGGCTTACCAGACGCAGATTGTAAAAAATGCGGCTGCACTTGCAGATGCATTGGTGAAGGAAGGCTTTAAACTTGTCAGCGGCGGTACGGACAACCACCTGATGCTCGTAGACTTAACCCCGATGAACATCACCGGTAAGGAAGCAGAGCATAAGCTCGACGAAATCGGTATTACCGTTAACAAAAATGCCATTCCGTTTGATACACAAAGCCCGTTTGTAACCAGCGGTATCCGTATCGGTACACCGGCGGTAACCTCCAGAGGCTTTAAAGAAGAGGATATGGTGGAAGTTGCCGCGCTCATTAAGCTCGCGGTAACGGACGGCGCAAGTGCAGATGAAATCAAAGCGCGTGTAGCTGCACTTTGTGCAAAACATCCGCTTTACGCATAATCAGCAGTATAAAAACCCGCGTCCCGAACGGGCGCGGGTTTTTAAGCAAATTTTTAAGCAATACATTCTGGCATAGGGAAGGTGCAGTATGTGTGAAAAAGTAGCAGGTTTGTCGCTTTCTCCGGCGATGGACAGAACGATTTATGTAGACGATTTTTGTTTAAATGAAGTCAACCGTGCGCGTGAATCGACAGCGATTCCCGGCTCTAAAGGCGTGAACGTGGCAAAATATCTGGCTGCAAGCGGTCTGGATTCTGTTTGCTTCGGCTTTATTGGCGGACCGGACAGGGCTGTGTTTATCAGCCAGCTTAATAAGTTCGGTGTGCGTTCGGATTTTATTCCGGTAGAGTACCCGATTCGCAACAACATTAAAATTGTGGATTTGAAAAACGGGACGTATACCGATGTAAATCTGGAGGCAGGTACACCGACAGAGGCGCAACTTGCTATGCTACATGAAAGAGCGGCACAGGTGGCTAAGGAATGTGCTTATGTGGCACTCAGCGGACATGTGTCGGATAAAATGCCGACAGATATTTACAAAACGCTGACGGAAATTATTCATCAAAACGGCGCAAAAGTGGCGGTGGATTGCAGCGGTAAAGCGCTTTTGTCGGCGCTCGAAGCAAAACCGGATGTCATTAAGCCGAATTTAAAAGAACTTTGTGAAAGTTTTGATGTGCATCTGGTCAATCGCTATGAAATTATAGAGTGTGCAAAGCGTATTGCTGAGCGCGGCATAGACAATGTTTTGGTTTCCTGCGGTCCGGACGGCGCCGTTGCCGTTTGCGAAGGAGAAATTTATTTGGTGCAGGTTCCGAATGTACCGGTGTTGAATACCGTTGGTGCAGGGGATGCGTTTTTGAGCGGTTTTATCTATGGTAAAACCAAGAACTTTGACAATGAAGCGGCACTTCGTCATGCGGCGGCTTTTTCGCAAGCGATTGTAACCGGCCCGGCAACGCAGACGCTCGATTATGCGGCGCTGACGGCGGCCATCAATGAAATCGAGATTACAAAGGTTGTTTGATTATGAACTGCGTTTCCATGTATAAAGAAGCCTACCGTTTGCTTGAAGATGTGACACCGCTTTTGGTAGATTGCGGTCAGTTATGCTCTCATGCCTGTTGTGTAAGTGAAGACGAAGAGGCGGGGATGTATTTGTATCCCGGCGAGGCAAGCTTATATAAAACGGCAGATGCGCCGTGGCTTAGGATTGAAACTTCGGACTTTTTATACGGTCCGTCGGACAAAAAAACGCCCATTGCGATTTGCGACGGCACATGTGACAGAGCATTGCGTCCTTTGTCGTGTCGCATTTTTCCGCTGATTCCTTATTTAAAAGAGGACGGGAAACCCGAAATTATCATTGACCCGCGCGCTAAGGCGATGTGTCCGCTGGCGAAAACCTTTACGCTCGCAGATTTTGAGCCGGAATTTGTGCGCAGAGTTAAACTTATTTTCGGTGTACTTTTAAAAAATAAAGATGTACGGGAGTTTGTCATTGAACAGTCGTATGTTTTAGATGAGGTAGGAAAATTTTATTAAGAGGTGTATACCGATGATGAAGAAATTTTTAGCCGTATTTTTATGCCTTTGCATGCTTGCCGTGCCGGCAAGTGCGATGCGCGTGCAGGTTTCGATTGGCTCTACACAGGTACATACCGCAGATGTGGATACCAAAACGGCGCAGACACTTACGCTGGAAGCGGCGCCGTACACCGCACAGGGGAGGACTATGGTGCCGGTGCGCGTCATCACGGAGAGTCTGGGCGCAACCGTCGGTTGGGATGATGCAACGCAGAAGGTCACCATTACGCAAGGCGAAAACGTGGTGGAACTGATTATCGGCTCGACTGAGGCAAAAATCAACGGTGAAGTCAAGGTTTTGGATGTTGCACCGGAGACCATTAACGGCAGAACCTTTATTCCGATGCGTTTTGTCGGCGAAGCGTTTGGCTATACGCTGCAGTGGGTGCCGAGCATACAAAACGTTATCATTTCCGATGTGCCTGTGATTTTAAAAAGCGAATACTCCGTAGCGACAGCGCTGGATGTGCTCTTTTGGGGATGGCTCTTTGATGAGAACGAGGAAACCTTTGAAATAGAGAAATGGATGGATGTATATGCCATTGCTATGGTTATCTCAGATTTTAGAAATTACAAACTGGGGCAGCCGCAGCCGATAGATATACTCGCCAGAGATGAGGGGACTGACGCTTTGTGCGTTGTACCGGCCGCAATAAATAATGCAGTTGAACTGGCGGCAAATGTCCGGTGGGCGAGAGAACTGCAAACCAATGACCCGCAGACTTTTGCAGCATTTAAGGCATATCTGGACACGAAGCCGACAAGCCGCTTGTGTACGAATGAGGAGTTTATGGATTCTGTATTGGAGTATATATTAATGGTATCGGATGGAATCGAAACAGATTAAGCCGAGGTGAAGCACTTGTTTTGTCGATGGAAAAAGAAACCAACGACAAAATAAGTGCTTTTTTTTATGCTTTTTACGCTATGATACTGCTAGTGAAAGGATGAAGCATATGAAAACGGAGTATAACACACGCGCCCGTGCGCTCGTTGTGCACCTGGATGCGGAGATTGACCATCATATTGCAGGTGCTGTGCGCCGGGACATAGACGAGGCATTTTTGAACACACGTGCCAATCATATCATTTTTGATTTTTCGTGTGTACAGTTTATGGACAGTTCGGGCATCGGTCTGATTATGGGCAGATACCGTTTGGTAGCACCGCTGGGCGGCAGAGTGGTGCTTTCTGGCGTATCCGAGCGGATGGACAGGCTGATGAGCCTGTCGGGAATTTATAAACTGGTGCGTTGGACGAAAACGGTGAATGAGGCGCTGCAAATGGTAAAGGAGGCGGCAATATGAAAAATGAAATGCGATTGCTTTTTGATGCGCACGCATCCAACGAAGCTTTTGCTAGAACGGCAGTTGCCGCTTTTGTAGTCGGGCTTGATCCGACGGTCGAGGAGCTTTCTGACATAAAAACGGCGCTGTCCGAAGCGGTGACCAATGCGATTGTACACGGCTATGATGGCGCAGATGGCGTTGTGGAACTGCATTGCGTTACGCAAAAACGACATATAACGGTTTCGGTCACCGATACGGGCGTCGGGATTGCGGATATTCAAAAAGCCATGGAACCTATGTATACGGGAAAGCCTGAGGCAGAGCGAAGCGGTATGGGATTTACGGTCATGGAAGCCTTTATGGATACCGTGTCGGTACATAGCATTTTAGGCGAGGGTACGACGGTGGTTTTGGAAAAGCAACTGCGTGCACATGAGGGCGTGCGCGAAAAACTGTCTGCAAAGACACAACAGTAAAATAAACAGCGGAGGCGAGCGGAATGACGGCGACAACTTTAGAAAACAAAACGCTTTCGCAGGAGGAGCAAAACAAAATCATAGAAGACAATCTCGCTTTGGTCGGCAGTATTGTCAAACGGTTTGCCTATACCGGCCACGATACGGAAGACTTGTTTCAAATCGGCGCTTTGGGGCTTGTAAAAGCCGTACAGCGTTTTGATGCCGCCTATGGCGTAAAACTGTCTACCTATGCTGTACCGGTGATTGTCGGCGAAATTAAGCGGTTTTTGCGCGATGACGGCGCGGTGCGTATCAGCCGCCGCATCAAAACCAATGCCATGCACATTCGCAGCTTTGTGGAAACAAAAACAAAAGAAGACGGCAGCGCACCGAGTATTTCGGATATCGCGGATGCACTCGGTCTGGAAATCGAAGACGTCACTGTAGCGATGGAGGCGATGCGCCCCATACAATATCTGCA
This sequence comes from Clostridia bacterium, assembly GCA_045652745.1. GTDB lineage: Bacteria > Bacillota > Clostridia > UBA1381 > UMGS1253 > RGIG2041. The sequence goes on from JAZRUW010000009.1 coordinate 59,180, forward strand.
GGCGGAAACGGACGATGTGCCGGGGCTGATGGAAACCATACCTGCGCCCGATACGCAGGAGAGTTTGTTGGATTGTTTGGCTTTGCGTCAGGTGATTGCCACACTGCCTGCCCGGGATAAAAAACTGATTCAGATGCGCTATTTTGAAAACAAAACGCAAACCGAAATTGCGAATTGTCTAGGTATCAGCCAGGTACAGGTTTCACGCATTGAAAAGAAACTTTTGTTGAGTTTGCGCAATCAAATCGGTTGATGTTTGACTGCTGAATTTACAAAATGTTCACACTTTGTTTATTGCTATTCAAAGATAAGCCAATTATAATAAAAGCATAAGCATATGCGTCGGCAAAGGCTGTTTGTTTTTCTTTCGTTTCATACACCCCACCTAAAAACATTCCCCCCTAAAAAAATGTTGCCACCAAGCAAAAAGTTTGGTACAATGTATGTGGACGAAGAAATGAGATAGGCAGTTTTTGCCTTTTGTTTTACTTGAAGAATATCTACATAGAAAGAAGGAACAGAAAATGAGAAAAACAGCGCAGGAGTTGTACCGTTACTGGTTGGATAGTGCCGTAGCAGATACGGACACAAAACAGGAACTGACTGCGATTGCAAACGACGAAAAGGAAATTGAAGAACGCTTTTACCGCGATTTGGAATTCGGCACGGGTGGTATGCGTGGTATTCTGGGCGCAGGTACCAACCGCATGAACATTTACACCGTGCGCCGTGCAGCGCAGGGCCTTGCCAAATATGTGCTTGATGCCGGCAAGGCGGCAGATGGCGTTGTCATCGGTTATGATACGCGTTATTTCTCGGACACCTTTGCAAAGGAAACGGCAAAGGTGCTCATTGCCAATGGTATTAAGGCATACCTGTTTGATTGCATCCATGCTACACCGGAGGTTTCGTTCGGTGTTCGCTATTACAAGGCGGCGGCCGGCGTTATGATTACGGCCAGCCATAACCCGAAAGAGTACAACGGCTTTAAGGCGTACGGCAGCGACGGTGCACAGTTCCCGCCGGAGGCGAGCGATGTCATCGTAGAGGTTGTCAACCGCTGTGATATTTTTGAAGATGTGAAAGTGATTTCCGATGCGGAGTTTGAAAACAGTCCGCTTTTGGTTAAAATCGGCGCCGAGGTCGATGCGGCATTTTTGGATGCTGTGTATGCGCAAAGCATCAATCCGGACGTGTTTGCCAAGGTCGGCGACGATTTTAAAGTGGTTTACACACCGTTTCACGGTACTGGCCTTCGTCCGGTGACGGCGATTTTTGAAAAAATCGGCATCAAAAATGTGATTGTAGAGCCGACGCAGGCAAAACCAGACCCGGCGTTTTCTACGGTAAAATCTCCGAATCCGGAGGAAAAAGAGGGCTTTACCCGTGCAATCGCACTGGCAAAGGAACACGGTGCTTCGCTGATTATCGGTACGGACCCGGATGCAGACCGCGTGGGCGTGGTTGTGCGCGATAAAGACGGCGAATATCAGGTGCTCACGGGCAACCAGACGGGCGCGCTTTTGTGCCGTTATGTGCTGGATGCGAAAAAGCGCAAGGGTGTACTTAAGAACAATTCGGTGCTGATTAAAACGATTGTAACCTCCGATGCCGCACGCGCAATTGCCGCAGATTACGGTGTGCAGGTGGTGGATGTGTTTACCGGATTTAAGTATATCGCAGAAAAAATTGCAGACTATGAGGTGACGGGTGCACATACCTATGAATTCGGTTTTGAGGAAAGTTACGGCTATCTGCCGGGTACTTACGCGCGTGACAAAGATGCGGTCGGCGCGACGATGCTGATTGCAGAAATGGCGGCGGATTATCAGTTAAAAGGCATGACGCTCTATGACGGTTTAACGGAGCTTTATGAAAAATACGGCTTCTTTGCAGAGTCCACCGTTTCGGTGTATATGCCGGGCAAGGACGGCATGCAAAAAATCGCCGATACCATGAAGGGCATCCGCGAAAATATGCCGAGCGAATTTGGCGGTATTGCAATTGCGGAAAAAGAAGATTACAGCATCAATACAAAATATCTTGCAGACGGCACGACTACCGAAATCGGTGACTTTGCAAAGAGCAACGTGCTTCGCTTCCGTTTGGCGGACGGCAAGACCTTTATTGCCATTCGTCCGTCAGGTACAGAGCCGAAAATCAAGCTCTATTTCTGCACGGCGGCAGAAAGCAAGACAGCGGCAGAAAGCCAGATTGCTTTCCTGACCGGTGCGGTGAGAAGTTATCTGAATATTTAAAAACAAATAATAAAAACAAAAGCAACCGAAAATTTTTTCGGTTGCTTTTTCTATGGATTATTTAAATGCGTCCGTAGATAAATATCGCTCGCCTGTGTCCGGCAGGAGAACCACGACGGTTTTGCCTGCGTTTTCCGGTCTGTCGGCGATGATGGTTGCCGCATGAAGTGCAGCGCCGGAAGAGATGCCGACGAGCAGGCCTTCTGTTTGTACCAAGGCTTTTGCCGCTTTGTAGGCTTCTTCGGTTTTGACGGTTACGATTTCGTCATAGATGTCCGTATCCAAAACGGTCGGCACAAAATTTGCGCCGATGCCCTGCAGGCCGTGCGCGCCGGATTTGCCTTCGGAAAGCAGGGGAGAGTCAAACGGCTCTACGGCTACGATTTGAATGTTTTTATTTTTTGATTTTAAATATTTTCCCGTACCGGTCAGCGTACCGCCCGTGCCGACGCCTGCGACAAAGATATCGACATTGCCGTCGGTGTCCGTCCAGATTTCGGGGCCGGTGGTTTCGAAATGCGCCTTGGCATTTTCCGGATTGTCAAACTGTCCCGGAATGAAACTGTTTTCATGCTGCGCGGCAAGCTCTTTTGCTTTTTCTACCGCGCCCGTCATGCCCAAACGTCCTTCGGTCAAAACGATTTGTGCGCCGTAGGCGGTAAGCAGATTGCGGCGTTCGATGCTCATGGTGTCCGGCATCGTTAAAATCACTTTGTAGCCTTTATAAGCGGCCATAGCGGCGAGGGCAATGCCCGTGTTTCCACTGGTCGGCTCAATAATAATACTGTTCGGCTTTAATGCACCGGTTTCTTCGGCGGCGGTGAGCATTTTCAGCGCGGCTCTGTCTTTGGCAGAGCCTGCCGGATTGAAAAATTCCACCTTCGCAAAAATCTTTTGCTTCGGTGCAAAACGGGAAAGTGCTACAAGCGGCGTGTTGCCGACAAGTTCGGTAATGTTTTTATAAATTGCCATGTTGTGCCTCCTGTAAAAGCGCCAGTGCAATTTCTGCATTCTTTTCTGCACGTGCGCGAAGTTCGGTATTGTCAATGGCGCACACGTTTTGTACGCATTGGGCCACCTCTGCACACAGACGTGCAGCATCAAACTCACCGAGTGCAATGCGATGCTTCATTCCGGCATCGTGCATAAAGCCGCTGATTTTCGGGTCGTAGTCGATGGCTACGGCATCCTTGCCGATGGCGGCGGCATAAATCAATGTATGCAGGCGCATGGCAATGATTAAGTCGGCGCGTGTTAAAAGTTGCATGGTTTCCGTCACCTCGGGTGGCGTTTCGATGATATATGCGGATTGGGTCATGCGTTTTAATATGTCACGCGAAAATTCCAAGTCACGCGGATATTGCATCGGTAAAAAGACGATGCTTTTTTTGTGCGCGGTTGCAATTTTGTCCAAAGCGGAAGCCAACTGTGCACGGAAATCGGGTTTTGCATTTTTTGCGCTTCGCACGGAAACGGCGATGAATGCTTCGTTTTCCGCAAGTCCTGCGTTTTTCAAAATTGCTGTAGCACGGCGGCAATCTTTCGGCGTAAGTGTCAGTGCCGGGTCTGCGGTTACGCAGTGTTGTACATTGCCCAGGCCGAGGCGCAGAAGTTCTTTTTCGGAATGGCTGTCGCGTAATGTGATGACATCCACACAGCTTGGAATAATTTTTTGGCAAAGTTCGCGGTCAAATTTATATTTGACCGGGCCGATGCCGTTGGCAAGCTGAATGACTTTTAAACCGTAGTGCTTGGCTAAACGGATAACTGCCAGATAGTACCACAGGGATTGCGGACTGGTTTCGTCCTGAATGAGAGAACCACCGCCGCTGATGAGCATTGAGGTGTTTTTCAATATGCCGCAAAGCGACATCAGATTACTGCGGTTGATGGCATCCACGCCGTACTGTAAGCGTGTAGAGCGCGGCGCGGCGGATAGGACTGCTGCGCGCAGATTCGGTTTCTTTGCTTTAAGGCCGTCCAAAATGGCGAGCAAAAGTGCATCGTCACCGCTGTTGTGAAAACCGTAGTAGCCGGAAAGCACCACATCGTAGCGTTTATCTGCAGTATAGTCCTCTAAAATATTTTTATACATTTCCAGATGCTTTTTTGCAAAAGAATCATCCGAGAAATGTTCGGTTGCGAGTTTGTAAATGTTTTCACCCATTTGCGCGAGGGTTTCGGGCGCGCTTGCCAAAGATAAAATATGCTCGGCCATTTCTTCGTAGTTGCCGACATCAAACAGATAACCGGTTTCGTCGTCGTGCACGAGGGCAGGAATACCGCCGACGCGCGAAGCAACCATGGGAAGACGCATTGCCGCACCTTCGAGCATCGAGTACGGAAAACTTTCGCAAAGGGAAGTTAATGTATTGATATCAATAAAGTTTAAAAAGCCGTAGTTGTCGGAAACGTAACCTAAAAACTGCAAGCCTTCGCCGATGTGCAGATTGCGCGCGAGTGCTTCTAAATTCTTGCGTTCCGCGCCGTCGCCGCCGATTAAAAAGCGAAGGCGCTTGTTTTGTGCGCAGGCCTTTGCCGCACAGCGCACAAATGTTGCCACGTCTTTTACAATGTCTAAACGTGCCAGTATACCGACGTAAATGCAGTCGGGGTCATAGGCAATGCCGTAATTTTTTGCGAAGGTTTCCTTGTCCGTCACCGCGGTCGGTACGGCGGAAAAATTCATGCCGTTGTATACGGTCTGGATGCTATTGGGGCGAAAGTTTCTTTCGCGCAGCATCGCAGAGAAGGCATCGGATACCGCAATAAAATAGTCAATTCTGCGCAGGGCATAGCGGTTCATGTTCGTAAACATCAGCTTTTTGAAGAAATCATCGAAGTCTAACAGATAGTCACTGTGCATGGTGGTGACAATCGGGATGTTGATTTTTTTCTTTAAAAAAACGGACACGAAATTTGCTCTTGCACCATGTACATGCAAAAGATCGTAATGCTCGTTATTGAGTTTTTTTGCGATGGCGTTTGCCACAGACAAATCCATACGGTTTTTTTGCTTGAACAATACGGTATCTTTGTAATTGGCGGCAAAATCCGTGTAGAAATCACCCTCCATTAAACACGCCACAGTAATGGTTGCGTACTCGGAGAGCTTGTAGACGAGATTTTTCAAATGTGTTTTTGCGCCGCCGCTGTCGCCGCCGCTGATCAGATGCAGAATTTTCATGCGTTTTGCCTCCGGATGGGTTACTTTTCTTTTTTGGAGAGGCGGATTGCACAAAGCAGGATGCCGACTGCAATCCAGAATACAAACATTACACGCGGATAAAACCAGATATATTCGGCCGCGCATACAAAGCTGATACCGCCCAGGGAGGCGATGCCAGCAATGATGATATTGCGCAGAGCGGAATCTGCGCGGTTAAAGGTCGCAAGCGCCTTTTTTACGGTAGAAAACATAAAGGTTAAGAAGCTGATACCGCCGAGCAGTCCCAGTTCGACAAAGACTTCCAGATAGAGCATGTGCGCGTGCGGCGCCGCTAAGCCGAGCGGGTTTGCATAGAGCGGATACAGCTTGCCGAATGCTGCAGGCCCGAGACCGATACCGGTCACAATGTGCTCACGCAGCATCTTTAAAATACCTTCCCAGATATAGATACGGCTGGCGTTGGAGGTATCCTCCATGGAGCCGATGGTCAAAATGCGGTTCATAACCGTTTCCGGAAGAAGCGGAATGCATAAAACCGCTATGATAGCAAGAGGAATTAAAAGTCGCCAATCATAGAGCGCAATAAACAATAGCGCGGCAATGGCAAAAGCCACATAGCATGAGCGCGAATAACTCATCATCAGCGCGGCGATGCAAACACCGAGCAGCGCAATCCAGAACAGTTTTGCTTTTTTGCCTTTGGAATTTAAAAGCATCGCACCGGCAAACGGTGCAAGCAGTACAATCACTTCCGCGAAGTTGTTCGGGTTGGAGAGCGTGGCATAGACTCTGCCCGGCATCCCCTCGTTGGTGGCTACATCCGTAAATTCCGGATTGACCTCCACGCCCAAAAAGCGCTGAATGATACCGAACAGACATAACACGCCGAGGCCCGTAAGCAGGATGTGCAAAAAGACGGAAAGCGCCGTTTTGCTTCTTATGCCGCCTGCACAAACCACGGTAAAAATGACCGAAGAGAAAAAGAACAGGGCGACACGTATGCCGTCCCCGCGGTCAGGCGTAATCAGCATGCCTGCAAAAATGGCCAATATAAAGGCGATTAGAGAGGCGCTGATTGCACGTGTATCTTTACCGATACCGGGCAGGGTTTGCATCTGGACAAGATACAGCGCCGCTAAGGCGAGAGCGCCGATAAAGGCATAGACATTGTTCCAAAAATCGTGCGGCACGAGCAGCATCAATGCAAAGAAAACTGCCGCGAGGTATTCTATCCCGAACAAACCGTGCGCTTTGAGTTTGCGCAGGGTATTGCCGAGAATACCGCCGTCGCTTGCTTTCCATATCGGCCGTGCAACGGCTGTGGCGCATTTGCTGATGCCGCCGAGGACACGGTTTGCAAACGAGTAAATGTATGAAGTTTTGTAGTGCGCCTCCAGTTTAGAGGGGGAAACGAAATAGTTGCGCAGTGCGCTTTGGGTAAATGCAGATTTGATTGCATTTGCCGCGCGCATTACACAGGCATAACTAAACGAGGTTTTGTACTGCATCAGGCAGTTTTTCAGCCAAAGCAGAATATGCCCCGTAACACTTTGTCGGAACATGGCCATAAAGCCTCCTTATTTTACTTCAATGCCGGAAACGCGGCCGTAAATTTTGGCTTTACCTACGCGCAGGGTAATCGAATGACCCACGCCGTATTTGGAAGAACCGATCTGGATACCGTGCGGATACGGCTCGCCCGATACGGTCACTTCCGTGGTCAGTTTTACACTATTGTAACCGTCGCGGCTCGTTGTGCAAAGCTTGCCTTGTGCATTGCCGATATAGGATACGGAAGGCTCTACGGTTACGCTTGTTACATGACCGAGCGGTACATCTTTGTATTCGTCGCTGACTGGGTCGCCTTCAAATATGGCTTCTGCCGCAAAGGTCGGCACTTCTTCGCAAAAATAACTTACCACATAAGTGGTTTGCTGCACATTTTGTTCGCTGTTCGGCTCTACAAAGAGCTTATAGCCTGCAAAGCAGAGTGCGGCAATGAGCACGAGCACAACAATGGCGTCGATAATGTTGAATTTGCATTTCTTTTCGGACATGGGAGTTCCTCCTTAGTGATACACCGCAAAGGTGTCATCTAATATTTTATTTAGATTAAAGACTTCAAATATAGCTTTAAGTGCATTTTCGCTGTAGCGCTGATACAACGCAGGCTCGTCCATCAGGCGGCAAATGGCATTCGCCATTGCATCCGTATTGCCGTACGGCACGAGCAGACCGCAATCGTTATTTAAAATGTCGGAGTTGCCGCCGACGTCGGTGGCAACCACCGGCAGTTTGCGGCTGAGCGCTTCCAAGATGGCGAAGCTGAGCGCTTCGTAGCATTTGGCGGAGTTTACGAAAATATCGCTGCCGCGCAAAATGTTGTCCGTATCGGAGCGAAAACCGAGTTGCAGGATTTCTTTTTCCAATCCGAGGCGCTGGATTTGCGCACGAATGTCTTCAAACAACTCACCGTCACCTGCATAGAGCACCACAAACGGGCGTTTTGCAATTTGTTTGAGTTTTGCAATCGAATCCGTGAAAAAATCGAGGCCTTTTGCCATATGGTAACGCGCAAGCGTTGTAATCACGAACGTGTCCGGCGCAATACCGAGTTCTTCGCGGATGGTGGACGGAATCGGCTTGTATTCTTCCGGCACAATGCCGTTGAAAATGACATCAATTTTCTCTCTGCGCACACCGTTTTGCACCAGTAAATCCGCACCGTTGTTACATACGGAAATGATTTTGTGGTTGCGGTTGGTGATGTAGCGGTTAAACGGACGGTGCCAAAACGGATTTTTCAAGGTCAGATGGCAGGTGTAGACCACCTTCGGACCGGAAAAATATCGTTTCGACAGCACCGCAATGTAGTTTTCGCGCGGATACTGCGCGTGGATGACATCAATGTTGTTGTCACGGCAGATTTGCGCAAGCTGCTTTGCGGCTTTGAAGTCAAAACTGTTTTTCATCGTTATCTGAAAAGACGGGATGCCGAGTTCTTGCATCTGCTCGGACAACAGTCCCGATTCATTGTAGGCAAAAAAGCAATGTGCGCGTGTGCCGTGGTAGGCTTTCACCAAATTGAGCACGTACTTTTCCGTGCCGGCCTTGCCCGCATGGTTAATCAGATACAATATGCGCGGTTTGACGGCATCCGGGTCGCTTGTTCGCTTTTTGATTTCCTTTGCAGGGTTCCCACCGACAACGGTGTAAGGCTCAACGTCTTTGGTTACTACTGCACCGGCGGCTAAAATTGCGCCGTCACCGACGGTGACACCCGGCAAAATCATCACGTTTGCGCCAATCCATACGTCGTTTCCGATGGTGACCGCTTTCTTTTGTGCGGTTTGCAGACGCATCGGTTTAGCGACGTTTTCCGTTTCGTGATTTTGCGTGAAAATCATCACATTCGGCCCCATCATCACGTCGCGGCCGATTTTGAGCGGCCCGGCCACGCGGCAGTTTAAGCCGAGGCCGGAATTGTCGCCGATTTCAATATCTTTCCCCGAAGCGAAAAACGCGCCGTGCTCAATATTTACATTTTTGCCCATGTGTTTAAACATCGCTTTGCACAGTCCGCGGCGTATGTGTTTTGCACCGAGGCTGTACGGCAGGTCAGAACAGGGCAGATGTCTTGCATACAGATAGTAAAGTCCGTACGCGGCAGGAAAGAAAAATTTGTTCATTTACGCACCTCTTTTCAAAAACTTGGCGATGATATCCGTTACCTGCGGGATACGCAGGAAAATTGCAGAAATTAAATATAAAATCACACCGAAACCGCATTCGAGGCCGAGACGCAGGATGCGCCATAAAATGCCGTCGCCCGCGAACGATGCAAGATAGCGGTGTAATACGGTTACGCCGACAAACATAATGACGGAGGCTATAAGACTCTTCAATAAAGTTATACCCACGCCGTCGGCAAACTTGCCGACCTTTTTCTTTAAACGCCACAACAGCACCGCACTGCCCGTCAAGGAAGAAATCGAATAGGCGAGGGGGATACCGTAGGCACCAAAAAACTGCATCAGTATTAAACTTAAAGAAATGTTGACCGCCATAATCACAAAACCGGTTACGGCGGAAGTTTTTGTATCCTGCAATGCATAAAAAGCACGGTCTAAAATTTCTTTAAAACCGATACCGAGCACGCCTACGGCATAGGCCGCCAGCAAAAGTGCGGCGCGGAAGATGTCCGTCTCCGTAATATTGCCGTATTGCGCCAGTACGCGCAAAAGCGGCTCGCGCACGGCGATAAAGCCGAAGGTCATCGGCAGTAAAAGTGCGCCCATTGCGCCCAGAATACCGCTGAGGTCTTTTTTGTACTGTGCCATATTGTTTTGCGATGCGCTTTCCGTCAGGCGCGGATAAATCACGGCGGTGACGGAGTAGATGATGGCAAGCACCATATACAACACGATATTTTGTACGTAGGTCAGCAGCGTTACCATGCCTTCAAAGCGCGCAATCATCGTCACATTGTAGAGCATGTTGAGCTGATACGCCGATACACCCAGCAGTACCGGACCGGTCAACTTTAAGGCATTTACGATGTCGGGATGTTTTAATTCGAAACTTATGCGATAGCGATAGCCCTTTTTATAGAGCGGAAAAATCAAAATGATGGCTTGCAGGGAAAGACCGAGTACCGTCGCAACCAGCAGGCCGGAGATGCCAAACTTGTCCGCAAGTAAAAACACATATAAAATAACAACTAAACTGCTCGGTACGCTGACGAAGGCCGGCAGATTGTAACTGCCCATCGCCTGCAACATGCCTTGGAAGATGTAGTTTAGCCCGTAAAAGAACATGACCGGCATAACCACCATTAAGGCTTTTGTGGCATAACTGTATGTCTGCTCGGTTTTGGCAAATTCCGTAAAACGCGGCAAAATCGGCGCGAGTGCGATACCGATGAGCACCAAAACAGCAGTCAAAGCTACGGAGATGGTGATGATATTATCTGCAAAACGCTTGGCGGCATCCTTTTTACCGTTCGCGGTATGTCCCATAAAAATCGGGATGACCACGGTGGAAAGTGCCGTGCCGATGCAGGTGAAAATAATATTCGGGATGCTGATGACATACGAATAAATATTCATATATACATCTGAAGCGCCGAAATGCGCCATATAGATTTGTGTGGATAACAGGCTCATCATGCGGGCAAGTATCATAATGACCATGACTGAGCTGATGGAGCCTAACAGATTTTTCTTTTGCATATTTACGGTCTCCAAACCACGTTTTCTTTTACAATGCGCGCGGGATTGCCGGCAACGACACAGTGCGGCGGCACGTCCTTGGTGACAACCGCACCGGCGCCGATTACTGCGCCTTCGCCGATTGTTACACCTTTTAATATTGTAGCGCCCTGGCAAATCCATACGTTATCTTCGATGGTTACGGGCTTCATGATTTCGGTTTCGCTGTTTAGTTTGTGGTAGTCGCGGTCGATAATCGTACAGTTCCAGGAAATATTGCAACCCGACCCGATGCGTACGCACTTGCCTGCGTGAATTTCCGTGCGGTCACCGATGTAAGTGTTTGCGCCGATGTGCAGCTCAGCGCGGCCGTCCGTGCCCCATACGCTCAGCTTGCAGCCGCGGTGCAACAGCACGCGGTCACCGGCGGTGAGGATGGCGTTCTTTTTTAAAATGCGTACCCCGCGCTCCGCGCGCAAAAGCCTGCCGCACTTTTTAAAATAAAACCGCTTATATATGCCGCGCAGAACGGCAAAACCGTTTGTAAAGAATTCGGACAAATTCATATTTTTCGCTCCTGAAACTTTTTGTAAGTATATTTATAAATAGTATAGCATAAAATGCTTGCTCCGTCAACAAAACGGGCGCAAAAAAAGAGAGCCTGAAGGGCGAGTGTTCTTAAGGATAAAACGCCTTAAAAAGCAATATTTTGGCGAATAGCCGTGTTAAAAATGACCGAAATCCGCGAGGATGTCGGTCATTTTTGCCTTGCTCTTCATCCAAACTATTACCTTTTAAGGTGCCGTTGGCAGTTTTAGTCGAGGAATTTTGTCGGAAAGAGGAACAAAAAAATCTGCATTATACTCGCGTATAATGCAGATTTTTTGTGAACTATTTTCGGTAAATTACCGACTAAAACCATTGTATCCTTGAGAACACTCGCCCAAGACTCTCTTTTCGTTTGAATTTATAACTCTAAATTAAAGTTTGAAGTCTACGCCTGTGTTGGCAGCTTCCGGATCTTCTGTCTTGAATTCGTAGTCCTTACCCGGCAGGATAGCGTTTAATACGATACCTGCGATGGAAGCACATGCGAGAGCGGACAGAGTGATAGTCAAAGTGCCGATCGGGAAGGAGATGGAACCTAAACCGAGGGCGGATACCAGGATAACCGCTGCAACGATGAGGTTACGGCTCTTTGTAAAGTCAACCTGATTTTCAACTACGTTACGAACACCGATTGCGGAAATCATACCGTACAAGATGAAGGAAACGCCGCCGATTACAGCTGTCGGAATCAGGTTAACGAGTGCAGCAAACTTCGGAGAGAAGGAAAGGATTACAGCGATGATGGCTGCAATGCGGATTACCTTCGGGTCGTAAACTTTAGACAGAGCGAGTACGCCTGTGTTTTCACCGTAAGTTGTGTTTGCAGGGCCGCCGAAGAGGGATGCCAGCGTGGTAGCAATACCGTCGCCGAGAAGTGTTCTGTGCAGACCCGGGTTTTCGATGAAGTTTTTGCCAACGGTGGAGCTGATTGCGCAGATGTCACCGATGTGCTCCATCATAGTAGCAAGAGCGATCGGCATAATTGCAACGATAGAGCTTACCACCAAAGAGGTGTTGGACCAGTCGATTCCGCCGAATACAGTGCCGTTCCACTTGATCGGGAAACCAATCCAAGCGGCGCTCTTGAGGTTTTCAAGTGCGGAAACGCTGAACAGCTGGAGTGCCGGATTGCCGCCGAGTGTGATGTAACCATCCACCGGTACACCGAAGCAGATTGCTAAAATTGCAGCGATTGCGCAAGAACCGAGAACACCGATTAAAATCGGAATAATTTTTGCCATGCCTTTACCCCAGATGTTAAAGATAACAACGAGCGCAAGTGCGATGAAAGCGATGAGCCAGTTGGTTTTGCAGTTGTTTACTGCGCTGCCTGCCAGGCCAAGACCGATTGCAATGATAATCGGGCCTGTTACTACCGGCGGGAAGAAGCGCATAACCTTCTTTACGCCTACGAGTTTGATGAGTGCCGCAAGTACGAGGTACAAAAGACCTGCGCATGCTACGCCTAGACATGCATACGGAAGAAGCTGTGCATTTGTCAGCGTGCCGTTACCGGCGAGCGGTGCAATTGCGCCGTAACCGCCCAAGAAAGCAAAGGAAGAACCTAAGAAAGCCGGAACCTTGCCCTTTGTTACCAGGTGGAAAAACAGCGTACCCAAACCTGCCATGAGCAGTGTGGTTGCAACGTCCAAACCGGTCAGTAGCGGAACGAGTACCGTTGCGCCGAACATTGCAAACATGTGCTGGAAGCCAAGAACGAGCGTCTTGGCGGTGCCCAATTCACGTGCATCGTAAACCGGGCCGGAAATTACCTTTTTCTCTTTTGCCATGTGAGAAAAACCCCCTTAATAAAATTTTGTCCGTGCATCACAGCAGCCTTTTTTTGGCAAAAAAAAACCTGCCTGCGCAAAAACAGACAAGGTTAAAACCTGTACTACGATGTAAACTTGTCGATGTCTTCGCACCGAAAAAAAGCTACCGTATTGACTTGAGTACAGTTTACCATAACGAATTTGCTTTGTAAAGAATTTTTTGTAAATTTGTCAAAATCCGCCTCTTTACAAATCGGTGCGCGATGTACTAAAATAATATTAAATGAAAATAAGCGAGGTACATAATGAAGAGAACAGTTCAAATCTTAATTTTATTTATAAGCATATTGTGGATGGCGACGGCAACGGTACAGGCTGCACCGCTTTGGGAGAGCGATACAATTGAGACCGTGACGCAGGGTGTACAACTTAGAAAACTCGACCGATTTTATCAAAACACCTGGGATAAAATCCGCGTGTTATATATGGATTTAAACAATCCGAATTTGTCTTTGCGTGTATTAACGGCGGCAGATGGGGTATCTGCGCTTGAAACCACAATGTCCATGGCAGAGCGCACCGGCGCGGTGGCGGCGGTCAATGGCGATTTTTTCAATGTGCGCGCCGGGCAGACCAATGCGCTCGGTATGGTGGTGCAAAACGGGGAATATGTCGCTTCACCGTCCAAAGATGCGGGGCTGGCCGGATTTGCGCTCACGCAGGACAATGAGGCGTTGTTTGCTTATTTTACCTTTGAAGCACAGTTGATCTCGCCGCAGGGATACACCTGTGAGTTGTACGCAGTCAACAAACTGCCGTCCATGGGCGGTGCCGTTACGATGCTGACATCTGCGTGGGGCAAGCAAACTTATGCTCCGGCAGAAGCGACGGGGCTTGCGCAAATGGTGGTAGAGGACGGAAAGGTGTCTGCCGTTTATACGGGCGCACAGGCGATTGAAATCCCGCAGGACGGCTATGTACTGGTTACAAACAGCGAGGTCAATGGCTTTTTAACGGATAATTTTGAAATCGGCGATGCCGTTGAAATTGAGCATACGCTTTCTCCGCAGACGGAGAAACTGCGTGAGGCAACGGGCGGCGGCACGCTTTTGGTGCAAGACGGAAAAGTAGCACCGTTTACCAATACAATTTCGGGCTATTCTCAGCGTACGGCAATCGGCGTGGATAAAAAGGGTGAAACGCTGATGCTCGTTACGGTGGACGGCAGACTTGCCGAATGTGAGGGCATGAATCAGACCGAGCTTGCACGGCTTTTGATTGAACTCGGCTGTGATACAGCGTTGAATTTAGACGGCGGCGGCTCGACTACGATGGTAGCGCGCGACAGGTATACTGGACAACTTGCCGTGCAAAATACGCTTGTAGGCAGTATGCGCAAGGTTTCGACGGCCATCGGTATTTTTGAAGATGCGCCTAAGGCGGCACTTGCCGGCATCGAAGCAAAGGTTTCGGCTTCCGCGGTAGCGTGCGGCTCTGCAGTTTCGGTGGAATATGCACTTTTCGATAAGTATTACAATCCTGTAAGTACGAAAAACAAAGTAAACATTGCGTCAAACCGTCCGGCCAAAATTTCCGGAACGCAGATTGTGCCGTTGGAGGGCGGCGATTATGTGCTGACGCTCACTTGCGGCAAAGCAAAAACAACGCTAGAGTTTGCCAGCGTGGCAGAGTATACGGATTTGTATTTGTCTGCGCAAAGCAAGCAGATTACAGTAGGTGAGAGCTATAATTTTGCCTTGTGGGCGACGGATGCTTACGGGCATCACGTGCGTTTGGATAACCAAACTGTAAACTGGACGGTGGACAGCGACGCATTTTCGGTGACGGACGGCAAGGTGCGTGCGCTTTCGGAGGGAAGTGCAAATGTATGCGCACAAATTGGTGATTTGAAAGCCTATGCGGCGGTGGCAACGCCATCCTCGGATTTATACAACAAACCAAATGATGTCGGTTCTGCGCATCCGCAATATGGCGCGGGAAACGGCTATACGCTTTGTATTTCGGGGGACAGCTACGAAGAAGATACTTTGCTGAAGCGATTACTTCGTATGCAAAGAGATGAGGATTTGAAAAAGGACGGACACGTAGCATACCGTCTCGGTATTTACAATGGGGATACGGAAGCCGTGCACGCGGTGGACGGATTTACGGCGCAGAGCATTAACAACAATCTGCTCATCACCGTCAACAACAAAAACGGCGGTATCAAAAAAACGGATGCTTCGCAGTGGCCGAAATTGATAGATGCGATTGAAAATGCCAAAGAGCACAGCATTGTGCTTTTGATGCCGAAGTCGGTCTATACCTTGGAAGAAAACGAAAAGCGTGTCTTTGATGCGGTGCTTGCGGATGCGGTGAAAAAAGGCAAAAAGGTCTATGTGGTCTATGAGGGCAGTGAAACGGAATATGCCATGACCGACGGCGTGACCTACATCGTATGCGGCGCGCTCAAAAACGCACACACAAAAACGTTTTGGACGGATGCCGAGCGGTTTGGGTATGTAAAACTGATCTTGACTTTGCAGGGCGTGAAATTCGAATTTGTCAGGGACTAATTTGATGGGGACGGGCATAGGATAAATACGGGAGGCGTTTATCCATGCAGGTCGGCGGTACTTTTTTGGACAATTATATACGGGCACATATTCGCCTTTTGCTTTTGGCACTGTTTGCCTTTACGGCAGGGAGTGTTTGGGGTGCCGTTTACTGCGCCCGTCTGCCGCACACAGCAAACGAAGCACTCTATGGCGCGTTTGCGGGGAGGGAAGGCTTACTTGCGGTGACGGACAGTTTCCGTATCTTTTGCGCTTCGTTTGTCAACTATCTGCGCCTGTGGGTGCTTTTGAGTTTGTGTGCCACCAGTCGGCTCGGCGTACCGTTTGCACCGATGCTTTTGGGTGTGCGTGGTTTTCTGTGCGGCTTTTCGGTTGCCGCGCTTTTTGTGCTCTACGGTCTTCCGGGAACGGGCGCGGCAGCGGCGGGAATACTGCCGCAAATGCTGCTTGCTCTGCCGGCGATGCAACTGCTTTGCTGTGTTGCCATGCACCGCGCGCTTGCGCCGCCGACGGCGGACCGTACGCTTCGTCGCAGCCGATTTTTTGTCTACTGCATATTTTGCCTGGCAATTTTGTGTATGTTTGCGCTGGCGGCATTTTATGAGGGCTACATCGGCTGGCGCTTGATTTTAAAAATTTTATCCAACACAATTGCATAGGTTTACATAAAATTTTCAAAAAAACTATGTACATTTGACAAAAAATCCTGTAAAATGGAATTAAGGATTATAAAGAGGGAGTGTATATAGGATGCAAACGTACTTGGAAAATTACATACAACATCTTTCCAAAGCGCGAAAGCTGTCGGAAAATACGCTTTCTTCGTATCGGCGTGATATACAGGCCTACCTGCAATTTTTGAGTGGCCGCGGTATCACGGACCCGAAACAAATCAATAAAACGGTTGTACTTACATATTTACTCCAAATGCAAAAACAGGGCAAAGCGGCCTCGACCGTGTCGCGCATCCTCGCGTCTTTGCGCTCGTTTCATGCCTTCCTCGCACAATCGGGTATGGCCTCTGAAAATGTAGCGCTTGGCTTGGAAACACCGCGCGTACAGCGCAAGCAGCCGCAAGTTTTAACTGCGCAGGAAGTAGAACGTCTGCTCGATGCGCCACAAAGCACCGACCACAAGGGATGCCGTGATAAAGCGATGCTCGAACTGCTCTATGCCAGCGGCATGCGTGTCAGCGAACTGATTTCTCTCAAACTCGATGACATCAATCTTCAACTCGGATTTGTGCACTGTGGCTCTAAAAAAGAAAGAATTATTCCGCTCGGAAAATATGCAACCGATGCTATCGCCGCTTATCTTTCCGGCGCGCGTGAACATCTTTTGCATCAAAATACAACTGACGCCCTATTCGTCAACACCAATGGCAAACCCATGACTCGCCAAGGTTTCTGGAAGCTCATTCGTTCCTATAAAACCAAAGCGGAAATTTCCTGTGAGCTTACGCCTCACACCCTCCGTCATTCCTTTGCCGTTCACCTTCTCGAAAACGGTGCCGACCTGCGCTCCATTCAGGAAATGCTCGGACACAGCGACATATCCTCTACGCAGATCTACGCGCAGATGCAAAAGAACAGAATCAAGGATATATATCAAAAATCCCACCCCCGCGCATAAAAAAATGGTGAATTTTGTGTATTACTTCGTTGCCGGTTTGGCCCGCATATAAAAATATAGCGGACAACCCACCGCCTCGTACTACACGAAAATTCCCTCATTTTTTACTTGGTGGCAAGTATAGCGACGAGGCAGCCGCCTAGCGCTGCATCCGAATTTCCTCGTTTTTTTACTTGGATGGACGTGTGAAGGGGATTGTGGAACTTGCCCGCATATAAAAATATAGCGGACAAACCGCCGCCTCGTACTACACGAAAACTCCCTCATTTTTTACATATTGGCGGACAATACGAAATTTCTTTGTATACAACAGCGCTATGCTGTGAAAATAAACAATTTATACCAAGGAGGTATTTGAAATGGAATTTAAAGGTTTTATGGAAAAATTTATGCAGCACGCAACGAAAACAAAAGAGGTTGTGATGCAAAAGTCCGGCGAGGTTGCCAAGTTGACAAAATTAAAGGTAGCTATCGTATCTGCGGAAGGCAAAATTAAGGACGTATACACCGCCATCGGCAAGATTGTATACGATGCATACCGTAACGATGAGGGCGATTCGGAAGAAATCGAAGCAAAGTGCGCTGAGCTGGATACATTGCATGCAGAACTTGAACAGCTCAAAGCAGACTATGCGGCGGTGCGCAATTTAAAGGTTTGCGAAGATTGTCATGCGGAAAACGCGGAAGATGCAACCTATTGCGCGAAATGTGGTGCAGTGCTTGCACAAAAAGTGGAAGCCATGCCGGTGGAGACGGAGGCTGAAACCATCGTCGAGGTGGAAACTACGGAAGAATAAGGGTAAAACGCAAGGCTTTTTCGTAAACTTTCAAACGGCGAGGCAACAGTTGCTTTGAAAATGCCGAAAAACGGCGGCTTTTGAAAAACAGATTTGTTTTATCTTCACAAAAAAATGCAAGCGAAAAATTTTTGCTTGCATTTTTTATAAGATTTTGCTATACTAAACCAGTGAAGTATATTGCGAAAATATACAATCCTAAGGAGGTAATATATATGGCAATCAAGAATGCATATCTTGCAGACGTTTATGCCAAGGTTGAGGCAAGAAACGCAGGCGAGAAAGAGTTTTTGCAGGCGGTGTATGAGGTGCTTGAATCCTTTGAGCCGGTTGTGGAAAAGAGAGAAGATATCGTAAAAGCAGGTATCATCGAAAGAATTGTAGAGCCGGAGCGCTTTGTTCAGTTCCGCGTAGCCTGGGTAGACGATGCAGGCAAAGTACAGGTCAACAGAGGTTTTCGTGTGCAGTACAATTCTGCAATCGGTCCGTACAAGGGCGGTATCCGTTTCCATCCGAGCGTAAATGCTTCTGTAATTAAGTTCCTCGGTTTTGAGCAGTGCTTTAAAAACAGTCTCACAACGCTTCCGATGGGCGGCGGTAAGGGCGGCGCTGATTTTGACCCGAAGGGCAAGTCCGATGGCGAAATCATGCGTTTCTGTCAGGCATTTATGACAGAGCTTTCCAAGTACATCGGTGCAGATACCGACGTACCGGCAGGTGATATCGGTGTCGGCGCAAGAGAGATCGGCTACATGTTCGGCCAGTATAAGCGCTTGCGTGATGAGTTTACCGGCGTGCTGACCGGTAAGGGCCTTACCTACGGCGGTTCTCTGGCGCGTAAGGAAGCAACTGGCTTCGGTCTTTGCTATTTTACAAAGGAAATGCTCGCATCTAAGGGCGACAGCTTTGAAGGCAAAAACATTGTGGTTTCCGGTTCCGGTAACGTTGCAATTTATGCAGCGCAGAAGGCAACCGAATTCGGCGGCAAGGTTATCGCTATGTCCGACTCCAACGGTTATGTTGTAGATATGAATGGTATTAACCTCGATGTAATCAAGCAAATCAAGGAAGTTGAACGTGCAAGAATTAAGGAATACGCGGCGCGCGTAGCCGGTGCTACCTATACAGAGGGTTGCAGAGGCATCTGGAGCGTAAAGTGTGACATCGCACTTCCGTGTGCAACGCAGAACGAACTCAACGGCGACGAAGCAAAGCAGCTCGTTGCAAACGGCGTAATGCTCGTAGCAGAAGGTGCAAACATGCCGTCTACACCGGAAGCGGTTGCTACACTCCAGGCAAACGGCGTAATGTTCGGTCCGGCAAAGGCTGCAAACGCAGGCGGCGTTGCTACTTCCGGTCTGGAAATGTGCCAGAACTCCATGCGCTACAGCTGGAGCTTTGAAGAAGTGGATGCAAAACTGCAGGGCATCATGAAATCCATCTACAAGGCTACAAGCGATGCAGCGAAGGAATACGGTTGCGAAGACAACCTCGTTGCAGGTGCAAACATTGCAGGCTTCTTAAAGATTGCTGAAGCAATGATGGCACAGGGTGTAATGTAAGAAAGTAATTCAAAAGACCGCAATCTCTTGGACGAGTGTTCTCAAGAGATTGCGGTCTTTTTTTCGTGAA
Organism: Clostridia bacterium; assembly: GCA_045652745.1. GTDB lineage: Bacteria > Bacillota > Clostridia > UBA1381 > UMGS1253 > RGIG2041. The sequence goes on from JAZRUW010000009.1 coordinate 78,835, forward strand.
ATGAGAAGAGAGAATAGTGAAGAGGTACGATGATTTTTGCAATGCAAAAATCTTGTTGATACAATTTAAAATAAAATGTCACCTTGTATGCGGATTTGGGATATATTATTTTCAAATTGCTGATGTGGCTCAAAGCAAATGAACGAATAGGCATGATTGGTCTGTTTTGCGGATTATAATTATTTTATTCGCTTATTAAAAAAGAAAAACGGCTATGCACCGTTGCAATTCCGAAAAAAATTTCCGCACGAAGTCATTAAATAAAAACAGCCCTGCATCGGGGGAAGATGCAGGGCTGTTTTTTTAGGGGTATATGTATAAACGAATATGGGGCAAGCACATTCGTCAGAGAGGCAGGGTAATGATGTATTCTACATAAGCATCCGACTTGCTTTCTTTTAAAACTGCGGCAATACCGCTTTTTTGAATCAGGTTGACCGCCTGCTTTAAAGTATTGGCGGCGAGTTTGAAACTGCGCGTTTTGATTTGCGCGCTGCGCTTCGGCTTTTGGCCTTTTTCGGTAAGCAAGCGTTCAATGAGCGCTTCGGTTTGGCTGACATTGAGCTCGCGCGATACAATGCTTTCCAATGCCTGCATTTGCAGCTTGCAGTCTTCGCCGAGGCGCAAAAGCGCACGGGCGTGCCGCTCGGTCAGGTGATGGGCCTGCAAGCCTTTTTTGATGACGGACGGCAACTTCAGCAGGCGCAGTTTGTTGGCGATTGCACTTTGCGTTTTGCCGACACTCTCTGCAATCTGCTGCTGTGTCAGTCCGTGCAGGCGCAACAGTTTTTCGTAGCCTTCGGCCTCCTCCATGTAGGATAAGTCACAGCGCTGCAGATTTTCAATTAAAGCCAGTACAGCCATGTCTTTTTCGCCGATTTGCACTATAACTGCGGGGACGGTTTGCATACCGACAGCCTTGGCTGCACGCAGGCGGCGTTCGCCCGCGACCAGTTCGTACGTTGAGCCGAGACGTCGTACCGTAATCGGTTGCAGAATTCCGTAGCGCTGAATCGAAGCGCACAGTTCGTCCAGGGCGTCTTGTTCAAAGTGGGTTCTGGGTTGGTATGGGTTGGGATGAATGATGTCAATTGGCAAGAGAGAAATTGCCCCGACCGTTTCTGCACCCCGACTGACGGTGAGCGGTAAACTCATTGCTGCTCCTCCTTAGATGTAAAATAACAAAAAACGGCTTTCGTACTTTCCGTTTCGGTAGTCGCCGCCCCACAGTTGATAGCGGATTGTAGGCAGTTTTGTCTGCCGACAATCTAAGAATACCATATTTTGGAAAAAAGTAAAGAAAAACCGTTTCTTATGTTTCGACATATTCAATTGTTATTTTGGCAATTATAAAGGTTTGTTTGCCGGTTTATTGCCGCTTCTGGGGTATTTTGTCGGCGTAGCTACAAGCTTGTCGATGAAAACTATATTGTGTGCCAAATCCGTTCCGGAAACGTTTATGGATACTACCTCTGCCGTTTTGCCGCCCAAAATCTCGATGGCATTGGTGGCCGAGGCGAGTTCTTCTTCGACACTTGGCCCCTTATAAGCGGCCATTTTTCCGCTGATTTTCACAAAAGGCAGACAGTATTCCGACAATGTGCTTAAATTCGCAACGGCGCGGGATACGGCAAATGCGAAACGCTCTCTGTATTTGTCGTCTCTTGCCAAATCCTCCGCGCGGCTGTGCGTTAATGTCAGTTTATCGCAAAGCCCGAGCTTTGCGGCAACCTCTTCTAAAAAACGAATGCGCTTTTGCAGGGCATCAAGCAAGGTGATGTCCAAATCCGGACGCAAAATTTTAAGTACCATGCCCGGAAAACCCGCGCCCGTGCCGATGTCAATCACCTTTGCGCCATGCGGAATCTTTTCATATGCCAGAAGCGCGGCCGAGTCTAAAAAATGCTTTTGAGCGACTTCTTGTTTATCGGTGATAGCGGTTAGGTTCATCACCTTATTGGTTTCCACCAGCATTTCATAGTAGGTTTCAAACTGCGAAAGCATCTGCTCGGTATAGGCAATATTTAATTCGTCCAGACCGGACGCAAGTATCGTTTTCATGGCGAGGCTCCTTTATTTCTGCGCGGCGCGAATGGTGTTTTTCATCAGGATGGCACGGGTCATTACGCCCACGCCGCCCGGAACGGGTGTGATGTAGGAAGCCTTTTTCTCGGCGCTTGCAAATTCGACATCGCCGACGAGCTTACCTTCTGCATTGCGGTTCATACCGACATCGATGACAACGGCACCTTCTTTAATCATATCGCCCGTGATGAATTCGCCGCGGCCGATGGCTACAACCAAAATGTCCGCGCGGCGTGTGATTTCAGCCAAATTCTTTGTCTTGGAGTGACATACGGTAACTGTACCGTGGCGCTGCAGTAAAAGCATGGACTGCGGTTTGCCGACGATATTGCTTCTGCCGACAACCACACATTCTTTGCCCGTAATATCAATGTTGTATTCGTCTAAAAGTTCCATAACACCGGCCGGAGTGCATGGCAGAAAATCATAATCACCAATCATGATTTTGCCGACGTTTGCCGGATGAAATGCATCTACGTCCTTTGTCGGGTCAATCGTGTCAATCACGGCTTTTTCATCCAAATGTTTCGGAAGCGGTAACTGTACGAGCAGACCGGAAACGGTTTCGTCTGCGTTAAGTTTCTTTACCAGTGCGATTAATTCTTCCTGTGTTGTGGTTTCCGGCAGGGCAAATTCTCTCGATTCAATGCCGACTTCGCCGCAGTCACGGATTTTGCCTGCAACGTACACCTTGCTTGCCGGATCTTCGCCTACTATAATAACCGCCAAACACGGGTTAACGCCGTTTGCCTTGAGTTTTTCTGCCTCGATTGCCAGATTTTCCTTGATTTTTTTGGAAAGTGCCTTTCCGTCCATAATGATTGCCATTTTTATCTCCTCCGTTTGGTTGTTTTCCTGGTTCGGGGCGCACCAGACAGTGCTTGCCGAAGCCAATTAAGTCCTCGCGGCCGCACAGCTTGAGTGCCTTGCGCACTAAATTGTGATTGGCCGGGTTTTTATATTGGAGTAATGCGCGCTGCATTGCCTTTTCCTCCGGTGTTTTTGCCACGTAGAGGGTTTTGCCTGTGTAGGGATGGATGCCCGTATAGAACATCGCGGTGGAAATCGTACCCGGGGTGGGGTAGAAATCCTGCACCTGTTGCGGATTTAAGCCGTTGTCACGCAAAAACAGCGAAAGTTCCACGGCATCTTTTAATGTAGAGCCCGGATGCGAACTCATCAGATAGGGCACAAGATACTGCTGTTTGCCTAGTTTTTCATTGATTTTATAATACTTGTCCGAAAAACGCTTGTACACGCCACCGGCGGGCTTACCCATGCAGGAAAGCACATTTTCGCTCACATGCTCGGGTGCAACTTTTAACTGACCGCTGACGTGGTGGGCGCATAGCTCGGTAAAGAACGTATCGTCCTTGTCCGCCATGATATAGTCGTAACGCAGACCGGAGCGCACAAACACCTTTTTCACGCGGTCGAGCGCGCGCAGTTTGCGCAGAAGCGACAAATAATCGCTATGGTCGGCCTCTAAGTTTTTGCAAGGTGTCGGAAACAGACATTGTCTGTTTTTGCATGCACCGACTTTTAACTGATTTTTACACGCCGGTTTTCGAAAATCTGCCGTCGGTCCGCCGACATCGTGAATATAGCCTTTAAAGTCCGGCTCCCACGTGATTTTTTTGGCTTCGTTTAAAATAGATTCATGACTGCGTGATTGCACAATTCTGCCCTGATGGAAGGTCAGCGCGCAAAAGTTGCAGGCGCCGAAGCAACCGCGGCAACTTGTGATGGAGAATTTTACTTCTGCAATTGCCGGAATACCGCCCTTTTCCTCGTAGCACGGATGATAGGTGCGCATATAGGGCAGGGCGTAGACCGCATCGAGTTCTTTGGTGGTCAGCGGAAGCATCGGCGGGTTTTGTACTAAAATCTTATCGTGATGCGGTTGCATCAGCCGTTTGCCGCGGATGGGGTCTTGCTCTTCGTATTGGATGCGGCAGGCTTTCGCGTATGCCGGTTTATCCGCCGTTACGGTTTCGAAACTGTCGAGCAAAATGCCGTCAGCTGTATAGTCTTTGTCGGCGATAAAACACGTGCCGTTGATGTGCCGGATTTTCTTTACGGGGATGCCTTTTTCAAGCGCATCTGCGATTTGCACAATCTGTTTTTCGCCCATGCCGTAGATGAGCAGGTCGGCGCGGCTGTCGAGTAAAATGCTGCGGCGCACCTTGTTGTCCCAGTAATCGTAGTGGGCGAATCTGCGCAGACTTGCCTCGATACCGCCGATGATAATCGGGATATCACCGAATGCCTCGCGAATGCGGTTGCAGTATACAATTACGGCGCGGTCCGGACGGTGGCCTGCTTCGCCGCCGGGGGAATACAAATCTTCGGAACGCGGCTTTTTTGCGGCGGTGTAGTGGTTGACCATCGAGTCAATGTTGCCGCTGGAAACCAATACACCAAGGCGCGGTCTGCCCAGCCGTTTAAAATCATCCGTGTTTTTCCAATCCGGCTGTGCGATGATACCTACACTGTAACCGTTTGCCTCCAACACGCGCGTGATAATGGCGTGTCCGAAACTCGGATGGTCAACGTACGCATCGCCGCTGATGTACAGAAAGTCGGGCGTGTCCCAGCCGCGTGTTTTTAAATCTTCTTTTGTAATCGGTAAAAAGTCTTTCATATTATGCTTCCTTATTGTACGTCCTTAGTTTGCATCATAATAGTACACTCTGCCGTCCGCTGTGGTAATACGCCAAGACGGCATGGCGGAGGCGGATTTGTGATAGGTGCTTTTGTCTCCGGTTGTATAACCTAATGTAATATCTGTAATCTGTGTGGAAGATTGTGCGCGATTTTCGTCGGAAATAAAATCAATCAACACCGAGGTGATTTCTTTTACGCGACCGCCGGCACTGCCGCCGGTCTGGTCATCGGTCATGTCAAACCAACAGCCAATGGCTTCGCGTACGCCTTTGGCATTGACAATCAGTTTGATTTGGGAATCCAGGAGTGGATAGCGGTCGAGTTTTTGGGTAAAGAGTACCGCGACCTCGCTGGCGTTTTCCGCATACACCTGCGATTGCGCTTTTCGCAAATCCAAGCCGGCTTTGCTACAGAAGTTTTTTGCGATTTCCAAGGCACTTTGCGCATCTGCCGGTGTCGTTTTCTGTATGGGATTGATATTGATATAACTGAAAGTATCGCCTTCGAATCGAACGATGGATGTGCCGTACATATACTGGTTATGCTGCGCGTCAAAAGAGCCTTTGCCGCCGAGCAGTTTTTGGGCAAATGCCTTTTGGTCGGTTACGGTGTTTTGCACCTGTACGGCGCTGAGGTCCGGCATTTTGCGCACAATGGTTTGCGGCTCGACCGCAATGCCGTTTTTGGCAAGGATTGCAATGGTGTCCGTCACCATTTGTTCCGAAATGGTGGATTTGACTATATTTTCTTTTGCGATGGTAAACAGCAAGAACAGATTGATGCCGACAAAGAGCACAATCAGCCAGGTTTTTGTTCTTGACCAGTTCATATACACACCGCCTTTCTTCTAACATAATAGGAGTGGCCTGAGGCCACTCCTATTATACTACTTTATGAAGCTAAATACAAGACAAACTATACCGACAAGGGCACAATAAATTGAAAAAAGGTAAAATCGGTTGTTTTTAAGCAGATTAATCATAAATTTGATGGCCAGAACGCCGGAAATCATTGCGGCGATAAAGGCAATGATTGTCGGTACGAGTTCTACCGAAAAGGTACCGTCCATAATCAGACCTGCGCCCTCCAGCACCGCCGCGCCTAAAATAGCAGGCAGGGACATCAAAAATGCGAACTTGATGGCGAAATCTTTTTTGTAGCCGCAAGCGCGTGCGGCTGTGATGGTAGAGCCGCTGCGCGACAGTCCCGGCAGAAGTGCGCACGCCTGTGCAAGACCGATAAGCCATGCCGATTTGCCGCTTGCGTTCTTTGCGGTGTACTTGCCGTCGCCAAAGCGGTCAACGATGTACATCAGCGTTGCCGTCAGTAAAAGGGTAAAGCCGACTACGGGCAAAACGGAGAGTTTTGCATCGAGGTCGAAAACCTTAAACAACGCACCGACCGCGATGGCGGGGATGGTTGCGTAAATGAGCAAAATCAGCATCCGGCGCTCGGGCGTTTTTACTTCGAATCTGCCGCGGCATATGTCGCCAATCCATAAAAAGGCTTCTTTGATGAGCATCCATACATCTTCTTTGTACATGATGCAAACCGAGATGAAGGTCGCAAGATGCAAAAGTACGGAAAATGCGTTGCCGTCTTCAATCTGAATGTTTAAAATGTTGCTGAAAATGACAATGTGTCCGGAACTCGATACCGGCAAAAACTCGGTCAAACCTTGTACCAGACCTAAAATTAAAGCCTCAAACCAATTCATAATAAACTCCTTTTTTTAAATTTCTATGCTGTCGGCGTGTTCTTTATGTGCCTTGAGCATTTCATGTGCACTTTTTTGATAACCGCGGATGCGCTCGCGCTCTGCTTCAGCGAGGGCATACAAACGGTCAAGCTCTGCCTGCGCAGCCGTTTGCAGCTCTTCGATTTCTGTGCGGGTTTGCGTAAGTAACTTTTCGCCTTCTCTTTGTGCGGTCAAAAGCGCATCGGAAATCAGACAGCGTTCCTGCTCAAAACGTGCGAGTTGTTCGCTTTGCGCATTCAGCTTCTCCGTCAGTTCGGCAATCTGTGTTTTGCCGGCTTCAATTTCTGCTTGCAGAGTGGCAATCTCGGCATCTACAAGTTTTTTATTGTAACCGCCCATAAAGGCTTTTTTAAACAATATGTCAGCCATTTGGCATACCCCCAATCCCTGTTTTGTGTAATTTCTACATGATTGAAACAATTTCCTTCTTTTTTCCTTCGGAATTGAAAAAAACCTTCTATAAAGTATTGACAGCGCATTTGGATTGTGGTATGATTCCATAGTGCGAATACAAATGTATTTCTACCGCGTACAAAGATGCGGCGGTGCGGAGGTGAGTTTTTGGAGCGTCAAAATGAATATCTGATGATTGATACTGCGGTATTGCCGGAGATTTTTCAAAAGGTGATGGAAGCAAAACGGCTTTTGAAAAGCGGCGCTTGTCAAACGGCCTCGGAGGCGGCGGAAAAGTTGAAAATCAGCCGCTCGGCGTTTTACAAATACAAAGACCGCGTATTTGAACTCGAAGAGATGGGTAAGGATAAAATCATTACGGTTTTATTTGAGGTGGCCGACCGGATGGGCGTACTGTCCTCGATACTCAATGTTCTGGCCGGCGCACATACGAGTGTTCTGACTATCAACCAGAATATTCCGGTCAACCGCCTGGCGAGTATAACGATTTCTCTGCGCATCGGCGAAATGAATATGCGTGTAGATCAGCTCATCAAACAACTCCGTTTGGTGGATGGAGTAAAGCGTCTGGAAATTATCTCGGGCGAATAATAAATTACGAAACAGAAAGGCGTAAAAGATTATGATTAAGATTGCAATACTCGGGTATGGAACGGTAGGGTCCGGCGTATACGATATTTTGGATACCAACGCCCAAGGCATTGAGCGCAAGGTCGGCAAAAAAATCGAAGTGGCGCATGTGCTGGATTTGCGTGATTTTGACACGCATCCGAGAAAAGAGATTTTTACAAAGGATTTCGATGTAATTTTAAACGATGCTTCCGTCAGCATCGTGGTGGAAACCATCGGCGGTGTGGAACCGGCCTATACCTTTACAAAGAAGGCGCTTATGGCAGGTAAGAGCGTTGTGACGAGTAACAAGGAGCTTGTGGCAAAGTGCGGCACCGAGCTTCTGGCGATTGCCAAGGAAAAGAACGTAAACTATCTGTTTGAAGCCAGTGTCGGCGGCGGTATTCCGATTATCCGACCGCTCCACAAGTGCCTGGCGGCAAACAATGTTACCGAAATTTTCGGTATCTTGAACGGTACTACAAACTACATTTTAACACAGATGATTCATAACAATAAAACGTTTGAGCAGGCGCTGTCCGAGGCGCAGGAGAAGGGCTATGCGGAGCGCAATCCGGCAGCTGACGTGGAAGGACATGACGCTTGCCGTAAAATCAGCATTTTGGCTTCGCTTGCATTCGGTACGGCGGTAGACAGCGAAAAAGTGTATACTGAGGGTATCACCAAGATTACCTTGGAGGATGTGAAGCTGGCCGATCGTTTGGGTTATGTGATTAAACTGATTGGTTATACGCAAAACAAGGACGGCAAGAGCCTTTGCCGCGTATCGCCGATGCTGATTAAGAAAGGCACACCGCTTGCGATGGTAGAAGATGTATTTAATGCCATCATGGTGCGCGGCGACAGCGTGGGCGATGTGATGTTCTACGGCAGAGGTGCCGGCAAGTTGCCGACGGCGAGTGCCGTACTCGGCGATGTGATTGATATCGCAACAGACAGCGCAAACAAAAACTTTATCTGGACAGACGGTGCAGAGGAAATGTGCGCAAGTCATCTTGAGGCAGAGGGTGCAATGTTTGTGCGCGCAGACGGTGTAAGCGTGGATGAAATCCGCGGCATATTCGGCGAGGACACCGTGTTTGCCGACAGCGACGAAGAGGTTTGCTTTATCGCACCTGTCGACACGGAAGCGCATATGATGGAAAAGATTGAAAAGCTCGCAGGCAGCATAAAGAGTTATATTCGCGTAATGAAGTAAGGGGGAGAATACAGTGGGTTTGGTAGTACAAAAATTCGGCGGCAGCTCCGTTGCCAATGCCGAGAGAGTGTTTAATGTGGCAAGCATCATCACGGACAAATACAAAGAGGGCAACCAGGTGGTGGTTGTTGTATCCGCACAGGGCGATACCACGGATGATTTGATTGAAAAGGCAAAGGAAATCAGCGAAAGACCGTCTAAAAGAGAAATGGATATGCTTTTGGCGACCGGTGAGCAGATTTCGATTTCACTTCTGGCCATGGCAATTGAAAAGCTCGGTTGTCCGGCCATTTCGCTGACGGGCTGGCAGGCAGGTTTTAACACTTCCAGTCAGTACGGTATGGCGAGAATTCACAAAATCAATACAGAGCGTTTGAAGATGGAGCTTGATAAAAACAAGATTGTTGTGGTTGCAGGTTTCCAGGGACTCAATAAGTATGACGACATCACCACACTCGGTCGCGGCGGCTCGGATACATCCGCAGTTGCATTGGCGGCGGCGCTGAGCGCAGATGTGTGCGAAATCTACACCGACGTAGACGGCGTATATACGACCGACCCGCGCATTTGTCCGGATGCCGTAAAGCTCAATGATATTTCCTATGACGAAATGCTTGAACTCGCAAGTCTTGGTGCAAACGTATTAAACAACCGCTCGGTTGAAATGGCAAAAAAATATAACGTAAAATTGAAGGTGCTTTCCAGCTTGCGCAGAGTGGAGGGTACAACCGTTAAGGAGGTAAAAGACGTGGAAAAGATGATGGTAAGAGGCGTAGCACGCGATAACAATACAGCAAGCATTGCAGTGATGGAGGTAGATGACCAGCCGGGTAAGGTATATTCCATTTTCTCTAAGCTGGCAGCAAAGGATATCAATGTAGACCTGATTATCCAGTCCGAAGGCAGAGACGGCACAAGAGACATCAGCTTCACCGTTGCATCCGACAGATTGCAGGAAGCACTCGATGTGCTCAATGCGGCAAATGATGTGATTGGTGCAAAGAAGATTGTATATGATGATACCGTATCCAAGGTTTCCATTGTCGGCGCAGGCATGGTTTCCAACGCAGGCGTGGCTTCCAAGATGTTTGAAGCTCTCTTCCAAAACAACATCAACGTGCGCATGATTGCAACCTCCGAAATCAAGGTTTCTGTGCTCATTGACAGAGCGGATGCAGAGCGTGCTGTTGTTGCAATTCACGATAAGTTTGATTTGGGTAGAGCATAATGAGCAAGCAAAGAAACGAACAAGTCGAACTGCGCGAGGATATCTTAGAGGGCAGAAATCCTGTCTTTGAGGCTTTGCGTGCAGGTCGGCAGGTAGATAAAATTTTAATTGCAAAAAGCGATAATAAGGGTGCGATTACACGCATCCTTGCGCTTGCGAAGGAGCAGAAAATTCTCGTCAGCGAAGTGGAACGCTCCAAACTTGATGCTATCAGCCAGACGGGCGCGCATCAGGGCATCATCGCATATGTCGCTGCGGCAGATTATGTTTCCGTAGAGGAGATTTTGCAAAAGGCCGCCGACAAGGGCGAGGCGCCGTTTGTGATTTTGTGTGACTCCTTAAACGATGCGGGCAATCTCGGCTCGATTATCCGTACGGCAGAGTGCTGCGGAGCGCATGGCGTGATTATTCCGAAGCACAGAAGCGTGGGCTTAAATGCCATTGCGGCAAAGGCTTCTGCCGGTGCAACGGAGTATATGCCGGTTTGCAAGGTGACCAACCTCACCCAGTGCATAAAAAAATTAAAAGATGCAGGTCTGTGGGTGTGCGGTACGGACGCCGAAGGCGCATCGGAGCTTTATAAAACCGATATGACAGGCCCGCTTGCCGTGGTCATCGGCTCCGAGGGCGAGGGCATTAGCCGCTTGGTCAAGGAAAATTGCGACTTTATGGTCAGCATCCCAATGAAGGGGCAGGTCAACAGCTTAAACGCTTCTGCCGCCGCCGCGGTGCTGATGTATGAAATTCACAGACAAAGATATTTTAAATAACTTAATGAATTACGCGAAAGGGCAGAAACAAAATATTGTTTCTGCCCTTTCGCATTTGCAAAAAGAATTTGATAAAAACATTGCTATATTAAAAAAAGTAAGTTATAATAATTATGCCAAACTAATTTAATATGCTTAATGGGTTATTTTTTGTTTAGGGTATAATTATACCTTTTTTGAGCATGCTCGCATTATAGAATTTGATAAAAATGCAAATTCCTTTTGTGCGAGTGTTATAGCTCATTATGCATGGAATTAGTTTGGCGACTACTGGAGTTTGCGTTTTTTGTGCGTCTGCTTCGGTGGGCGCATTTTTTATTTACGAGAGGATGGAGAAAAATGAAATTTTGCTGTAAATGCGGTGAGAAACTAGATGACAAAGTAGTATTTTGTCCCGGGTGTGGAGTTAAACTTGGGGATAAATCTACAAATGTGAGGCAATGGGGGCAGAGTGTTGGACCACAAGGGAGTAAATTGCCTAGAAAGGCAATGAAAGCATGGTCTGTTGTATGTTTTCTGTTTGCGGGGATGTATGGGCTTTTATCTGCTGTTATAGAACCCGCAATGTTATCAGCTGCGGTGTTGTTTTGTGTTTTGGGAATAATGTTTGTTGTTCTTTCAAAATCCCCGAAAGAGAATCCGTATATTTTAGGGAGAGATGGAGGGCTGACTAAGAAAAAATTTGTATGGGGCAGCATAATGGTTGGATGGATCTTTTGTATGGTCATAGCCTTAATGGTTTCTGCTGGAACGGAAAATGGTGTAACTAATCAAGGCGAAGACTCTGGCGTTTCTACAAACGCTGATAAAGCAATGTGTGCATATGATGTTACACAGTTTGCAAATATTACTGGAGAACAACTTATTGCTTTACTGGGAGAACCTGATAGCATTGGCAATGGCAAATGCAACGGGAGTTTTGAAATTTCTTGTACAAACTATGATTATGACAATTTAGAAGGTTACGGCGAAGCATCCTTTACTTTGGTTGGAGATAAGGTTGTGCGACTTACCTCTTATAATGAGTACAAGTTTTCGAAGGTTGAAAATATAATGAAAGATTTTGGTGTGCAAAAATCAAAAGATGCAGCAAAAGTAGCTAATAATGAAAATGCTTTGCGATATCGTTGTCCAACGGAAACAATAGATGATTTTTGGATAAGTTTAATTGATGAAGAGAATAAGAGTTTTGGCTTTCTGCAAGTTACATATGACATGGAGTATTATGAAGAATGGTATTTGCCGATGACGGTGTCAGATAAAACGAATTACCAACTATGGACACAAGAAACGGTCAAGAAGTTACTGAAATCGCCAAAGTCTGCTGATTTTCCGAATGTTACACAGTGGAATATTGTAAAAAACAAATACTATACTGGAGTTCAATCTTATGTTGATGCCCAAAATTCTTTTGGAGCAAATATGAGGAGTGAATTTACTTTCATTTACAACACGAGCAATCAAGTTGTATATGCTATTTTTGATGGAAAAGTTATTCTGAATGAAGGATATATTAAAACAGAAGAGTTGGTTAAAAAATCAATAGGGAAATAAAACTATTATATATCCTTCCGGCGCACGGCAGGGGGTTCTTATGGGGGACGGCAAGTCCCCCTAAGCCGTTTTAGGGGTCCGGGGGAATCGGAACCCCCGGGACTTTTGGTACTTTTGGTCACAAAAGTACAAATCACAGCCCGGCAGGGCATAAACATCCGGAGCGAAAAAACGGCAGGAGCAAGCCTCTACCCTACAAATATAATCTTAATCATACAAGCAAAAAGGGACACACATAAGCGTCACTTATATATTTTACAGACGCACAATATTCCCATCCAAATCCTTCCAAGTAAACACACCGTTTTCCAAAATCAGATACCCGTGGTGGCTGTTTTCCTTCGGAATGGATACCGAGCCGGGGTTGATGTAGGTGTAATTTTCGTGTGCGGTGCACTTGGGTACATGGGTGTGACCGTGCAAGAATATATCGCCTTTTTGCAGCGGCGGCAGGTTGTTTTCATTAAAATTGTGACCGTGTGTGGCATAAATCACCTTGTCTGCATCGGTAATAATGCAGTAATCCGCCAAAATCGGGAAAGAGAGCACCATCTGGTCTACTTCGGTATCGCAGTTACCGCGTACGCACAGAATTTGGTCTTTGCGTGCATTGAGCAATTCAATAACGGCCTTCGGGTTGTAGTCTTTTGGCAAATCGTTTCTAGGTCCGTGGTATAAAATATCACCGAGCAAGAGCATTTTGTCCGTCTTTTCCTTATCAAAACATTCCAGCATTTTTTTGCAGTAGTATTCACTGCCGTGTATATCTGATGCAATAAACCATTTCATATGTAATTTCCTCCTAGTGAATTTGATTTGATTATAACACGAAACAAATATATTGACAAGATTCAGAATCTAAAATACAATAAAATCAAGAGGTGTTTCATATGAAAGAAAAACTGGCAAAACTTGCACTTGCAGTAAGAGAAAATGCCTATGCGCCGTACTCGAGCTTTAAGGTCGGTGCGGCCGTTTTGTGCGAGAGCGGAAATATTTATACAGGGACAAATATTGAAAATATCAGTTACGGTCTTACCAATTGTGCCGAGCGCAGTGCGGTATTTGCGGCAATCAGCACCGGCGAACGCAAAATTACGGCGGTGGCGATTGCGGGCGGCAAGGACGAAACGGATTGGTGTATGCCGTGCGGTGCATGCCGACAGGTGCTTTTGGAATTTGCAGACAAAGACTGCAAGGTGTATCTGGTAAAAAGTGAAATGGAAATCCGTGAATGCACACTCGGAGAACTGCTTCCGTATGCATTCGGCGAGGAGGAGTCAGTATGATTTATTCGACGGATAAACAATACCATATCGGTCTGCGCCACGGGGATTGCGGCAGGTATGTGATTTTGCCGGGCGACCCGAAGCGGTGTGCAAAAATTGCGGCGTATTTTGAGGATGCCAGACTTGTTGCCGACAATCGCGAGTATGTGACCTATACCGGCTATATTGACGGCGAAAAGGTCAGCGTAACGAGTACGGGCATCGGCGGTCCGTCGGCGGCGATTGCGGTAGAAGAACTGGTGCGGTGCGGTGCGGATACCTTTATCCGTGTCGGCACCTGCGGTGGTATGTCTTTGGAAGTGTGCGGCGGCGATTTGGTGATTGCCACAGGCTCGGTGCGTCAGGAGGGTACAACTTTGGAATATGCACCGATTGAATTTCCGGCCGTTGCGGATTTTACGGTGACAATGGCACTGGTTGAGGCGGCCAAACGCACAGGATATACCTTCCATACAGGTATTGTGCAGTCCAAAGATTCTTTTTACGGTCAGCACGAGCCGGAGAAAATGCCGGTATCCCACGCGCTTTTGCAAAAGTGGGAGGCGTACGGCAAACTCGGCGTAAAGGCATCGGAGATGGAGTCGGCGGCGCTGTTTGTGGTCAGCAGTTATCTTGATGTGCGCGCCGGAACGGTCCTTTTAACCGTCGGTAATCAGAACCGACAGGATAAGGGACTCGAAAACAACCTCTGCCACGAAACCGAGCCGGCGATTTTAACGGCGATTGAAGCCATAAGAGAATTGATACGGTTAGACAGAGAATGAAATTATGAATTTACCGAAACGAAAACCAACAAGATTAAAAGAATATGATTATGCTGCACCGGGGACATATTTTATTACGATATGCACCAAAGACAGGAGATGTTTGTTGTCGAATATTGTAGGGCAGGGGCTTGCTCCTGCCGAAAACCGGTTAAGCATTTACGGTAGTATTGCAAGACAAGAAATAGAAGCACTGGGGCAGCGTTATCGGTCAATCCAAGTTGATAAGTATGTCATTATGCCCAATCATATCCATTTGTTGATTACCAATTGTAAAACGGCAGGAGCAAGCCCCTGCCCTACGATGTCGGATGTAATATGTACATTTAAGTCTATTACGACCCGAAAGTGCAAAATGGCAGGCTTGCGGGAGAGACAAATGTTTCAGCAGTCTTTTTATGACCATGTCATTCGAGGAGAAATAGATTACAAAGAAATATGGGAATATATAGATAACAATGTATGTCGATGGGCACAAGATGATTTGTACAGCGCCGAATAGAAAATGCATCTGATACGATTGTGTATCAGATGCATTTTTTACTTAAACAACTTACTTTTTTCGACCGTACTTGCCAAAAGCACACCCAAAACGCCGCAAGAGAGAACTTCTCCGATGCATACGGTTAAAAACAGATACCACATGGCATCGGGTACACCATAGACGTACGCAAGCACGAACGGTACAATCAGCGTGTTTGCCAAAATCGGATAAACCGGCGCAAGCCACTTGCTTTTTTTGGAAAGATAGCGTGTGCCGAGCGCACCGAGCAAAGTGGCGAGCGTGCCGAATACCACGTCCCAGAATGCACAACCGGTCAGCAGGTTTGCCAAAAGGCAACCGACGGCAAGGCCCGGCACGGCAGCCGGTGTAAACAACGGCAGTACGGTCAGCGCTTCGGAGAAACGGATTTGTACTGCGCCGCTTGCCAATCCGAGCAGGTTTGCAAGATACGTCAGCACGACATACAAGGCGGCAATCAGTGCCGCCGTGGTCAAGGTTTTAGTTTTTTTCATTTGTTATATCTCCCTAGTTTTGATTTAAGTGAGGATGGTTTCGAACTCACTGTGCGGTATTATAACACAGTGTTTTGGTTTGTGCAATGAAAAAATTAAAAAAAGGTGGAAAAGGGCCACTATTTACGGTAGAATTAAATTAGAGAATAGGAGTGGAGGCTATAATTTATGAAACTGAAAAAAGTAATCGCTATTTTGATGGTGGGTGTGCTTGGCATTTCGGCTATACCGACCTTTGCCGGTGCGGCAAAGGTACGCTTTCCGGAAAAGCCGGCGAGGTATACCGGCGGTCAAATCGACTTATCGAAAGCGGAGCACCTTGTGTTCTCTACGGATTTCCAGGATTACTTTCCGGGGAATAAACCGCGCGCGGTGGCAACGGATATGAACCAGTGGTCGAAGATCACGTCCACCGATACGGCGAAAGTTGTTGTTGCGGCAGATGAAACGGATCCGGACAATCACTACCTGGTTTATGAAGTTGTGCCGGAGCGTGCAGAAAAGGGCGATCCTGCCATGCAGAAAAATTTCAACATCTCCGGCTATAAACCGGTAATTTACGTCGGCTTTGCACTCGATACCATGGGTGGTAGACGCTTAAATGTGCGTGTTGCCGACAGCGTAAAGACCAGAATTAACATTGATTTGAGCAAGGAAGACTTTGATACGGCATACATAACGGCAGCGCTCGATTTCGAGAAAATGGTTTTTGAACTTTATGTGGACGGTGCCTGTGTAAGACAGACGGAAATTCCGGACGATTGGGATTTTGACAATAACTTTACCTTCAATTTGCAGAGTACACTGCAACCGGGAGAAAAACTCGGTATTGATAACGTAGAGTTTTATTCGAGCATGACCACCTTCGGCAAGGCGCCGATCCCGGATGTGGAAAAGGAATTTGCCGGCGATACGGCGATTTTAAAGCCTTTGCGTACGGGGCATCCGCGCTTGTGGTTTAACGAGGAAAATTCCTTTGAGGATTTGAAAAACCGCATTGCGGAAAGTGAATATCTGCAGGCGGTCTACAACAGTTTTAAACGGAAGGTGGATGAGGGGCATTTAGAGGCAAAGCCGTATGAAAAAGTTGTTTCCTCCGATCGATCACCGTATCTTAAATGGGCGAGAAGTTCGGAAAACCGCATGATCGGTTTGGCGTTCTTTTATGCGATGACGGGCGAAGAAAAGTACAAAGACCGCGCGCTTGCGGAGATGAAGAGTGTGTTTGAAATCGGCAACTGGATTAACGGTTCTGCGCTTGCGGTGTCTGAAATGAGCACGGGCGTGGCGCTTGCATATGACTGGATGTATAATGATTTAACTACTGAACAACGCAAGTTTGTTGAAGAAGGCCTTTTAGAAAACGCCCTTGTGGATATGGCAAAATCCTTTGCCGGCAAGGGCGGTATCAACAACTACATGAACGATACGGGCAATAACCGAGGTGTTGTCAATGATGGTTCGGCCATTATCGCAGCGCTGGCGATGTATGAGGCATACCCGAAGTGTATGAGCCTGATTTTGGACGGCGCGGGTAAAAAAATGCCGGAGTCCATGGTTTGCTATGAGCCGGAAGGTGCATGGTATGAAGGTATCAGTTACTGGAATCTGACCACACGTTATGCGGCGTTTACCACGATGGCGCTGATAACTTCGCTCAAGCCGGGGGCAGCATTGCCGCGTGTACTTGATTTTTCAAGCGAGCCGGGGTTTGCACAGACGGCAGAATATGTTATGTATACCAACGGTCCGGTTGGTGCATTCAACTACGGAGATGCAAGCCCCGAACCGCTGGCTACCGGGCCGCTGTACTGGCTGGCCAATCAGTTTGATGAGCCGGCGTATGCGGCATATCAGTACAACAATTTTGATAAAGACACGTTGCCGAGCGGCTATTTGTCTAATCAGATTTTTCTGATTATGAATATGAATGTGGCAGATACGGATGCTTCGCGGTTTGCAGATTTTCCGCTCGGTCGTATGTACTCGAGTGATTGGTGCGATATTATGCTGATGCGTAATTCGTGGTTGACCAATGATGCAACCTATGTCGGCATTCAGGGCGGCCACAACGGCGCAAGCCATTCGGTGTATTCTCTCGGTAACTATATGTTACAGGCACAGGGTGAAACCTGGGTTACTATGCGTCCGAGATATGACTATGATTGGCCGGGCGAGCGCTACATGTATTATCAG
>JAZRUW010000010.1:0-23998 GCA_045652745.1 Clostridia bacterium
AAACATGTATTAAGCTGGGTTGAAGAAATGAAAGCCCTTGTGAAACCGGCTAATGTGGTTTGGATTGACGGATCCGAAGAACAGCTGGAACAGTTGAGAGAAGAATCTTGCAAATCCGGTGAAATGATTCGATTAGACCAGGAAAAATTACCGGGTTGTTTCTATCACAGAACTGCACAGAACGACGTTGCCAGAGTAGAAGACAGAACCTTCATCTGCGCAACCAGCGAAGAAGAAGCTGGTCCGACCAATAACTGGATGGACCCCAAAGCTGCTTATGAAAAATTAGGCAAATTATTCGATGGCTCTATGGCTGGAAAAACCATGTATGTGATTCCGTTCATCATGGGTGTTTACGGCTCTCCGTTCTCTAAAGTAGGTATCGAGCTGACCGACAGCATCTATGTTGTTCTGAACATGGCTATCATGACCAGAGTTGGTATCCAGGCTGAAAAACAGCTGGGTGACAGCGCTGATTTCACCAAATGTCTGCACGCTTGTAAGGATGTAAATCCGGATGAAAGATATATCGTTCACTTCCCGCAGGATAAGACCATTTGGTCCATCAACTCCGCTTACGGCGGTAACGTACTGCTCGGTAAGAAGTGCTTCGCGCTGCGTATTGCTTCCTACCTCGGTATGCAGGAAGGCTGGATGGCTGAGCATATGCTCATCTTAGGCTTGGAAAATCCGAAGGGCGAAGTGAAGTACATCTGTGCTGCATTCCCGTCCGCTTGCGGTAAGACCAACCTGGCAATGCTCATTCCGCCGGAATACCTCAAGGAAAAGGGCTACAAAGTATGGACTGTCGGCGATGATATCGCATGGCTGAGAATCGGCGCTGACGGTAGACTTTACGCAATCAATCCGGAAGCCGGCTTCTTCGGCGTAGCACCGGGTACAAGCGAAAAGACAAACTTCAACGCATTGGCTGCAACGAAGAAGAACACCATCTTCACAAACGTTGCAATCAACGATGATGATATGACTGTATGGTGGGAAGGCCTTGACAAGAACCCGCCGGTAAATGCTACCGAGTGGAAGGGCTCCAAGGTAAACGGCAAGGAATTCTCCGAAGCAGGCAACAAGCTTGCACATCCGAACTCCAGATTTACCGCTCCGGCTGTAAACTGCCCGTGCATCTCTCCGGAATTTGAAAATCCGCAGGGTGTGCCGATCGATGCGATCGTATTCGGTGGCCGTCGTGCAAAGTGTGCTCCGCTGGTATATCAGTCCAGAGACTGGAACCATGGTACATTCGTAGGTGCTACAATGGCATCCGAGACCACAGCAGCTGCTGCAGGTGCGGTTGGCGTTGTTCGCCGTGACCCGATGGCTATGAAGCCGTTCGTTGGTTACAACATGGCAAGCTACTGGCAGCACTGGCTCGATATGGGCGCTAAGCTCGGCGAGAAGGCTCCGAAGATTTTCCATGTAAACTGGTTTAGAAAAGATGAAAACGACAACTTTATGTGGCCGGGCTTCGGCGACAACATGCGCGTTTTGCTCTGGATTTTGGACAGATGTGCAGGTAATGTTGGCGCAGACGAAACTGCAATCGGTTATGTACCGAAGGTAGAGGATATCGACGTTGAAGGTCTTGGTATGACCAAAGAAGAGATCGAAGCGCTCCTCGCAGTTGACAAGAAGAACTGGCTCGAAGACGTTGAAGATCCGAGCACAGGTATTAAAAAGTACTTTGAACAGTTCGGCGATAAGCTCCCGGCTGAAATCAAGGCACAGCTCGATACACTCGAAGCAAACCTCAACAACATGTAATTTCCGTGCAATCGCACACAAGGGCATCGGTTTTCCGATGCCCTTTTTGTATGTGAATTTGTTATAAGATTCATGTGTAGTTTATTTTGCATTTACATATACATGGAATAAATTTAGTAGCAATGCAGACATATCATCCGTGGATTCAATGCCGGCATTGAGAACGCGCGTGTTAAGGATTCATTGTTTGCTAACAGCGTATTGCGGATACTTAAACCGATTGTATAGTGATAGCGGAATAGTTGCTTATGCGGCGTTCTAGCAAAGGTGGTTATTGTGCGTTTTGGAAGAGAGTCATAAAGGACAATAAAATAAGATTTAAGGTCGTCTAATATATTCATACATACACCTCCACACGCTATATTACTACCAAACGCTAGTAATAGCAATACTATTTTTTGATAGTACGTATACTATAGGAGAGGTGATGTATATGTGCTATTATCCGAGGCTGCGTGATTTGAGAGAAGATAAAGACTTAATGCAAAAACAAGTAGCGGCGTTTTTAGGTATTGACCAAAGGGTCTACAGTACTTACGAAACGGGAAAAAGAGAAATCCCGGGAAGATTTGTGATAGCACTTGCGGAATTTTATTCTACGACGACAGATTATATTTATGGACGAACAAATAATCCCGCACCGCTGAAAAAATAAAAAAGTTAGGGCATCGGTTGGAAACCGATGCCCTTTTTGTTGTATTATGTTATTTAACCATAATGATAATTTCTGCTGTCTTCGGAAGTGCGCCTTTGCGAACAGCGGTTGCCGTAATTGTAGCGGTACCAGCCTTCTTTAAGGTGCATACGCCGTTTGCATTAACGCTGATAATGGAATCATCCGAACTTGCGTAAGTTACCGCGTATGTGCTCATGTCTACTGCTGCGCCTGCAGGATCTGTAGCAGAGATGCTAACCGTCATTGTATCGCCGACTTTACCTTCCGTGTCGGAAATTTTAAAGATAGCATTCCATGCCGCCTGGTCTTCGGCTTCCATTGTAGCATCTGCATAGAAACGTACTTCGTTGTAGGTGTGATATGAGCCGCCGTCACTGCACGCTATGGTGTTAAAACGCACAAACCTTGTGCGCACATCGCCCATGTCAAATACCGTCGGGCCGTCGCTGATTTCAGTTGTGATGCTCTCACGGAAATTGGTCCAGGTTCTGCCGTCATCGGATACATCGACACTAAAAGTAAATGTTCGTTTATAAGAGCCGCTGGTTGCAAGTGCAAAGGAATGCAGCGTTTTTACTTCACCCATGTCAAAACTAATCCACTGTTGACCTTGGCCCGTCCATCTGTTTTCCATGCCGGCAATAATGCCGTCTGCGATACCCCACTTCGGATATTTGCCCCAACCTGTCGAGGAGTCAATGTCTGCAATCTGAATATAGGTCGGATGATCCGGAATGCCGGTGTTGCCCGCCACAAGCAGCTCCATCTTGGAAATCGAGCCTGCACCGCCTGTGCCTGCAATGCCTTCAAACGGATTTGGCACAAAGTGGATGTTGTAGTTTACGCCATCGATTGTTACCACAGCCGGATTGCCCTGTGCTACCGAAACTACGGCAGCGCTGCCGTTGGTCAGAACAGAAACCTCGCTTGCCGGTGCATTGATGTAGTAATCTTTCATTTCCGGATTGAAACTGATTTCGTTTGCACCCGCGAGCACGCGAACGTCAAGCATCTTGCAAGCATCTGCAATCGTCTTTTCGCTGTAGCCCATATCCTCATCGGAAATCACAATCAGACCTCTGTCATCCCAGAATACCTTCTTGCCGAGGGCTTCTGCAAGCGCACGAAGCGGGATGAGCGTTCTTGCGTTGTAGGTTTGTGCCGGAACATCGAGCATGACAACCTGACCGTTTACGTTCATTTCCTTCGAGCCGAGTACCATACGAATCACATTGTCACCACAGGTAATATCTACGGTCTGTGTCGATTCTGTCCAGTCCACTCTTGCGCCGAAGTTTTCAGCGATGAATCTTACCGGTACAAGTGTTCTGCCGTTTTCGGTAAACGGATATACATCCTTATTTGCCGTATCTACATAAGTGCGTACGCCCTTTGCGTATGCGGCAGGGGAACCGATTTTTAACGCAACTGCCGCGCCGAGACGCTTTTGTGTAGTTGCTTCTTCGTTCTTATCTACGCTCCACTCAGACATCGGGATAACAACGGTTGTATCATTCGGGATACCTTCACCTGCGCGAAGCGGAATGAATTCCACGCTCAACGTCATATCCGTGATATTATTTACGTGAATTGCAAGTTTTTTATCGCCGGTGTAGGCTGCCATAAACTCGCCCTTCTGCTTCGGCGGATTCGGGCTTGTCGGGAGCGGCTCAATCGGCATAATGGAAAATTCTGCATCTGCCGGACCACCATTGATTCTTACATACAATCTCTTGCCGTTGATTTCTAAGAGTGCACCCTTACCATCTTCGGAAAGTGTAATGTCCGCATTGGTGTGCATAAACCAGTAAACTTCAGACGGTACTTTTGTCGAAATTTCGTCTTGCATTACAATTCTTGTACGGTTGTTGGTCATCATCATACCGCGGTGATGCTTGTTTAAGTCATCGCGTGTACGCGTCATATCCAAAATACCGTAAGAGCCGTTTTCAGCGGCATCGGAATCGAGCAAAACTGCGAAACCGTCATTTTTCTGTCCCGGACCTGCATCCGGATTGATCGTAATTGTATTGTTACCTTCTGTTCTTCTGTAATAGTAGTCCGTGCCTTCGCCATCGTAACCGCTTTCGATAGTATATGTGTTGGAAACGGAGTCTTTACCTGTTAAAAGTGCGAAACGTTCGCCTTCCCAGTCGAGTACGAAAGTACCCAGACCGTTGTATGCGTGGAAGGTTTCATTGTCGCCACCCTGCATTGCCGCAAAGAGCATCGTCTCTCTGTCCCAACTCGAACGCATCGAAATACCGTTCGGACCGTACTGGCGGTCATTTTTATAGAACTTATCGAGTGCAAAATCTGCAGAACTTACCTTTTCCGGATTGTAGTATACAATCGCTTGGCAAGCATCCATGCCGCCGAAAAGGTCAGACGGATTGCTTTGGTTTTTCGTCAACTCGTACCAAGCATATTGCGGCTGGTCATATCTGTCCGCAATTCTTAAAAAGGCAGGGGACGAAACGCGACCGCAGGTAGATGCGTTATAGTTAAAGCATTTAGTTGCACCGTCGTAGTAAATAACGTGGTCCGGTGCCATCGCAAAGTTTGCCTGAAGTGCAAAGTTTAAGCAATCCGGCAAGGTTTTGCCCGGTGCTACACATTCTTCAAAGCATGCGACGCTGGCAATCAAGTTGCCGACACCGTAGTTCCAGTATTCCATCGATTCTGCAAAACCGCCGTCGTCGGAAATTTCTACGAAGGTGTTCGGCAGATTTTGGGAAATCTCGCGGAAGATATATTCCGAGACATTCGGCACGAGGTCGTTAATTGCAATTGCGAGCATAATATAGTCAGCCTGAACGCCCATTGCCTGATTATGATATGCATGAAGCACTGTGTGACCGTTGTTGAGAAGACCAGTGTATTGCTTCATTACGATGGATGCCGCACGGTTAACGAGGTAGTCTTCAATTTCTGCGCGCTCTTGCGGCGTAAACACGTGGTATGCCCAGTCGTAAGCACATGCGAAGCCGCGGATAATTTTCGCGCCGACCATCGCGGTGCTTTCGCCCCAATCCGGCCATACCTCGGCCGCATTTTTCATTTCTCTGTATGCAAGATCGGCGTATTTCCTTTCGCCGGTTACACCTGCAACAAAGCCGAGGATAATGAGTTTGTTGCGGTAATTACCTGCAATATTGTTGATGTTGCCGCGGCTGTTGACGCTGTATTCGATATGCTCGTTCTTAGTGACATAATTATCAGCGGACGTTTTCAACTTTTCAAACCACTTCGCACAGTACGGGTCGGTGGCAATCTTTTGGCGGATAACATCCCAGTCGGTTGCCAATACACGCGGATGCGTTTTAAGCATTGCTTCGCTCAAACCTGTCGGATTGTTCTCCTTTACGTTTTCATAAATAAATGTGCCGTCGTAGGAGAAAATAGAATTGAGTTTGTCCGGCGTATACATAATAATATTGTCAAACAGAATTTCGCCACCGGAAGCCAAGCCGCTGTAGATGCGGATGGTGAGCAAGCCGCTATCTGAAAGATCCAGTTCGCTTAAATCTACGCTTTGCGCAACAACTTTTCCGTCCAGTGTGGCGGTCGCCGTCTTTGCGGCAAAGTCGAATTCGTATTTGTGGTAACTCCAGTTTGTGCCGGCGGTTTTTTTCGTGTAGATTGTCTTGGATTTCGTACCGTCGTAGAGTCCAATGATGATCGGTCCGTTTGCATTGTTGATGGATGCGAATTCTAAATACACCTCATTTAAACCGCTGTCGAGTTTTTTCTCGATTTTCGGTCCGTGCTTTTTGGTATCGGTGTTAAAGAAATTGAGCACCTTGCTTTCGGCGTATTTATCAATTTTAATGTAGGTCTTGTTACCTGATTGACCGGTAAATTGCCGGAGCGAAAAGGTATCGTTTTTGTAGTCTTCAAAGCTGTCATTTACAATGATGTTCATGCCACTCGGAACGGTGAGCGGTTTTGCTGCTTCCGCAGTGGCCATCTCCGTTTCGTCCGTTTCGTCCGTTTCGACGGAAATTGCACCGGGTTCGTCTGGCGTATAAACAATCACGTTGTCGAGTAAAATTTCGCCTTGTGGCTTTAAGTTACTGTAGATACGGATGGTGAGTGCACCGCTGTCCGAACATTCAAGTCCGCTTAAATCCACGTTTTGTGCAACAACCTTTCCGTCCAGCGTAGCCGTCGCTGTCTTTGCAGTAAGGTCGAATTCGTATTTATGGTAGTTCCATTTTTCGTCGCCGTCATTGCCTCTTTTTGTGTAGATTGTTTTGGTAGTTGCACCATCGTTGAGCGCGATGAGCAACGGGCCATTTGCATTATTAATGGAAGCAAATTCCAGATATACCTTGCTTAACCCGCTATCGAGCTTCTTTTCCAGTTTGGGGCCGGAGTTTTTCTCGGCGTTATTGAAAAATCTGGCGACCTTGTTATTGCCGAGTTTTTCAATATTGATGTAGGTTTTGTTGCCTGCAATGCCCGTAAACTGTTCAGCTTTCATGACATCGTCTGTGTAGTTTTCAAAGTTGTCATTCAACAGTGTGTTCATACCGCTCGGGACGGTAAGTGCGTTCGGTGCTTCGGCCTGTGCACCGAGGGCGGGGAAATTTGTGATGCTTAGCATCATTACGAGAGATAAAATTGTGCATAAGACTTTGGAAGTTGTTTTTTTCATTTTCATGTCTCCTTTCTCTTCCATTATCAGATATACTAATTATACAATAAAATTTACAGGGTGTCTTTGTCAAATCTGACGAAAATTTTAACAATTTTTCCGCAAATGGAATCTAAACTTGTCCGTAAACAGAGTTAAAAAACGGATTGGATATTTGTAATTTATGTTTATAAACTCCGATAACAAGCTAGGCGACCGTGTGTGGAGAAAAGCTTCTATTCTGCCGGCGTGTATTTGCAGGTTGTGTGGCATGGGCGATGCGGCTTGTCTGTTTTGAATGTTTGTTTCTTCGTGCTCAACACGAAAAAAGCCCGGAACAAAAATAAATTTGCATATCCACGCATTGCAAAAATTGTCGAAATGTTGTACAATAGAGGTGAGGTGAGACGAAATGCATAATGTAGACGATTTTAAAAATGCAGAGGCGTTTCAAAAGCATATAGAGGGATACTTCGGCGCGGAGTTTTTGGCCGAGGCACAAACGGCGGCGCAGAATTTTTCAAAAATGATGGCGTATTACCGCTGTGCGATGATGGAAATTGAAACGAAATTCAACGTACTCAACGAAGAATTCTCCTTGCGTTTGGATCGTAACCCCATCAATGATGTCAAAAGCCGCATCAAAAGTATGTTTAGCATCAAAGAAAAGTTGAAGGCGAGAAATCTGCCGTTTACACTCGATTCCATCGAAGAGAATTTAAACGATATTGCCGGTGTGCGTGTGGTCTGCGCCTTTCCCGAGGATGTGTATATGCTTGCCGATGCGCTCTTAAAGCAAGACGACATCTGCCTTCTGGAGAAAAAAGACTACATACAAAATCCGAAACCGAATGGTTACAGAAGCCTGCACCTGATTGTGACCGTGCCGATTTTTTTGGCGCGTGAAAAGCGCCATATGCGTGTGGAAATTCAACTGCGTACGATTGCGATGGACTTTTGGGCAAGCTTGGAGCATCAGCTCCGTTATAAAAAGGATTTTGAATTTACCAAAGAAATGGCGGACGAGCTTTTAAAGTGCGCCGATATGAGCGCCGAGCTTGATGCACGCATGGATGCCCTGCGCGGCATAGTGCATCGGGAGTCGTGATTGACAAGGGTTTGTTTGAATGATAAAATAATTAAAAATCGGGTTTCGGGGGAATGAATATGAACTGTTTAGAGGAGAGAATTTTAAAAGACGGTGTGGTAAAGCAGGGCAATGTTTTAAAGGTGGACAGTTTTTTGAATCACCAAATGGACATTGAGTTGCTCGACGAAATGGGACAGGAGTTTTACCACCGCTTTAAAGATAAGCCGATTACAAAGGTTTTGACGATTGAGGCCTCGGGCATTGCGATTGCTTATCCGGTTGCGCGCGCATTCGGCGTGCCGATGCTGTTTGCCAAAAAGAATAAAAGCGTCAACATCGACGGGGATATGTATGTAGCAACCGTGGAGTCTTTCACGCATAAAAATGTGAATCAGGTCATTGTGTCCAAGCGGTTTTTAACCGCAGATGACCATGTGCTCATTATCGATGATTTTCTCGCCAACGGCTGTGCCCTGCAAGGCTTAGTTTCGATTGTGGAGCAGGCAGGTGCGACAGTAGAGGGCATCGGTATTGCTATTGAAAAGGGATTTCAAATCGGCGGTACGGTGATTCGAAATCTCGGGTATCCGCTTGAGTCGCTTGCGATTGTGGATTCGATGGATGCCGAAGCAGGTACGGTGGAATTAAGAAAACAGTAATAAAAAACTTCACTCTGCACGAGTGAAGTTTTTGCCTTTTTGTAAAGGTAGGGAGGAAAAATGCAACACAGACAAATTCCAGCGGGGGTTGCTTACAGTCTCGAGTACAAGAAAGTAAAAAATATCAATTTGCGTATCGGCAAAGACGGCAAAGTATATGTGTCGGCGCCGAGATGGGTGTCGGCCTCGGCAGTGGATGCGTTTGTAGAGTCGCGCGCACGGTGGATTGCAGATACACTTGCGCGACGCGTACAAAAAAGCACGCTGACAGCGCATTATACGGAAGAGGAAATCTGCGGGGTTATTTTGGATATTTGTAAGCGAGTATACCCTTTGTTTGCGGCACGCGGCATACCAAAGCCGCAAATTAAATTCCGCAAAATGGTGTCGCAATGGGGAAACTGCCGCGCGGCGCAGGGTATACTTACCTTGAATACGAATCTCAGATTTGTGCCGCCGGAATGCATCGAATATGTGGTTTTGCACGAGTTTACGCATTTTCTGGAGCAAAACCATTCCAAGGCATTTTATGCAGAACTTGAAAAGGTTTGTCCGGAGTACAAACAGTTGCGCGCGCACTTAAAGAAAATTCGTTTGTAAAAGATTATTTTGCGCATTGATTTTATCCGGATTGTGTGCTAAAATGATAAAAAATAAATATATACACACAAAGTGTCGGTTTTGCCGTATGGGCAGAATCGGTGAAAAGGGAATGGAGTGTGAATCTCCAACGAGAACTGTCGGTGTATGCACCAAAGTTTATGTGTCCGTCAGTGAAAACTGGTCATTGGGAAACTGAGAAGGCAGGATGCAAAAGCGTGGACATTTGTCTATAGGGTGTAAGTCACAAGACCTACTTTGATGTCAACGGTTACGTTGATATTTTTGTCCGATGCGGGCAGAATGTGTACATCACAGGGACACACAGCTGTGGTAATTTTATTATAAATTACCACAGCTTTTTTATTGGAGAAAGGAGCGGAAGATGAACGAGTTTAGAAGCTATCATCCAATTGTCAATTTCATATATTTTGTGCTTGTTATCGCCTTTTCCTGCTTTTTTATGCATCCGGTGTGCCTGGGCATTTCGCTCGTGTGCAGTTTTACTTATTCCGTGATGCTGAAAGGTAAAAAGCAGGTCAAAACAAACTTAATCTATATGCTCCCAATGCTACTTATGATGGCACTTATAAACCCTGCCTTTAATCATGAAGGTGTTACCATCATAGAGTATCTGCCGAGTGGCAATCCGCTCACGATGGAATCTGTTATTTACGGAATTTGTGCGGCAACGATGCTTATAAGTGTGATTTGTTATTTTTCCTGCTACAACGAGGTGATGACAAGTGATAAGTTTATCTATTTGTTCGGCAAAATCATACCGTCATTGTCGCTTGTATTTTCTATGACGCTCCGGTTTGTGCCGAAATTTGCTATGCAACTGAAAGTTATGATAAATGCCCAGCGCTGTATGGGATGCGATGTATCAAACGGAAGTATCATCAAACGCGCAAAGAACGGCTTGAAGATTTTGTCTATCATGACAACGTGGGCGTTGGAAAATGCCGTCGAAACGGCGGATAGCATGAAATCGCGCGGGTACGGTATACCGGGCAGAACGGCATATTCCATTTACACATTTGATAAACGGGATGCAAAGGCGCTTGTATGTATTTTGTTTTTGGGGATATACACATTTGCCGGCAATCTGATGGGTGCAATGCATTTTTCGTATTTTCCATGGATAAAAGCAGCTGCGGTTTCGCCGCTTAGCATTAGTACGTTTTTGACATATTTGCTTTTGTGTATGTGTCCGATAATTATAGAAATTCGGGAGGTGAGAAGATGGAAAGCTTTAAAGTCGAAAATGTAAGTTTTACTTATCCAAGTAGTACGAATAAGGCGCTTGAAAGCATAAACTTCACCGTAAAGCAGGGGGAGTTTGTTTTGCTTTGCGGCAAGTCCGGATGCGGCAAGACCACGTTGTTGAGGCTTTTGAAATCTTCACTTTCCCCGTTTGGGGACCTTAGCGGAACGGTTTATTTCAACGGAAAGCCGCATGCGGACTACGACGCAAAAGCGCAGGCGGCGGGTATCGGCTTTGTTCTGCAAAATCCCGACAATCAGATTGTCACAGATAAGGTGTGGCACGAGCTTGCGTTCGGACTTGAAAGTCTGGGGTACAAACAAAATGAAATTCGGACAAGGGTTTCCGAAATGGCGTCCTTCTTTGGCATCCAAACGTGGTTTTATAAAAGCGTCACCGAACTTTCCGGCGGACAAAAGCAGTTGTTAAATTTGGCGTCCGTGATGGCGATGCAGCCTTCGGCGCTGATTTTGGATGAGCCGACAAGTCAGCTCGACCCGATTGCGGCAGGTGAATTTTTAAATACACTCGAAAAAATCAACCGTGAGCTCGGCATAACCGTCATCCTTACAGAACACCGTTTGGAAGAGACGTTTGCAATGGCGGACAGGGTGATTGTGATGGATGGCGGCAAAATTATTGCGGATGAAGCGCCTGAAGAAGTCGGCAAAATTTTAAAATCTACAAATCACGATATGTATAAAGCACTGCCGACACCGATGAAAGTGCATGGCGAAATTGACAATATCTCGCCGTGTCCGCTGACGGTTAGAGAGGGCAGGGCATGGCTGGAGGCATATGCAAAAGAAAACACTGTAAACTCAGATATTATCCCGAAAGATAAAATACAAGAAAACGTCCAAACCGTGATTGAAATCACAGATGCGTATTTTCGGTATGAAAAAAACTTGCCGGATGTAATCAAGGGCTTGAATTTGTGCATTCGTAAGGGCGAGTTATTCTGTCTTGTCGGTGGCAACGGTACGGGCAAGACAACGGCACTTTCACTTATATCGGGACTAAATACACCTTATCGAGGTGAAGTGCGGATCAACGGACAAAGCATTACAAAAATTAAAAATTTGTATTGCGGTCTGCTCGGCGTTTTGCCGCAAAATCCGCAAAACGTGTTTGTGAAGAAAACGGTATATTCGGACCTGACGGAGATTTTATCCGACACAAAGCTTACCAAGGAGGCAAAAGCAGAAAAGGTACATGCTGTTTCCGTGCTTTGCAGAATTGAAGACCTTTTACAACGGCATCCATACGATTTGTCCGGCGGTGAACAGCAGAGAGCTGCTCTTGCAAAAGTGCTTTTAACTGCGCCGGAAATATTGCTTTTGGATGAGCCGACGAAAGGTATGGACGCACCGTTTAAAGAGGTGTTTGCTGATATTCTTGCGGATCTGAAAGCAAACGGTGTGACGGTGGTTATGGTATCGCACGATATTGAATTTTGCGCAGAATATGCAGACAGATGTGCGCTGATGTTTGACGGAAACGTTACTTCGACGGATGTGCCGAGAGCATTTTTTAAAGGGAAGCATTTTTACACCACGGCGGCAAACCGTATGGCCAGAACATGTTTGCCCGACGCGGTTTTGCCGGAAGATATCATCCTTGCCTGCGGCAAAGATGTGCAAAAGCGGGGCAGACAGGCGCGCAAGATAGACTTTCGTAAGGTGGAAAGCGAAAGTAAAGCGGAGAAGAAAGAAGCGGAGAAATTAGCGCCTGCCAGAATGGTTCTCGGTACTTTATTTGCTTTTTTATTTATTATGACATCTATTTGCTTTATTGCAGACATTGACCTTTTCGGCCTTATGGCAGTCAAGTTTATGGGCGTTGGCGGTTTGCAAATTTTGTCGGTTATGGAGGTTATAATTGCCTGTTTTTGTTTCTTTCCGCAACGGGAGATTGGAGTAGAAGTGATACAGGTGCCCAAGTCGGACAGAAAACTGACAAAACGCACCTTATGGGTAGCATTTTTAATACTTGTATTGATACCGCTTACGATTTACATTGGTGTGTTCTTTTGGGGAGACAGAAAATATTATTTTATCAGCCTTTTGATTATTTTGGAAACCCTGATACCGTTTTGCATGGTATTTGAGTCGAGAAAACCGCAGGCGCGTGAGCTGATTGTGATTAGCGTTTTGTGCGCTATCGCTGTGGCGGGAAGAGCAGCATTTTTTTCCTTACCGCAATTTAAGCCCGTGGTTGCGCTCGTGATGATTGCAGGCATATGCTTCGGCGGCGAAACGGGATTTTTGGTCGGCACCGTCACAGGATTTGTATCCAATTTCTTTTTCGGACAGGGGCCGTGGACACCGTGGCAGATGTTTGCCTTCGGCATCATCGGTTTTCTGACAGGGGTACTGTTTAAGAAAGGGATACTGAGAAAAACAAAACAGTCTTTGTGCTTGTTTGGCTTTTTGGCAACCTTCATCGTCTACGGTGGTATTATGAACCCGGCTGCGGTGATTACCGGGCAGGGCAAACCGACGTGGGAAATGCTTGCGACGGCTTATATTATTGGCGCGCCCATGGATTTTATCCATGCGCTCGGAACGTCATTTTTCCTTTGGTTTCTCGCCGAACCGATGATCGATAAGCTCGAAAGAATTAAGGTGAAATACGGACTTGTAGAGAGATAAAGGAAAAGACGGCAGTTTCGCTTGGAAACTACCGTCTTTTTTGGTGCGAGTGTTCTTATAGGAATTATTTACAAATGCCGTAAAATATAGGGCTTTAGACAGTCCTAATAAGCACTTATCCTAAAAAGTCGATATGCAAACTTCGTTTGCTCGATATTTTTATTTTATAAAATCGATATGTTTTTCGTTTCACTCAAAACTCGATATGATATAAATCTCGTTGCCGTCAGGCAACATATAGAGCCGTCAGGCATATCGAGTTCCAAAGGAACATATCGAAAATCTCGCAGAGATTTATATCGATGAAAAAGCGACAAAAATCTGTCGATTTCTGTCGCTTTTTCTGGTGCGTCCGAAGGGACTTGCCCCCCCACGGTTTCCCGCCAGAACCTAATGGTTATATAGCGTATGTGAAAGAGTTATTTTTATTTTTGTATACGTTTTTTTCTATCCAAATGCCAAAAGTGTACTCAGTTGTAGCAAAAGGATTGTTATTTATCGAATTATATGTTAAAATAAATTTGTATAACTGCATTGTTTCAGAGGAGTTTATATTATGAAAAACAATTCTGCTTATTTTAAAAATACCGAATGTGAATATTTCCCTTGCCACAAAACGGAAGGCGAAAATTTTAACTGCCTGTTTTGCTATTGTCCGCTTTATGCTTTGGGCGATAAGTGCGGCGGAAACTTTGTTTACATAGAGAATGGAATAAAGGACTGCTCGAACTGTCTTATTCCTCATAGCGAAAACGGGTATTCGTATATAATATCTAAATTTTCTGAGGTTTCTAAAATAGCGAAGAAAAACCGAACCAAATAGAAAAATAATCCCATCAATTGATGGGATTATTTTTATGACTCAAGACTATATAAAAAATATGTAATCGCAAGCAGATCTGCACAACCGCCCGGGGACAGGTTTTGTTCGATAAAAGCATCGTCTAATATTTCGATTTGATTTTTTGTGGGTTCGGGAAAGTCTGTTAATAGTTTTTTTGTAGTTTTGACGGCATATTCAGCTCCTTTGATCCCTCCACGATGGTAAAGGTTTGTATCCTTAACATTTGAAATCAAATAAAGCAATGTAATGGCGCCTGCATCATTTGAGTTAAAATTTTTATTTCTGAGTTCTTTATAACACGGAAGTCCAATCCTTAGAACCGAGTCAAAACCCGAGGCAACTTCTCCGCGAATTCCGCTGATACCGTATTTTAAATAAAGCTTTCCGCCGGCGGTGCTTTGGGTAATTTGTTCAAAATCCTTTTGCACAGCTTCTTTAACGATATTTGCACTTTCTAAGCATATATCTGAAGCACACCTGAATGGGGTTTCAGGTAACCATAGTCTTCCGATTGTTGCGCAGAGTATACCTAAAGAATAAATTATGCCTTTGTGGGTATTTATTCCGCCGGTGGCGTTATACATAGTTTTTTCTGCCAAAATACCCGCATTGCGCAAGAGAGGAAACGCCTCGTTTGGAGAAAGACTTACTGTATTTTTGCCGATAGAAAAACATTCGCCAAAATAAGGTTTAAGCGCATGGGCGCTTTTTTCGAAGGTGTTGATATCCATATCTGTATGGCTTCCGTTGTTGCGGCAATCCACAAGCCCAGGCTTGGGAGTGGTATACACTTCGTCTAAAAGGCTTTTTACTGCAAGAGTAGAAACTCTCTCTTTGTCTAAGAGAAAAAAGTAGTTTTCCATTATTTCTCTTGTGACAGCCTGAAGTTCACCAACTGAATGAACTCTGCCTGCGGCACAGGCCCTTCCTGGAGCTCCGCAAACAATGCAATTGCGAGGATTTTTTCTTTCGAGTTTGATTCCATCTGCATTTATTACATCCATATCAAACAGTCTTCCAATAGTTAAGCCTTCCTCAATAGAAGAGCAGATATCTTTAAGTTTTGATGCTTCATATTTTACAGAAAACATCGCCTCACAACCCGTAGACTTGATATCTATGTCTTGATAAACGATACTGTCCTGAGGTAAGTTTTCTTTTAAAAGTTTAACACCTTCAAAAAATGAACGCTCAATCAACGGAGAGGTCTTTATGGGACCTGCAATATTCATAGTAAAGCTGACAAGAGGATGCTTGTAGCGGCTTAGTATAATTTTTTGCTTTTTTACGCGTTCTTCGCGTGCACTAAGCATTTGACTTAAAGTAACTTCTGCCATTTTTGTCCCCCTGATATAACTACATAATAAGGTCTGATTGTTTTTTCTGCTGTGCATCCAATTTTTGAAGATTGATTTCGGCGTTCTTGCCGACACAACCAACCAACAAATAGCGACGATTAAAACGGTCATATATAAAATGATTAAGCAAATGAAAGTTTTCGATCAGTCCTGTATGACTTACATGTATTCGCGGTCCAGTACAAAAATGCTGACGGCCGCCGACAGATATATGGGTATTGTCCACATAGTCAACGGGAAGATTTTTTGCAATCATTTCATTAACCTGCTTTTCAACTTCGATAATATTAAACTCAGGTTTGGTTTCAGGAAAGGTGATAACAAATCCGTGTTTTACATCATCGTGACCGCAGCGTGCCATTTCGTGTTCGGGTATACAAAGCTCGCATAAGTCCTCTGCGGTATGCGCCATTAGACGGTACGAAAGGGATTCATATACCTTGTCGCGTATTTCTTGTGGCTCAGGACCAAAAAGATTCGGTCTTGCCAGTAATACCTGCTCCCCAACCCCTATGATAAGATTGGCATTAAAGCCAAGCAAAGGATATATAAGGTCAAAATGTTCTACAATAACACGTTTTCCGTTGTGCAACGCTTCGGTAATGGCTTCCGCCAAAACACTCATTTGTGTAAAACCGTTTTCAAAGCGTATATCAAGGTGATAGGTGTGTGGAGAAAAATATCCGTTGTCCTGCTCTAAAAGTGGGAGGGGGCGCACATAAACTCCGTCATCATCGTTAGTGAGCTCAAGCCCCGGAAACATTCCCCTAAGCAAAGCACTTTTGCCTGAGCCCGCGTCACCTACAACACCGATGAGCTTATCAAAAGGAGAAAGGTATAGTTGAGCGAGCTGCATGCCAAGGGCATACATACGCTGGTGACCTCTTGGTGCGAAATAACTGCTTAAAATATGATTTTTCTGACGTTCCTGCATATTTAGTTCCTCCTAAATTATGTTAGACCTTTATTAAGTAAAAATTCATATGTTGTATTGGGCACCAATGATTTAAGTGCCTGTGTGCTTCCGGAATCAATCAAAGCTCTTACCTGACTTGCGCTTACCGGAGTGTTAGATATTTCAAGTCTTGGAAGCTCTTTAACCTTAATGCCGTGTGCGGGTAAAGTTTTCTTTAACTCTGTATTATATTGCTCTGTCATTGGCGAAAGAGGCTCGGTTCCCACATAACGGGTGGTTATATTAAATTTTGGAGCATAGTACTTTATGAATATTTCGATGTCTAAAAGGCACTTGACTTGTGCAGCGCTTTCGCGTTCTTTAAGAAAGTAGGTAGGAAAAGTCGCTGATGAAATAAGGTATGGTCCTGTTGTAAGGACGGTTACATTTGAAATATCAGCGGTGCCTGATTGTACCATTTTCAGACGGTCTTCTGCAGAAAAGAGGCTTTTGTCTTCAGAAACAACAAATACATAAAGATGATTACACTCCTTAGCAGCCGTCTCAATCAGGTAACGGTGTCCCAGAGTAAAAGGGTTGCAATTCATAATAGCAGCACCTACGGTACCGGAAGTTTGTTGTGCAGGAAGTGTATTTAAAAAATTAATTATGCCGTCTTTGCGGTTTTCCATAAGCAAAACTTTGTCCGTCTCAGCCACCGGATAAAAGAACAAAGAAGAAAACATATCTTTGTTTTCAGGTTTGGTATATAGAAAAAGGTGACTGAATCCTTCCTTAAATGCCTCTTGCCGTAAGGCAGTAATAAGTGTTGCGGTAAGCCCCTCTCCCTGTCTTTTGGAATCAACAGCGATACATTTTAGAAGATTTCCAGTACGCGAACCCGTGGCAACAAGAATATCCCCGTCCCAGAGAAGAACTGTCTGACTGACGGATTCGTCCGGCTCGAGTGCAGCTTTTTTCAAAAAGTTTTTCCATATATTCAATTTTATTTCATTAAAGCTGGATAATATTTCAAGATACATATTCTATCCTTTTCAATACAATTTATTAATAATATTATAACGCATAATTGCCAAAGATGTAAAGAAAAAACAAAAATAATTGATTTTTTTTGAATTGTATTATATAATATTTGTAAATTGGACTATAACTTTTTATTTACAAAGGATATGAAAGGAGTTGCAGTAAAGTGGATATTTCCAAATGTGCATCAGCGGGAACGATGGAATCCAGTGATGCTTACGTAGAGATTGAACCGTCGCAAGATGGTTTAAACATCCAGCTTGAGTCTGTTGTTCAAAAACAGTTCGGAGAAAAAATTCAAACTGTAATAAGAGAGGTCTTAGAAGAACATGGTATAGAAAACGCCGGTGTTCGTGTGATAGATAGGGGTGCACTTGAATGTGTAATCCGTGCCAGAGTAGAGACAGCAGTTCTCCGTGGAAAGGGGGAAAATTAATGCGCCGCAGTATGTTGTTTTTGCCGGGTAATAATCCTAATATGCTTATAAATGCAAATTGTCTTGGGGCTGACGCAGTAATCTTCGATTTAGAGGATGCGGTATCTCCTGCAGAAAAGGACGCAGCCAGAATTCTGGTGCGTAACACTATGCGTTATATGGATTTAAAAGGCTGCGAGGTTGTTGTTCGTATAAATTCTGTTGATACTGATTACTGGAAAGCGGATATAGATGCTATACTTCCTGAAAAACCTGACCTTATTTTGCTTCCCAAAACAAGCGTTCCAAAGGATGCGCTTGTTGCAGATGAGTATATGACCGAGGTTGAAAATAAGTTGGGCCTAAGTCAGGGTACGGTGGGATTGATACCTCTTATAGAAACCGCGCTGGGTGTTGAAAATTCTTATGCAATTGCCTCCTGCTCAGAACGTGTTAAGGCGCTATTTTTAGGTGCTGAGGATTTAACCGCTGACCTTCAGTGCAAACGCACTAAAGAAGGCAGGGAAATTGAATATGCCAGAGCTCGTATTGTTGTAGCTGCACGAGCTGCAGTTATTGATGTTTATGATACACCATTTACCGATGTAAATGATGACGAAGGCATTGTGGTTGATGCTAACCTTGCTAAAAGTCTTGGTTTTACGGGAAAAGCATCTATTTCACCACGCCATGTGGATATAATTAACGAGGTGTTCAGTCCTACCAAGGCAGATATTGACTATGCGTACGAGGTTATGGATGCTATACGTCTTGCCAAAGAACAGGGTAAAGGTGCTATTGCTCTGCATGGAAAAATGATTGATGCTCCTATTGTTGCAAGGGCAGAGAGAACAATTGCTATGGCAGAAGCGTTAGGAATAGACAGGGGGAATAGCAATGAATAAGTTAGTCAAATCCATTCGTGAAGCAATTGTCTTATCAGAACTAAAAGACGGTATGACAGTTTCGTTCCATCACCATCTTCGTAACGGTGATTATGTGCTTAATATGGTAATGGATGAAATTGCAAATCTTGGGATAAAAGATATTACAGTTAATGCAAGTTCTCTGTTTGATGTACATAAACCCTTGCTTACGCATATTGAAAACAAGGTAGTCACCGGAGTTGCGGCAGACTATATTGCAGCAGGTCTGGGGCGTGCTTTTTCGGAAGGTGTTCTGGAAAAACCGGTACAGTTCCGCACGCACGGTGGTCGTCCGAGTGATATAGCCTTAGGCAGAACCCCTATTGATGTGGCATTTATTGCTGCACCTACCGCAGACTCTATGGGTAACTGCTCCGGGAAGTACGGTAAATCAGCCTGCGGCAGTCTTGGGTACGCTTTTGCAGATGCAATGTATGCAAAAAAAGTAGTGATTATTACAGATAATTTGGTTTCGTATCCGCTGCAGGACTGGTCAATTTCTGAAGACTATGTTGATTATGTAGTGTCAGTTGATGCTATCGGTGACCCCGAAGGTATTGTTTCTGGCACAACCAAGATTACCCGTGACCCGGTAGGGTTAGTTATGGCTTCGCATGCGGCAAAAGTTATGGAAGCATCAGGCCTTTTGAAGGATGGATTTTCTTTCCAAACGGGTGCGGGCGGTGCTTCTCTTGCTGCAGCAAAGTTTTTAAAAGATATAATGCTTAAAAAAGGGATAAAAGGCAGCTTTGGTCTCGGTGGTATTACGGGCTATATGGTAGACATGCTCAATAGCGGTTGCTTTCGTAGTCTTATGGATGTTCAGTGTTTTGATCTAGCGGCAGTAGAGTCAATCAGAAATAATCCGTCGCATAAGGAAATCTCTGCTATGCAATATGCATCTCCGAACAGTAAAAGTGCAGTTGTTGACAGTCTTGATGTCGTTATTTTGGGTGCAACCGAGATTGATACAGATTTTAATGTAAACGTTCATACCGATTCAAACGGGTATATTATGGGCGGTTCGGGTGGACACAGCGATACCGCGGCAGGCTCTAAGCTTTCTATGATTATTGCACCTATGTTCAGAGCAAGGATGCCTATCGTCACAGACCATGTAACTTGCATTTCCACTCCGGGCAAGGATATCGATGTTTTGGTTACACAAGGCGGAATTGCTGTTAATCCTAAGAATAAAGAACTGAAAGAACGTTTACTAAAAGCCAGACTGCCTATTGTTGATATTTCAGAACTTAAAGAAAAAACCGAACGGATAACCGGCAAGCCACAAAAAGCTCCTAAGGGGGACAAAGTGGTGGCAGAGGTTATCAGTCGTGATGGCGCTATTTTGGATAAAATATATAATGTGCCGCAAATTAACTGATAGGAGAATTATTATGCGAGAAATTGATGCTGTAAAAATCACAGAAACAGTCAAAAATTTATGCATCGAAGCAAACTGCCATTTAAGCAGCGATGTTAAAGAATGTATAAAAAGATTTCATGCTGATGAAACATGGGGTCAGGCAAAAGAGATATTAGAACGAATTATTGAAAATTATGAAATATCCGACGAGAGAAATCAGCCTGTCTGTCAGGACACAGGTGTTGCTTGTGTGTTTTTAAAGGTGGGACAGGATGTTCATGTAAGTGGTGATATTACTGAGGCAGTAAACGAAGGTGTCCGTCAGGGGTATGATGAAGGCTATCTCAGAAAGAGTGTGGTTCGTGACCCGCTTGACAGAATAAACACAGGCGACAACACTCCCGCAATGCTTTATTTCGAGATTGTTCCTGGGGATAAAATCGAGATTACAGTTGCTCCCAAGGGTTTTGGCAGCGAGAATATGAGCAAAATTGCAATGCTTCGTCCTTCTGATGGACTGCAGGGAGTAAAAGATTTTGTAATAAAAACTGTTGAAGAAGCCGGCCCCAATCCATGTCCTCCCGTTGTTGTAGGGGTAGGTATTGGCGGAACATTTGACAAAGCTGCTTATCTTGCCAAAAAGGCTCTTCTTCGTCCTGTAGATGTTCCGAATGACGATGAGTTTTATGCTGAACTTGAAGAAGAACTGCTTAACGAAATTAATAACCTTGGTATTGGACCGCAAGGATTTGGTGGCAGAACCACTGCGCTTGCCGTAAACATCGAAAAATATCCGACACACATTGCGGGGTTGCCGGTGGCGGTAAATATCAATTGCCATGTTACAAGACATTGTACGGAGGTGATATAAATGTCTATTTCTGTTAATACACCGCTCACCCGTGAAGATGCAAAAAAATTGAAGGCGGGAGATAGCTGTTTAATATCAGGTGTAATTTATACTGCAAGAGATGCCGCTCACAAGCGTTTGTGCGAACTTATTGCACAGGGGGAGAAACTTCCATTGGATATAAAAGACAGTATCATATATTTTGTTGGACCTACGCCGGCAAAACCCGGACAAGCTATCGGCTCTGCGGGGCCCACAACATCATATCGTATGGACGCTTACAGTCCCAATTTGATTGCTATAGGACAAACGGGTATGATTGGAAAGGGAAAAAGAGGACCTGAGGTTATTGCTGCAATGAAAAAATATGGTGCAGTATATTTCGGAGCGATTGGTGGTTGTGGAGCGCTCCTTAGCAAATGCATAAAAAAAGCCGAGGTTATCGCTTACGATGACCTTGGTGCTGAAGCAATCCGCAGATTAGAGGTAGAGGATTTTCCTGTTGTTGTTATAATTGACAGTGAGGGGAACAATCTCTACGAAACCGGCAGGGCAAATTATCTTGCTCAAAAAGACAATAATCAGTAGAATTTAAGGCACGCTTATAAAGCGTGCCTTAAATTGTTGCAAATAGTCTTGACAAATTTAGCTAAAGATGTATAATTGTTATATAACAATTAGTGAGGGTGAAATTATGAAATCAATTTACAAAGTCAATACGGAACTCAACATTCCTATATATCAACAGCTTGTGGACGCAATTTGTCTTGCGATAAAAAATGGTAGTCTCACATCGGGACAACAGCTTCCCACTGTTCAGGAAATGATTAAAGAGGTTGGAATAGCAAGAGGTACTGTGAAACGAGTATATGACGAACTTGAACGGATGGGACTTGTTGAAAAGGCGCAAGGGAGAGGTACTTTTGTAAAATATCAGCTGGCAAATTCAGGAAGCAGAAAAGAACAAGCTATGGCTGCTATTGATGAGGTACTTGACCGATTAGAAGGAATGGGACTTTCGCCGTCTGAGATAAACATATTTTTGAATCTGAAACTTCGTGAACGTTCTCAGGAGGAAACTCATGTAAAGGTCGCGGTGGTTGAATGCAATCCTGAAAATCTGTCACAGATGTCTGAACAGCTTAGGCATATTGATGAGCTTGACTTATATTCTTATACATTTGACAGCATAAAACAGTATCCATATAAGCTGAGTGAGGATTTTGATCTCATTGTTACAACATCTTTGCACTCTCAATATCTGGAAACTGTTGTTCCTGACAAAAAAAGAATAGCACGAGTGGCGCTAAGACCCTCTTCGCGTTGTTTGTCACATATTATCAAACTTCGTGCAGGTGAAAAAATCGGCATTTTGGGATATAGTGTGCGCTTTGCGGAACTTATATATAATACTTGTGAAATGTATGCAGAAGATGTTATTTTAAGCAATCCGCTGATTGCCGGTGATGGTGTATGCTTGGAAAAATATCTTAAGGGAAAAGATACGATTCTTGTTCCTAAAAATTACGAAAAATACTTTGATACCAATACTGTTAAGTCTATAGTGAAGTTCAAAGGTGATGTAATTGATTGCAATTACGAAATGGACGAGGGTTCTGTTCTGTACCTTGAAACTAAAATCAAAAAAATCCGAGACGAAAAAACGATTTAAAAATAATAAAAACACCATTTTTATCTTGACAAATGATATATCACATTGTATTATATAGATATATAACAATTATAGTTATATCTAAATTAATATAATGAGGTATTGATATGGATAACAGAGAAAAAAAAGTTCTGGTCATCGGCGTTATTGGCGCTGATGTTCATGCCGTAGGCAATAAGATTTTGTACCATGCTTTTACGGAAGCCGGTTTTGAAGTTGTTAACCTCGGTGTTATGGTTTCTCAGGAAGAGTACATTGCAGCAGCTATAGAATCCAATGCAGATGCCATAGTTGTTTCTTCTCTTTACGGACAGGGGGAACTCGACTGTCGTGGTATGCGTGAAAAGTGTGATGAAGCAGGACTTAAAGGCATTCCCTTAATTGTTGGTGGCAATATCGTTATCGGCAAACAAAAATTTGAAGATGTGGAAAAACGCTTCGAGGCAATGGGCTTTGATCGGGCATTTCCGCCGGGTACTCCACCTGAGGCTGCTATACAAGCTCTCCGCGAGCTTTTAAACATGGATGGTGAAAATTAAAATGAAGAATGTCTTGCTGATTGATTTTGGCAGTACATATACAAAGCTTACGGCGGTAGATGTTGATAAAGCAGAGATTCTTGGAACAGCCACATCATATACCACAGTCCAGACTGACATAAATGACGGTCTTAATGAAGGGCTTAAGGTTTTAAAACAAAAAACAGGAAAAATCAAGTATGATGCCTGTTATGCCTGTTCATCTGCTGCAGGAGGTCTTCGGATGGTTACAA
Source organism: Clostridia bacterium (assembly GCA_045652745.1). Taxonomy (GTDB): domain Bacteria; phylum Bacillota; class Clostridia; order UBA1381; family UMGS1253; genus RGIG2041. Next base: position 23,507 of record JAZRUW010000010.1, read on the forward strand.
GCGGTCTTGTGCCGGAGCTTACCGGAGAGGCTGCAAGGCTTGCAAGTCTTGGAGCGGGAGCCAAAACAGTAGGCATATATGCCTTTGAGTTGACCGAGGAAGATATTGAGGAAATCAGTAAAACTAGTCCGGATATTTTCCTTCTGGTAGGCGGGACTGATGGTGGCAATAAGGAATGTATTGTGCATAATGCGAAAATGTTGGCAGATATGAAACCGGATTTCCCTATTGTAATTGCAGGTAACCGCACAGCGGCAAGAGAGTGTCAGGAGATTTTAAAGGACTGTGAGGTTTATGTTTGTCCCAATGTAATGCCAAAATTCGGCGTACTTCAAATAGAGCCTGCTCAAAAGCAGATTCGTGAAATATTTCTAAATAGAATTATTCAGGCAAAGGGGTTAAGCAAAGCGACAGAACTTTTATCCGATATCATGATGCCCACACCATCTGCGGTGCTTCAGGCGGTGGAACTTCTTGCAAAGGGTTACGATG
>JAZRUW010000011.1:0-8442 GCA_045652745.1 Clostridia bacterium
GTAGTTCGTATTCTGGATCCCAATATCTTCCTTGAAGTTTTGAACAGCGGCCGCAACATCTATGAACGCCGCGTATATCTGGCTGAATATCGCCGATATGTCGAACAGACTGTCATTTACGACCGCAGCTATCATGTACTGATGAGCTTCATGCGTGATGTAACCGATGAAGAATCAGAGCGCAGTCAGAAGGAAAGCATCAGTCAGCAGACTATCGAAATCACCGATAAGGTAATCGATAAACAGATGCGTGTTGTTCAGGAGATCGCAATGCTTCTTGGTGAAACTACTGCCGAAACCAAGATCGCGCTCACCAAACTGAAGGAGTCTTTGAAAAATGAATAATCTGTGCACCGATATTGGCTATTACAGCCTGAATAAAAAAGGTGAAAATCTCTGCGGTGACCATGTTGAAGTTGTTCCCCAGGAACCTAACTCTTCTGTCGTCGTATTGGCGGATGGTCTTGGAAGCGGTGTAAAGGCTAACATCCTTTCTACCCTGACCTCTAAAATCATCTCCACCATGCTGGCTGCCAACATGAGTATCGAAGATTGTGTGCACACCATTATCTCCACTCTGCCTGTCTGTCAGGTGCGTGGTGTTGCTTACTCCACCTTCACCATTATTCATGTGGTTGAAAACGAGTTCGCAGAGATTATTCAGTTTGATAATCCCGATGTTATCTTCCTGCGCGATGGTGTTAATTTTGACTATCCTAAGCAGCTTCTTCAAATTGAAGGACGTAACGTATACAAATCCCGTGTGCGTCTGCAGGAATATGATACACTGATTGCCATGAGTGATGGTGCTATCTACGCAGGCATCGGTCAAGAGCTGAACTATGGCTGGCAGCGCGAAAACATTGTTGACTTCATGGAAATCATGTACAGCAAAGATTTTACCGCCAAGACCCTCAGCACCATACTTTTGAATGAATGTAACAAGCTGTATGGTTATCAGCCCGGTGACGATACAACGGTATGTACCGTTAAACTTCGCCGCAGAAATCCGATGAACCTGATGATTGGTCCTCCTTCTGATCCCAAGGATGTACAGAAGATGATGTCCCTGTTCTTCTCCAAAGAAGGCAAACACATCATCTGCGGCGGTACCACCTCATCGATTGCGGCTAAGTTTTTACGCAAACCTCTGCGCGCCAGTCTGGATTTTGCAGATTCGGACATTCCGCCGATTGCCAAAATTGAGGGTGTGGATTTGGTCACTGAGGGCGTAATCACCGTCAACCGCGTACTCGAATACGCGAAAGACTACATTGGCGACAATGAGCTATACGAACAGTGGAATTACGGACGTGACGGCGCTTCGCTGATTTGTCAGCTTCTGTTTGAAGAAGCGACCGACATCAATTTCTACGTCGGGCGCGCCATCAATCCGGCACATCAAAATCCCGACTTGCCCATCAATTTCAGCATCAAGATGAACTTGGTAGAAGAACTTTCCGCCTGTCTTAAGCAAATGGGCAAGCGCATTAAAGTAAGTTATTTCTAATGTTTTTACTTAGGAGAAACAGTGAAGGAGTGTAAACATGAGAAAATTTGATACAAAAGTACAGCACTTAAAATACAAGGTTTTGCGTGAAGTGGCACGCCACGCATGGAACGACACGCTTTTGGAAAACGTGCTCTCCATTCCCGAGCAGATTGTGCCGGGCAAAACCCCGACCATGCGTTGCTGTGTGTATAAGGAAAGAGCAATTTTAGCAGAGCGCGTGAAAATCGTGATGGGCGGCGACAAGGAAAACCCGAACGTAATTCAGGTCATCGACATCGCCTGCGACGAATGTCCGTCCGCAGGTTATGAAGTCACCGACTCCTGCCGTGGCTGTTTGGCGCACCGTTGTGAGGATGTGTGCAAAAGAGGCGCGATTTCCTTTGACCACCACCATGTGGCACACATCGACAAGTCGAAGTGCGTAGAATGCGGTCAGTGTGCAAAGGTCTGCCCGTATTCCGCCATCATCAACCGCAAACGTCCGTGCCAGAACGCCTGCAAAATCAAGGCAATTTCCATCGATGAAAACAATGCTGCTGCGATTGACTACAGAAAGTGCACCTCCTGCGGCGCATGTGTATACCAGTGCCCGTTCGGTGCCATCATGGACAAATCCTACATTTTGGATGCCATTGATATCATCCAGAAGAGTGAGGACAATAAAAATTACAAAGTGTACGCTATTGTAGCGCCCTCCATTTCCAGCCAATTTACCTATGCAAAACTTGGTCAGGTGATTCGCGGCCTCAAAGAACTTGGTTTCTATACCGTAATTGAGGCGGCACTCGGCGCAGATATGGTGGCGGCCAGCGAATCGAAAGAACTCGCCGAAAAGGGATTTTTGACCAGTTCTTGCTGCCCTGCTTTTGTTTCGTATGTAAAATCCGCCTTCCCGGATTTGATTGAGCACATTTCGCACAATCTTTCCCCAATGGCAGAGCTGGCGAAATATATCAAGGAAACTGACCCCACCGCCAAGGTGGTATTCGTCGGCCCGTGTACGGCAAAGAAAGCGGAAGCACAGCTTGAAAAGGTGCGTTCGTATGTCGATGTTGTTTTAACATTTGAAGAACTGCAGGCCCTCTACGACAGCAAAGATATTGACATCACCACCTTGGAAGAGGATGTACTCGACAACGCTTCCTACTACGGCAGAATTTTCGCACGCTCGGGCGGCTTGTCCGACGCAGTTGCACAGGCATTAAAAGAACAGGGCATTGATTTTGAAGTAAAACCGGTAGCGTGTGACGGTATTGAAGCCTGCAAACTGGCACTGCTCAAAAAGAGCAAAAATGTGCTCGACGCCAACTTTATCGAGGGTATGGCCTGCACGGGCGGCTGTATCGGCGGCGCTGGTTGCCTGACCCACGGCGACAAAAACAAAGCCGAAGTCGACAAATACGGCAGAGAAGCCTATGAAAAAACCATCAGCGATGCCATTTCCGTATTAAAGTAGTTTTTGAAAAAATTCCCCAAAAAATTTGTAAAAAAAACTTGAAATACGAATGAAACGGTGCTATAATAAACGAGATTGTTAAAAAAATGACAAATTCAAACTAAAACAGAAACGCGAGGTTAAAAAGAATGAATAAGATTACAATCATCGGTTCGGGCAACGTAGGCTCGACCATCGCTTACACACTGACGGTTATGGGTCTTGCCTCCGAAATCGTAATGGTGGACATCAACGGTGAAAAGGCACTCGGCGAAGCGCTCGACATCCGCCAGGGCGTGCCGTTCTGCAATCCGGCGTTCGTTTATGCCGGCTCCTATGCGGATGCCGCAGGTTCGGATATCGTTATCATCACTTCCGGTATGGCAAGAAAGCCGGGTCAGTCCAGACTCGATTTGGCACAGGCCAACGTCAATATCTTAAAGTCCGTTGCTGAGCAGATTGTAAAGTACGCGCCGGACGCTACCTATTTAATTGTAAGTAACCCGGTAGATATTTTGACCTACGTATTCTGCAAATGCTCCGGCATTCCGGAAGAACGCGTTATCGGTTCGGGTACGATTTTGGATACTGCACGTCTGCGTGCAAGAATCTCGGAATACTACTCCGTAAACCAGAAAAACGTACACGCATACATTCTCGGTGAGCACGGCGATACCGCGTTTGTACCGTGGTCTTTGGCAAACATCTCCAATGTGCCGATTGATTCGTACAGAAACTCCGTATTAAAGACCGGTGACTATCCGGAATTCAATAAAGACGACGTAGAAAATTACGTGCGCAAATCCGGCGCGCGCGTTATCGCACGCAAGGGCGCAACCTTCTATGCCGTTTCCATGTCGGTTTGCCACGTATGCAAGTGCCTGCTCAACAGCGTAGACACCACCTTGACGGTTTCGACCATGATGCACGGCGAATACGGCATTGATGACGTATGTCTCAGCCTTTTAAGCGTTGTCGGCAACAAGATTGCACACAACAAAATTTTACTGCCGCTCAACGATTTCGAAATTGAGCAGCTCCACAAGAGCGCAAATGCACTCAAAGACGTTATTAAGAGCATCAACTTCTAAAAATGTTAAATTTTCCGCACAACTTGATAAAGACATCTCACATACAATGTTCTATAATTATATCTATAATTATATAAGTACAAACGAGAAAGGATTTGTAAAATGGAATACCGTATTGAACATGACTCCATGGGCGAAATGAAAGTCCCGGCAGACCGCCTCTGGGCTGCCCAGACCCAAAGAAGCCACGAAAACTTTGAAATCGGTGTCGGCATTGAAACCATGCCGGCAGAAATCATACACGCATTCGGTATCTTGAAAAAGGCCGCAGCGATTGCAAACCACGCACTCCGTCCGGAAAAGATGACCGACGAAAAACTCGGTGCCATCAAGACCGCTTGTGACGAAGTGATTGCAGGTGAGCTTTCCGGTCACTTTCCGCTCGTTGTATGGCAGACCGGTTCGGGCACACAGTCGAACATGAACTCCAACGAAGTGATTGCCAACCGCGGCAATCAGATTCTGGGCAAAACCCTTTTGCACCCGAACGATGACATCAACATGAGTCAGTCGTCCAACGACACCTTCCCGACCGCAATGCACATCGCGGCAGTGCTGATTTTGGAAGACAAACTCATTCCGGCGGCAAAGATGCTCATTGAAACCTTCAAACGTTTGGAGGCTGAAAATGAAGGTATTGTAAAGAGCGGCAGAACGCATCTGCAGGATGCTACGCCGATTACCTTTACGCAGGAAATCAGCGGTTGGCGCTCGAGTCTTGAAAAAGACGTTGAGCTTTTAGAGCGTTCGCTCGCGCCGCTGCACGAGCTCGCGCTCGGCGGCACGGCTGTCGGCACGGGCCTCAATGCGCCGAAAGGCTTTGATACCGCGGTAGCCGAAGAAGTAAGCAAACTGACCGGCAAGCCGTTTGTGACAGCCGCAAACAAGTTCCATGCGCTTACATCCAAAGACGAGCTTGTATTTGCACACGGTGCAATCAAGGCGCTCGCTTGCGACATGATGAAGATTGCAAACGATATCCGCTGGCTGGCATCCGGCCCGAGAGACGGCTTAGGCGAAATTTTCATTCCGGAAAATGAGCCGGGCTCCTCCATCATGCCGGGTAAGGTAAATCCGACCCAGTGCGAAGCGGTAACGATGGTTGCCGTACAGGTAATGGGTAACGATGTAGCCGTAACCATGGCGGCATCACAGGGCAACTTTGAATTAAACGTATTTATGCCGGTTTGCATCTACAATTTCCTGCAGTCTGCGCGCCTTCTTTCCGAAGCAATTGTTTCCTTTAACAACAACTGCGCAGTCGGCATCAAGGCAAACAAAGAAAAGATGCACCACAACCTGCACAACTCCTTAATGCTCGTTACGGCGCTCAACCCATACATCGGTTATGAAAACGCCGCGAAAACAGCAAAGAAAGCATTCAAGGATAATATTTCCTTAAAAGAAGCATGTGTAGAACTCGGCTTTTTGACCGCCGAGAAATTCGACGAGGTTTTCCATCCGGAACAGATGGTATGACGGAGGTAATCAAATGAAAGCAAGTTATTTCCCGGGGTGTACCTTAAAAAACAAGGCAAAGGATTTGGACGTGTATGCACGTGCCTGCGCCGAGGCTTTGGGTATTACCTTAGAAGAAATTGAAAACTGGCAATGCTGCGGCGGTGTATTCACCACGGCAGCAGACGAAGTTGCAACCAAACTTTCGTCCGTGCGCGCACTCAAAGAAGCGGCTGACAAAGAGCGTCCGCTCATCACCGTGTGTTCGGCTTGCCACAATGTAATTAAGCAAACCAATGCGGCAATGCAGACAAACGCTGAATTTGCCGATAAAGTAAACCGCTATATGGCAGAAGATAACGGCTACAACGGCGAAGCGCAGGTGCTCCACTATTTGGAGATGCTTCGCGACCTCGTAGGCTTTGACAAACTGGCCGAAAAGGTGAAAAATCCGCTGACCGGCAAGAAAATTGCGGCGTACTACGGTTGTCTTTTGCTTCGTCCGAGCAGTGTAATGCAGTTTGACGATGCAGAAAATCCGACGATTATGGAAGATTTTATCCGTGCCATCGGTGGCGAAGCGGTTGTGTATGCAAAGCGCAACGAATGTTGCGGCGGCTACATCGCTATGGAAAGTCCCGCGCTTGCAAAGAAAAACAGCGAAGGCGTTGTAAACAATGCAAAGGCGGTCGGTGCGGAGATGATGATTACTGCATGTCCGCTGTGCCGTTATAACTTAATCAAAAACGGTGCCGACATTCCGGTAGTATATTTTACCGAGCTTCTGGCCGAAGCGCTGGGTGTAAAGGAGGACGTAAGCAATGCATAACAAAAATCTCCAAGAGCAAATCCTCCGCGCAAGCGGTGTGAATCCGAGAAAATGTATGCGTTGCGGCAAATGCTCCGCCACTTGCCCGGCATACGATGAGATGGAATACCATCCGCATCAGTTTGTAAATATGGTTGAAACCGGCGATATTGAGCCGCTTTTGACGAGCGAATCATTATATAAGTGCCTTGCATGCTTTGCCTGCATCGAGCGTTGTCCGCGCGGTGTGGAACCGGCAAAGCTCGTGGAGGCCGTGCGCCTTGCCGCTGTACGCAAGCAGGGTGCAAACCACATGACCGCCAACGATGTTCCGTCCCTGCTCGATGAGGATTTACCGCAGCAGGCCATCGTCAGCGCATTTAGAAAATACACGAAGTAAGGAGGGAAAGACGAATGCAAAGAGTTGGTGTTTTTGTATGTTGGTGCGGCAGTAATATCGCAGGTACGGTTGACGTACAGGCGGTATCGGATGCCCTGAAAAACGAACCGGGTGTCGTCTTTTCCACCAATTATCAGTATATGTGTTCTCAAGCAGGTCAGGACATGATTAAGCAAGCTGTGAAAGAGCATAACTTAACCGGTATTGTAGTTTGCTCCTGCTCGCCGAGAATGCACGAGGCGACCTTCCGCAAAACTGCGGCAGCGGCAGGCCTCAACCCGTATATGGTTGAAATTGCCAACATCCGTGAGCAATGCTCCTGGGTGCATAAAGATATGCAGACCGGTACCGAAAAGGCAATTATTCTCGGTAAGGCGGCCATTGCAAAAGTAAACTTAAACGCGCCGCTCACCCCGGGTGAGTCTCCGGTAACCAAGCGTGCGCTTGTCATCGGCGGCGGTATCGCCGGTATCCAGACCGCGCTCGACATTGCAGATGCAGGCTTTGAAGTCGACATCGTGGAAAAGAAGCCGACCATCGGCGGTAAAATGGCACAGCTCGACAAGACCTTCCCGACCCTCGACTGCGCGGCATGTATTTTGACACCAAAAATGGTGGACGTGTCCCAGCACGAGAAAATCCGCATCTTCTCTTACAGCGAAGTAACGGATGTAAAGGGTTTTGTCGGCAATTTTGATGTTACGATTAAAAAGAACGCGCGCTATGTAAAAGAGGATGTGTGTACGGGCTGTGGCGCTTGTGTAGACAAATGTCCGATGAAGAAAGTGCCGAATGAATTTAACCTCGGCATGGACAACCGAAGCGCAATTTATATTCCGTTTGCACAGGCTGTGCCGAAAGTAGCAACCATCGACCCGAACGCCTGCAATATGCTTAAAAACGGCAAGTGCGGCGTATGCTCCAAGGTCTGCGCGGCCGGAGCAATCGACTACACACAAAAAGACGAATTTATCGAAGAAAAATACGGTGCAATCGTTGTGGCAACAGGCTTTAACCCCATCAGCATGGATCAGTTCGACGAGTTTGCCTACAACCAGTCTAAGGATGTCATCACCTCCTTGGAGTTTGAGCGTCTGACCAATGCGGCAGGACCGACTCAGGGTAAGCTTCTTCGTCCCTCCGACTTGAAGCATCCTCACACCATCGTATTTGTACAGTGTGTAGGCTCCCGTTGCGATTCCTGTGCGGAAAAGGGCAAGGAATATTGCTCTAAGATCTGTTGTATGTATACGGCGAAGCACGCCATGCTGACCCGTGACAAGTACCCCGACACCGAGGTTTACGTATTCTATATCGACGTACGTACCCCCGGTAAGAACTTCGACGAGTTCTACCGCCGTGCCGTTGAGGAATACGGCGTGAAGTATATCAAGGGAATGGTTGGCAAGGTAACTCCCGAGGGCGACAAGCTTAAGGTTCAGGCTTCTGACCTTATTGCAAACAAGCAGCTTCATATTGATGCTGACTTAGTTGTATTAGCAGCTGCCATTGAGCCTGACAAATCCGCTCGTCCCCTTGCTACTATGCTTACTGCAAGTATGGATACCAATGACTTCTTTACAGAAGCACATCCCAAGCTCAGACCCGTTGAAAGCCCCACTGCAGGCGTTTTCCTTTCAGGTGCATGTCAGGGTCCTAAGGATATTCCTGAAACCGTATCTCAGGCAGGTGCCGCAGCGTCCAAGGTTATCGGTCTTCTTGCAAAAGACAAGCTTA
>JAZRUW010000012.1:0-130326 GCA_045652745.1 Clostridia bacterium
CCATACTCTATATATTCGGTGACGATAGCAAAGAGGTCCCACCTGTTCCCATACCGAACACAGTAGTTAAGCTCTTTAGCGTCTTGGATACTTGGCGGGTGACTGCCCGGGAAAGGAGAACGTTGCCGGAACTAAGCGAAGCAAGTCAATTGACTTGCTTCTTTTTTGTTGTTTTCTGTAGGGATTTGTGATAGAATGTGTAAAAGAGTATTTGTCGATTTAAACTGTGTAAAAGTTGAAATTTGATGAGTAGAGGAGTGCATGATTGTCGTGGCCTAACTTGATGTGGGCCTATGCGGTGCATAGCACCGCAGCGATATAAATTCCTGACGGAATTTGCGATATACCTTCGGTGCGATATATTACTTCGTAATGCGATATGTTGCCTTACGGCAACGAGAAAGGAATTTATATCATATCGCAACCGAATGAAATGAGGTTATATCGCATTTGTAAAACAAATATATCGCACGAGCGTGAGCGAGTATATCGCTAAAAAGGTTTGCATCTAAACCTTATGTGTCGCAATATGGATATGTCGAAAGATGTCGAAGAACGCTGACCATTTTATGACACAGTATAAGGATTATAATAAATATAAATTAATTAAGGAGTGAATATAATGCCGTTACATTTAGAGTCGATAACAAACAAAGAAAGTTCTGGGATATTTGTTTGGATACTTCAAAATCAACTTAATGAGTGTGAAGATGCTTTTGCGACAAAAGATAAACTATGTGCGCATTGCTCAAAAGATATCGTTGATAAAGTATCTCAAGAAAAAGTAGGAGAATATATATTTACAATAAAAACAAATTTGGAAAAGCAAGCGAATGAAATTTTGGATGTTGATATAATATTTAAAAATCCTTCAAATGCACAGATCAAATTAATAGAAAAACTTCCACCTTCGTCTGATGCAAATGAGTATTATAACGCGGAGACGGAAGAAGGAGGACACTTTCAAATTGAAACTGTAAACAGATATCTTATTGAAGATGATTTAGAGGGTAAAATACATAATGTTAACCTTTCTGCGTTCCCTTTTAAATTATCATTGTATGATGATATGAAGGCATTAAATACTGACCTGGGATTTGCTGAAGAAATAAAAGTAGGAGAAACAGATCTTACTGTGGCAGGATATTCAGATACTTTTATTGCAACTAGTGATTTATTTAAAGCGGATATTAACAGTGATGAAACATTTTCATTTGTTATAGGGAAAATAACAAAATTGCAAAATTGTCGTATTGAAATGAATAACGAATTTTGTGATTTTATTATTGCGCAATTAAATACCGCAGTTGGAAATTTAACAACGGTAATTAATCCTGATAGATATGATATAGAGGGAATTGCGGAAGGCAAAATTATTGGTATGAAGGCAGATATAAAAGCTAATTTTAAGTTGAATGATAAATATCCAAAACCGGTAATTGTAGAGAAAACAAAAAAGACATTTTGGGATAAAGTGAAAAGTATATTTAAATAGTTTTTATTTCTAACTTAACACAAGCTATTCAGATGAGCACAAACGAACATTTAACAGAAATATAAAAGGAGGATATATTAATAAGATGACTTCGATAACTTTTACAGGGGACATAGCTTTTTCAAAATATTTTAAGGAGCATTGGAATAAGGATTTTCTTGATGAAAAAATTAAAGATTTTTTAAATAATGCAGACCATGTTGTTGCAAATGTTGAATCGCCGCTTACAGAGTCAGGAATATCAAGCAAAATGGAAATAAGTCATTTGAGTAACCCCAATTCATGGGAGTGGTTTAAAAGTATTTCGGCAGATATCTGGACAATTGCCAACAATCATATTTTAGATTGTGGGGAAAGCGGAATGTCGGATACCATAGATGCTGCCAAAAAATGTGGAGCAGTTACTGTAGGTGCCGGCAAAAACATTGATGAAGCGTCAAAATACATAACACTTGATTGTGCTGGCGGAATTGGCATTTTTGCAGTTACTTATAAAAGAGCAGAGTTTATAAGAGCAACCGAAAGTGCACCGGGATGTGTTCTGTTTGATGAAACAGAAAGAATAAAGAAAATTATTGAGAAAATTAAAGAAAAGAATAAATGGTGCATAATTATCGCTCATGGTGGAGATGAGTTTTCTAATTTGCCTATGCCGTATATGCGTAAGTTATACAAAAAGTTTTTGAAATTCGGTGCAGATATAGTGGTTGGGCATCATCCGCACGTGGTTCAAAATTACGAAAAAGTAGGAGATAAAATAATCTTTTATTCGCTTGGTAATTTTGTTTTTGATACAGATTATCAAAGAAAACAAAATTATAGCGAATATGGAATTTTGCTCAATTTGAGTTTTGAAAAAGATAGTTTTTCATGGGATTACCTTGCAACAAAGGTAAATAGAGAAAGTCAGACCGTTGAAGCTTCAACGCCTCCCAAAATTTTTAGAGAAGTGAGAAAAAAAGACTATAGTCTGTTGTGGCCCTTGGGTGCAAAGAAGTTTATAGATAATTTTATCGTGGCAAAAACTTTTGTTATACCAAAAACTCAAAATTACAAGTGGTTTAATTGGTTTAATATGCACAGAGAAAAAATCGGGTTAAAAAACACGGTGTGTTTGTATTGGGGTAAATTTATTTCAAATTTTCATTTATGGAAGTTTGCAGATAAAAATCTTTGTGAGTATATTGAACAAAAATAAATTCTATGTATTTCTGATTTTAAAACGATTTTTGTTCTGAAACTGACACGATCTGGTTGTTAAAATAGACTGCATCTAAACTTTATGTGTCGCAATAAAGATGTCGAATGTTGTCGAAAGGAACTTTTGAAAATGAAAAATTTGACTATACGATTAGAAACAAAAGAAGATTACAGAGAGGTTGAAGAGCTTACCCGTGAAGCATTCTGGAATGTGTATAAGCCGGGTGCTGACGAGCACTATTATGTACACATGATGCGAAACCATCCTGATTTCATTCCTGAACTTGCCTTTGTTCTTGAAAAGGACGGTAGGATTATCGGTAATATTATGTATACGAAGGCATGGCTTGAAGATGAAAATGGTGTAAGAAAAGAGATTCTTTCTTTCGGGCCTCTTTGCATTGCACCTGAATATCAGAGGCAAAAACTCGGCAAGATGCTTATTGAACATTCCTTTGATGTTGCAAGAAAAATGGGATATGATGTGAACATTAATTTCGGAAATCCCGGTAACTATGTCAGCCGAGGTTTTGTGAGTTGCAAAAAGAAAAACGTAAGTTTTGTTTTTTTCGGAAACTTCCCAACTGCGCTTTTAGTATGTGAACTTGTACCGAATGCACTTGATGGCAGAAAGTGGATGTATATTCCAAGTACCGCCGCCGACTGTTGTGAGGACATCGCTGCAGTAGAGGCGTTTGATAAAACGTTCCTGCCTAAAGAAAAGAAATGGATGCCGAGTCAGGAAGAATTCTACATCTACAGGAATTCTTCAGTAATCAGATAATTATACTGTTGAAAAACATTGGCAACCGCCTTATATTTTCATAGCATGAATGCCGAAAATTATCGAAATGAATGAACTGTATGTTATATGGAATTATATTATTAATTGTAGTTGGCTCACTTGGTATATCCTGCATAAGCGCATTGTTTTTACTGTTCAAGAACAGAAAAAAGGAAACGATATCCGACAGACTAAAATACAATTCCATTTCGATATTCTGTATAACAGGTGTATTAATTTATTGGTATATTAATCGCGGATGGCTTAGAATAGTATTTGGATTAACTATGTTAATCATACATTCCTCATGTTCGTGGTTATCCATATTGTTTCCAAGAAAATTGGCGAATCAAATCTTTTAAAAAGAATTGTACAAGCTACATATTATACTTATGTTTCAGCACATTTCTTTTTGCCGGACTGCTTTGAATCTATATATGTGTTTTTCAGGCTTGTACACAACGATATAGTATGTAATATATGCATGGTGATATCATGCGTTTTGTTTGCTGTAAATCTATTGTTGCTCGGGGCACAAATCATTGTGTATAAAAAACAAAGGTAGTATTTATACGCAATCAAGAGGAATCGGATGATGCATATTCAGAATTTGCATACGCATACGGTGTATTGCGTCGGCGCAGATATGCCGGTGCAGATGGTGGAAGCTGCGTTGGAAAAGGGATTTGCATCCATAGGCTTTTCGGGGCATTCCTTTATGCGTTATTCGGATTACCTCGGCAGCGATGATAAAACTGAAGACTATAAAAAAGAGATACTGCGCCTTAAAAAAGCATATGCGGACAGAATAAAGATTTATCTCGGCCTTGAGGTGGATATGTAACCTAAACCTGATATGCTGGGATAGGATTACTTAATCGGTTTGGTGCATTATCTGTATCGGTTTTGACCGTGGACAAAAAGCGGTGGAGAACATTATAAACAGATTTTTCGACGGAAACGGTATGGAATATGTCAAAATTTATTACAAGACATTGGCAGAATTACCGCAATATGGCGACTTTGATATTATCGGCCATTTTGATTGGATTACAAAACATAGTGACAACGTATAATTCTTTGATGAAACATCAAAAGAATATTTAGATGCGGCATTTGAAGCGGCTTATGCTTTAGCGGGAAAGATACCATAAATGGTTTTAAAGAAGTTGCTTTATAAATGGTGATAAAAGAGATGTTTTGGTCTGCATATCGACAACAAAGATTGGCATTCAAATTGTGCAAGATGTATGACGTATTGTACGCCCAACTGTTTAAATGCGGCTGTTGTGAAAAGATAGTCGATACTATTTTAACGAAATTTATATAAAGGGTGAAAAAGTTTACTTCTTTTTTATTGTGTTTGGGGTTTGGGTATGATATACTTGAAATGTTGGATGAACCGGTTTGTTCGGTCAGGTAAAATACGGAAATTCGGCGCGTCTAACTGGACATCGGAAAGAATACATAAGGCCAATACATATGCCGCGGAAAACGGACTTATGGGTTTTTCGGCCGGTCAGCTCCGTTTTAACCCTGCTTACTGTTTGGGGGAAAGAAGCGGTCTTGTGGGCATGGATTCGGTTGAGTTTTATAAAAAAATAATATACCGGTGGTTGCCTATTCTTCGCAGGCGAAGGGCTTTTTCTCAAAAATGGCTGAGGCGGGGGAAGGTTCCTTTTCCGGAAAAGTGAAAAAACTGTATTTGCGGAAATTTTTAAATTTGATATTGAATGAATTCGTATGTAAAGGAGAAAAACATGAACAACAAAACACCGATGAAACAAACACATCTGGATTTTCACACTTCGCCGGACATTGAAGGCATCGGCTCGAAGTTTTCCAAGGAAAATTTCCAGGCAGCACTCAAAAAGGGTAAGCTCGACAGCATTACCGTTTTTGCGAAGTGTCATCACGGGCACTGCTATTATCCGACGGAGGTTTCCACGATGCATCCGCATCTGGACTTTGATTTGACGGGCGCAATGGTGGATGCGGCGCATGAGGTTGGTGTGCGCGCACCGATTTATCTTACGGCCGGTTGGTCGGATTTGGATGCTATCGAGCATCCGGAGTGGGTGTTGCGTGACCGCGAAGGGAATATGTGCGTTACCGGCGGTTACGACCTGGGAGCAAGTGCGGATACACCGAAAGGGCACGTGGCATGGCACCATATGTGTCTAAACGATGTCGGCGGTTATGCCGAGCATATTTATGCGCTCACGGAAGAGGTTTGCAAGCGTTACAAAGATGTGGACGGCATCTTTTACGATATTTGCATCATCGGTGAAACCTGTTATTGCGATTTGTGTAAAAAGTCTATGATGGAGATGGGTCTTGACCCGAAAAACGAAGCAGATGTAAAAAAACACTTTAGCATCAAACGCCGCGCGTTTATGCAAAAGTGTATTGACATCATTAAAAAATATCATCCGGAGGCGACATATTTCTTTAACAGCGGCGGTGCAAATCCGAAAAGAACTGAGTATCACGAATACCAGACGCACTTTGAAATGGAGGATTTGCCGACGGCTTGGGGCGGTTATGACCAGTTGCCACTGCGCTCGAAATATTTTAAAAACTCCGGCAAGGGGATATTGGCAATGACGGGCAAGTTCCACCTTGCGTGGGGCGAATTCGGCGGTTTTAAACCGAAAGAGGCGCTTAAATTTGAAATTGCCATGATGGGTCTCTACGGTGTCGGTGCATCGGTCGGCGACCACATGCATCCGGACGGCGAAATGGAAATGCAGACCTATGAAAATATAGGGTATGCGTATGATTATTTAGAAAAGATTGCGCCGTATTGCTTTGACGGCGATATGGTGGTCAATTTAGGACTTTATTTGGGTGCGGATTGGCGCGCCAATGAGGGTGTTTCGAAAATTCTGATTGAAAATCAGATTGACTATGCGGTGGTTGCAAATAACAACTTTGATAAGTTCGACACGGTGATTGTGTCTGCGGGTGCTAAGATGGATGAGATCACGCTTGCGGCATTTCAAGCCTTTATCGACAAAGGCGGCAAGGTGCTTTTGATGGCGGATGCGCTGGTGCAGGACGGAAAATTTATGATCGACACCGGTCTTGAATATCTTGGCGCACCGGAATTTGACTGCGACTATCTCATGACAGATGAAAACTGGGAAGATGTGCCGAATGCACCGATGCTTTGTAATCATCCGGGACATCGGACAAAGCATGTGGATGCGCAAGTGATTGCCGAAATTATGACGCCGTATTTTTCGCGTACATACGCACATTTTTGCGGTCATAAAAACACGCCGCACAACAAGGCGGCTGTGCGCATGCCGGGGATGGCCAAGAAAGGCAATATTGTTTATCTTGCGCACGCGCTTTCGAAGCAATATGATGGATACGGATGCATTTATCATAAAAGATATTTTATGCATGCGCTTGGCCTTGTGTACGGCGGTGCGCCACTTTGCGTGAAAGGACTCGGTTCACAGGGCAGATGCACGGCAATTGAGCAGAAGCAAAACAGCAGATATTGCATCAATTTGTTGTATGCCGCTCCGCATCGCAGAGGTGAGGCGGAAATTATCGAAGATATTTTGCCGGTGTACAATATTGAGATTACGCTTGCAACGGACAAGGCAATCCAAAAGGTATACAATGCGCTTACAGGTGAAGTGCTGGCGTTTACAAAACAGGCAGACGGTATTGCGTTTACCCTGCCGAAACTCGAGTGCCACGCATCAATTGTTTGCGAATATTAAGGATATATCAAAGCCACCATTGGGCGAGTGTTCTTAAGGATACAATGGATTTAGCCGGTAATTTACCGAAAATAGTTCACAAAAAATCTGCATTATACGCGAGTATAATGCAGATTTTTATATTCCTCTTTCCGACAAAATTCCTCGACTAAAACTGCCAACGGCACCTTAAAAGGTAATAGTTTGGATGAAGAGCAAGGCAAAAATGACCGACATCCTCCCGGATTTCGGTCATTTTTAACACAGCTATTCGCCAAAATATTGCTTTTTAAGGCGTTTTATCCTTAAGAACACTCGCCCTTGAGATGGTGGCTTTTTGCGTATTACCCGTGCGGAAAAATGTGCAATAAATGATAAAAAACAGATGCGATTTGGGATTGTGTTCGTGAGGGGGAAAGTATGGAATTGCTCCTTGAAAAATATCGTTTATTCTGTTATATTAAGTATGGTATAAAAATTATAAATTTCAAGTGAAGAAAGGCAATGTATATAGAAATCAAGCTATAGCCGAAATGGACATTTGAAGAAGGGATTGCTGCGTTTTAAAAAAGAAAGCTCGCTATCCGGATGTAGGCTTTTGCTTGGATACGGCGCATACTTGCAAAAATGATGGAAGAGAAGAAGGGTGAGAAAGATGTCTAAAAGGAATGACAGAAATACCAAAGGCAGAATCATCAATGCTGCATGGGATTTGTTTTATGAGCAGGGCTATGAGGATACAACCGTAGAGGAAATTATCGAAAAGTCGGGTACTTCCAAAGGCTCGTTTTATCATTATTTTGAGGGCAAGGATGCGCTTTTGGGTTCACTTTCGTATATTTTCGACGAGGAATACTCCAAGCTGCAGGGCAAGCTTACGGATGCGATGCCGAGCTTTGACAAGCTGCTGTATTTAAATCAGGAGCTGTTTTCGTTCATTGAGGACAGAATTGATATTGAACTTTTAACCAGGCTTTATTCTACCCAGCTGACCACAAAAGGTGAAAAGCATTTGCTCGACAGCAAGCGCCTGTATTACAAACTTTTAAGAAACATTGTTTCTGAGGGGCAGAAAAATGGGGAACTGACGGAGGAAATGAGCGCGAAAGAAATTGTGAAACTCTATGCAATGAGTGAGCGTGCGCTGATTTATGATTGGTGCTTATGCAACGGAGAGTATTCTTTATCTGCCTATGCCAAGAAGGCTATGCCTATGTTTTTGTCGGGAATTCGTATCAAATAGAGTCTGTTTTACCTTTATGATAATACTGCATATTTTATGAGTTGCATATAGAACTGAGTATAGAATACAGTCTATACTCAGTTCTCTATTGCATTTAGTTTTATTATGTGCTAAAATAGCAAATGTGCAAAAAATCTTATAAAAATATGCAAAGGAGCGTTGTAATATGGATATTTTTGCTTTTGTGCTTTACTTTATTGCCATGCTGGCAATCGGTATTTTCTTTTTCTTTAAATCCAAGGCAACTACAGACAAGGATTATTTCCTGGGTGGGCGTGCTATGGGACCTTGGGTAACGGCAATGAGCGCACAAGCCTCGGATATGAGCGCGTGGCTTTTAATGGGCTTGCCTGGCAGTATCCTCGCGTTTGGCTTCGGCCAGGCGTGGATCGGCATCGGTTTGGCAATCGGTACTGCAGCAAACTGGATTTTGGTTGCAAAGAGACTTCGCAAGTTTTCCAGAGCGGCCAATGACTCCATTACGCTTCCGCAGTATTTGTCCAACCGTTTTGCTTCTAAAAATCCGACGGTGAGCATCATCTGCGCGGTTGTATTTTTGGTTTGCTTCACAATTTACGTTGCTTCTGCCTTTGTTGCAGGTGCGGATGTGTTTACAACATTGGTACCGGAACTTTCCAGAACAACGGCCATGCTGATTTTTGCTGCCATTGTTGTGATTTATACCTTCCTGGGCGGTTTTAATGCCGTTTGCTGGACAGACTTCTTCCAGGGCCTTCTGATGTTGGCGGCGCTTTTGATTGTGCCGATTGTTGTAGGCTTTGTAAAGGACCTGGATGTAGCGGCACTTTCGACGATCTACACCGGCCCGAACGGCGAAGAGTTTGAATTTGTGGCGAATTTCTTTAATGCAAGCTGGAAGGATATTTTGTCCGGTCTTGGCTGGGGTCTCGGCTACTTTGGTATGCCACACATCATCGTAAGATTTATGGCAATCGAAAAGCCGTCTATGGTGAAAAAGTCTGCGACGGTTGCGATCATCTGGGTTGTGCTGTCTTTGGCGGCTACGATTGTGATTGCTTACCTTGGCAGAATGTTTGTGTATGCGGACGGTACGGACCTTTCTGCGAAACTTTTGAGCGAAGGCAAGCAGGCAATGATTTTTGTAGAACTTGCACGTGATGTATTCCCAAGCTTTATTGCAGGTCTTTTGCTTGCGGCAATTATTGCGGCATCTATGTCCACGGCGGATTCGCAGCTTTTGGTTGCAGCGTCCTCGTTTACAAGTGACTTATATAAGCCGATGATTCGTAAGAATGCTTCGAACAAGGAAGTGCTTTGGGTAAGCCGTTTGGTTGTACTGGCCATTGCAGTTGTTGCATACTTTATTGCAGGCAGCAAGGGTAAGGCGGCGCAGGCAATTATGGATTTGGTATCCAATGCATGGGGTATCTTTGGTGCGGCATTTGGTCCGGTTGTGCTTTTCTCTTTGTTCTGGAAGAGATTTACATATAAGGGTGCGGTTGCCGGTATCATTGTCGGTGCGGCAGTGGATATGCTCTGGTTGTGGTTACCGATCGGTGGCGCTACAATGACTGCCATTACGGGTATTTACGAAATCATACCTGGCTTTATCTTAGGTGGCCTTGCGGCGTTCGTTGCAACGCTTTGCGATAAGGCACCTTCCGATGAAGTGCTCGCAATTTATGCTAAGGCTACGGACAATTCGATTGACGACTAAATTATAAAGGTAAACAAGACTGTTTGAAAACAAACAGTCTTGTTTAATTATTGCATTTATGATACAATGCATTAAAAGGAGTGTGGTTTGCTATGACAAAAAAAGAACTTTTGCAGGTTATCGGCTCGGTAGAGCAGGTGGGCGGCGTGCGTGATTTTACTTTCAATGACGGTAAGATGAAAGGTGTGCGCGCGATTGAAATCAATACGGGTAAGGTTCGTATTACCGTGCTTGCGGACAGATGTATGGACATTGCACAGGCGTATTATAAAGGCGAGGCGGTTGCCTGGCTTTCCAAGACGGGCATTACCGCGCCGCAGTATTATGAAAAGGATGCAAAAAACTGGCTACGCGGTTTTTACGGCGGCCTGATTACCACTTGCGGTCTTCGCAACATCGGCTCAGAAGTAGGAGAGCACGGTTTGCACGGCAGAATTGCCAATACGCCGGCACAGAAAGTCAGCGTGTTTGCCGATTGGGTTGGCGACGAATATATCATGCGTGTTTCGGGTGAGATGCGCGAAAGCAAGGTGTTCGGTGAAAATCTCGTTTTGAAAAGAACGATTACAACCAAATTGTTTGCTGAAGAGTTTACTGTGGAAGATGTTGTTGTCAACGAAGGTTTTGAAACGGAAAATACCGCGCTTTGTTATCATTGCAATTTCGGTTATCCGCTTGTAAGAGACGGCGCAAAAATGGTGGGCGTACCTGAAGAGATTGCTGGCATCCACGCACCGATTCACGGCAAGAAGGAAGAATGCATTGGTGTTGCGCACGAAGGCAATGTTGCATGTGCAGGTATTGAAAACGGCGAAATGGGCGTATACATCACCTATGAAAGAGAAAATTTGCCGGACTTTTTGGTATGGAAGATGCTTGGTGAGAGTGAGTACGTTGTCGGTTTAGAACCGAGAACGACTTCGCACGGCGGTCCGGGCCTTGCTAAATATGATGCTTATGTACCGGTTGCATCTATGGATGAATATAAAACGAAGTTGACTTTCTCTTTTAAAACTTTATAAAAAAATCCCAACCGTGTGTGCGGTTGGGATTTTTTATAGGATTTGTTTGAGTAATGCATATATACCGTCGGCCTGCGGTTTCGGCAGAGCGGCGGTCAGTGCCGCGCGTGTTGTATCTGCATCCAGCGGACAGTCGGTCAGTGCCGAGGTTACGCGTTCGGAAAGGGTTTCATCCATTGCATCGGTGAAAAGCTGTGTGTTTCGGATGATGCCTGTTTGTACGTCGAGTTGCAGCTCGGCGTGTCCCCAGTCAAAGTGCGCTTCGGCGGTTGCGGTGAAGGGGAGAGTTTTGCCGAGCAAGTATTCACGGCTTTGGTAGGCTTCGGTCAGAGTATCTATCTCTTTTGCATCACGAATTTTGATTTGTGTAGCTTTTAAACCGTAGATTTCTTCGAAAGCGGTAAGTACATATGCTTGCATTTTTTCACACGTTAAATCCGGAGCAAGAGATTTTAAGTTGGTGACACGTGCGCGCACGGAAGTTACTCCTTTTGCGGCAAGTTTTGCTTTGGCAGGCGTGAGAAACCGCCCCATCTTTTCCAAATCCGCATCAATGAGGAGTGTACCATGGTGATAGGCTTTGCTGCCGCTGTTATAAAAAGCGTTGCCGGAAAATTTCTTGCCGTCGGCAAGCAAATCGTTTCGCCCCGAAAATTCGGTTTCGATGCCGGCGAGGCGACAGGCAGTTTGCAGAATTTGCATATCGCGGTTTATGTCTGCGTTTTCTTTGGTATACACAAAAGTGAAATTCAAATTGCCGAGGTCGTGGAACACCGCGCCGCCACCGGATAAACGGCGCGCGAGCTTGCCGCCGGCTTCTTCCAGTTCACGGATGCGGCATTCCGCCCATGCGTTCTGGTTTTTACCGATGACGACCGTGTTTTCATTTTGCCAAAGATACAAAATACATGTATCTGCATCTACGCGGTCTAAAAGATGTTTTTCAACCGCCAGATTGTAATGCGGGTTGTGTGTATGTGCGATATAGTATTGCAGTTTTTGAATCATATTTTCACCCTCATGCGTGCTTTTTTTCTATTATTTTAAGGTAAATTTGCAAAAGAGTCAATAGGATTTATTGACAAATGTGATATAAAATGTTAAAATTGTTATAAACATGAGCTTTTGGCGGAGGTTTATAACATGAACTTAATTAGACAAGACCGCATAAAAAAATATGTAGAACAAAAAAGTGTAGCAACCATCAAGGAGCTGCAAGCGCTGTTTCCCGAGGTTTCTTTGATGACCATTCACAGGGATTTAAATGAACTTGAGCGGCAAGGGGTCATTTCCAAGCATCGCGGTATGGTGAAATTTGCACGCTATCAGGACGATGTGGATTTTCATGTGCGCATGGGGGAAAATACGCCGGGCAAGCTTTCGATGGTGGAGAAGGCGATAAGGCTTCTGCAGCCGCACAGCTCCGTATTTTTAGATGCCGGTACATCGAATTTGTTTTTGGCAAAGAATTTGCCGGACATCAGTTTGAATGTGGTAACCACCGCGCCGGGGATTGCCATGGAGCTTTGCCGTTTGCGCAATCCGACAGTGACGGTTTGTTGCGGCACGATGAACAAAAGAAACATGTCGGTATCGGGACTCAATACGATTGAGATGCTTAAAAAAATTAACATTGATCTTGCATTTATCGGCGTTTCAGGCTATTCGGCAAGTGCGGGTTTTACCTGCGGTACAGAGGCGGATATGTGGATTAAGAAAACCATCATTGAAAAAGCGCGCGTGCGCGTAATGATGTGCGGCGCGGAAAAGCTCGAACGCCTGATGCCGTATACTTTTGCAACGTTGGAAGATGCGGACTATTTGATTACGGACGAGCCTATGAGTGAAGAATTTGTGCAGATTGCAAAAAAAGCCGGGGTAATTGTATTGTAGTTTCTATGTAAAAAGAATTGACAAAATGTTAATATGTGATATAATGTTAAATGCAAGTGTTATAAAATGTTAAAAACAACATAAGTAAGGGGTGTTTTACTATGGCAAATGCAGTAATTATGCCCAAAGCCGGTATTACGGTAGAAAGCTGTATCATCGGTACTTGGGAAAAGAAAGTCGGCGATTCGGTTAAAGTTGGCGATATTCTGTTTACTTATGAAACAGACAAAGCAAGCTTTGAATGTGAATCGACGGAAGAAGGTACATTGTTAGAAATCTTTTATCAGGAAGGCGACGAAGTGCCTTGTCTGGTAAATGTGTGCGCGGTAGGTAATCCGGGTGAGGATGTATCCGCTCTGCGTCCGGGCGATGCTCCGGCTGAGCAAGCAGCACCGGCAGCGGAAGCTGCGCCGGCTGCTGAAGCGGCTGCACCTGTAGCTGCACCGGCTGTATCTACGGCTGTGGAAGGTGAGAAGAGCGCAATTTCGCCGAGAGCGAAAAAGCTTGCAGAACGTGCAGGTGTGGATGCGGCTGCGGCAACACCGACCGGCCCGAACGGCAGAATTATTGAACGTGACGTAAGAGAATTGATGAACAATCCGGTTTCTGCACCGGTTGCGGCTGCAGCGGCTGCGGCACCGGCAGTGGCAGAAGCGGAATACGAAGATGTGAAATTCAGCGGTATTCGCCGTGCCATCAGCAAGTCGATGCATACTTCGCTTTCGACCATGGCACAGCTTACACACAATACATCCTTTGATGCTTCCGCAATTCTGGCTTACAGAAAGCTTTTGAAGGCATCCGAGGGTGAAACAGCAGGTATCACACTTGGTGATATCGTGTTGTACGCAGTATCGAGAACGCTTCTTAACCATCCGGATTTGAATGCACATATGCTCGATGACAACAACATTCGTCTGTTTAAGCATGTACATCTGGGCGTTGCGGTAGACACACCGCGCGGCTTGATGGTGCCGACAATTTTCAATGCAGACCAAAAGAGCCTTTTGGAAATCTCCAAGGAAGTTAAGGAGCTTGCAGCACAGTGCCGTGAAGGCAATATCAACCCGGATAAGCTGTCGGGCGGTACATTTACCGTATCGAACCTCGGCAATATGGGCGTAGAGTCCTTTACACCGGTAATCAATCCGCCGCAGACGGGTATCTTGGGCGTATGCGGTACGATTGAGCGTGTACGCAAGGGTAAGGATGGCAATATCGAGATTTATCCGGCAATGGGTCTGAGTCTGACCTACGACCACCGCGCAGTAGACGGTACACCGGCGGCGCGTTTCCAGAAAGAACTCGGTCAGAATCTTGAAAACTTCACCGCGCTTTTGGCGAAATAGGAGGACGTGTTATGGAACTGTATGATTTGATTGTCATCGGCGGCGGCCCGGGCGGTTATCTGTGCGCAGAGCGCGCAGCGCAGGCCGGTATGCATGTGGCATTGTTTGAAAAGAAGGCGCTGGGCGGCACCTGTTTAAATGAAGGTTGTATCCCGACCAAAACGCTTTTAAACTCTTCTAAAATGTATCGCCACGCCAAGGAAAGCGAAGCTTTCGGCGTAACTGTGGGCGAGGTGAAATTTGACCACGCAAAGGTGATTGAAAGAAAAGACGGCGTTGTAAAAACGCTGGTTGCCGGTGTCGGTGCAACGATGAAGGCAAATAAAGTAGAAGTGATTTCCGCTTCTGCAACCGTGCAGGGCCGCGGTGAAAACGGTTTTGCCGTTGCGGCAGACGGAAAAGTATACGAAGGCAAACGTCTCGTGATTGCAACCGGTTCTGAAACCGTAGTTCCGCCGGTGCCGGGTTTAAAAGAGGGCATTGAGCGCGGCTTTGTTGTAACCAACCGCGAGGTGCTGGATAAAAAGGATCTGCCGGAGAAACTGGTCGTTATCGGCGGCGGTGTTATCGGTCTGGAAATGGCATACTACTTTGCAAGTGTAGGCGTTTCGGTAACCGTGATTGAAATGATGCCGAAAATCGCAGGCGCAACCGATGCAGACATCTGCAAGGTGCTCCAAGCCGGTTTTGAAAAGCGCGGTATGGAATTCAAACTTTCCTGCAAGGTGCTGGAAGTGAAAGAAAACAGCGTAATTTATGAAGAAAACGGCGAAAAGAAGGAGCTTGCTTGTGATGCGGTGCTTCTGTCTGCCGGCAGAAAGCCGTCTACGGCAAACATCGGTATTGAAACACTGCAACTGCAGATGGACAGAGCGGCAATTGTAACTGACCGTCATCTGTGCACTAACGTTTCGGGCGTGTATGCCATCGGTGACTGCAACGGCAAGTTGATGCTGGCGCATACAGCGTACAGAGAAGCCGAGGTTGCCGTAAATCACATGCTCGGCAAAGCGGATGAAATGCGCTACGATGTGATTCCGTCCGTTATTTACACCGATCCGGAGGTTGCAAGCGTAGGCCTTTCCAAAGAGGAAGCACAAAAGCGCGGCATCGCGGTAAAGGAAGTTAAACTGCCGATGTCCTATGCAGGTCGTTACCTTGCGGAAACCGAGGGCGGCAAGGGCTTTATCAAGCTCGTAGTGGATACGGACAAAAACCGTTTGGTAGGTTGCCATATGGTTGGCTCGTATGCATCGGAAATTATTATGACAGCAACGATGATGGTAGATACGGAACTTTCCATTGACAGACTCAAGAAACTCGTATTCCCGCATCCGACGGTAGCGGAAATGATTCGTGAAGCTATATTTCATATTTAATTGAAAAGGAGAGATACATATGCCTAAGAATTTATTTGTAGATCCGGCCGAGGTACGTGCGGCGGGCAAAATCACATTTGAAGACATTCCGGTAAACGTGTATAACAAAACCGTTGCGGACGAGCGCGGTAAGTTCAGCGATGACGACCTTATGCGTATTTACCGTGATATCGCAATTTTGCGTGAGTTTGAGTCGATGCTCAATCAGATTAAGACGCAGGGTCTTTATAACGGTATTGAAACGACCTATCCGGGTCCGGCCCATCTGTCCATTGGTCAGGAAGCTGCAGCCGTAGGTCAGGCCTACCTGCTCGACCAGAACGACTTCTCGTTCGGTTCGCACCGCAGCCACTCCGAGATTCTTGCAAAAGCGCTTTCTTGTATCAACAAATTAAGCGAGCAGGAACTCATGGATGTTATGGAAGGCTTTTTGGGCGGTAGTGCACTGCGCGCAACGGAAAAGCTCGGTCCGGTAAGCGATGTAAAGGAATTGGCAATCCGCTTTATCCTCTACGGTACACTTTCCGAGATTTTTGCGCGTGAGACCGGTTTCCATAAGGGTATGGGCGGTTCGATGCATGCATTCTTCCTGCCGTTTGGTATTTATCCGAACAACGCTATCGTTGGTGGTTCGGCTTCGATTTCCACCGGTGCTGCACTGTTTAAGAAGATTAACGAAAAGAACGGTATTGTTGTATGTAATATCGGTGACGGTTCCATGGCGCGCGGTCCGGTTTGGGAAGCAATGAACTTTGCATCCATGGACCAGTTTAAGACGCTTTGGGAAAGCCACAACGGCGGTGTGCCGATTCTGTTTAACGTATTTAACAACTCCTACGGTATGGGCGACCAGACCCGCGGTGAAACCATGGGTTACGATATGCTCGCACGTATCGGTTCCGGCGTAAGCCCGACCCAGTTCTATGCAGAGCGTGTAGACGGCTTCAATCCGCTTGCGGTTATTGATGCAATGGAAAGAAAGCTCAAGATTTTGCGTGCAGGTGAAGGTCCGGTTATGCTCGATACACTTACATACCGCTTCTCCGGTCACTCGACTTCCGACCAAAATGCATACCGCACCAAGGAGGAACTCGATGCATGGCGCGAGGTGGATCCGCTGCTCACATACCGCAAGAATTTGGTGGATGCAGGCGTTGCAGCTGATTCTAAGTTTGAAGAAATTCTCGCTGATGTTTCTGAGCGTATGACTATGATTTGTAAGGCAGCTTCGGATACTTCCATCAGCCCGTATGTAGATTTCAAGAAAGACCCGGCAGTGGTAGAACGTTTGATGTTCTCCAACGAAAAGGTAGATAAGTTTGACGAGCGTGAGCCGGAAGTAAATATGCCGCTTGCTGAAGTACCGGCATATAAGAAGATTAAGGAAAAGAGCCGCACACCGATTGTGAACGGCAAGCCGGTTTCCAAGATGAAGCTCTACAATCTTCGTGATGCCCTCTCTGAGGTTATCTACGACAGATTCTATGAAGATCCGACCTTGATTGCTTACGGTGAAGACTGCCGTGACTGGGGCGGCGCGTTTGCAGTATACCGCGGTATGATGGATGCTTTCCCGCACTGCAGACTCTTTAATGCTCCGATTGCTGAAGCTGCAATTGTAGGTACAGCAGTAGGTTACGCGCTTTCGGGCGGTCGTGCGATTGTAGAATTGATGTATGCAGACTTTATCGGCTGCGCAGGCGATGAAATCTTTAACCAGATGTCCAAGTGGCAGGCAATGTCTGCGGGCATTTTGAAGATGCCGGTTGTACTCCGTGTATCCGTTGGTTCCAAGTACGGTGCACAGCACAGCCAGGACTGGACAGCACTTTGTGCACATATCCCGGGCCTCAAGGTATGCTTCCCGGCAACGCCGTGGGAAGCAAAGGGTCTTATGGAAACTGCACTTCGCGGCACTGACCCGGTTGTATTCTTCGAAAGCCAGAGAATTTACGACGTGGGCGAGCAGTTCCACGAAGGCGGCGTTCCGGAAGAACGTTACGAAATCGAATTCGGTGATGTAAACAAGGTTCGTGACGGTAAGGATGTTACGATTATCACAGTTGGTGCGGTACTTTACCGCGCAGTAGAAGCGGCAAAGACACTTTCTGAAAAGTACGGTATGGAAGCAGATGTAATTAACCTGCACTCCCTCGTACCGCTCGATTACACCAAGATTATCGAATCGGTTAAAAAGACCGGTCGCGTGGTATTGGTATCTGATGCTTGCGCACGTGGTTCGTTCATGAACGATGTTGCAAAGAACATCACCGAGCTTTGCTTTGACGATTTGGATGCACCGCCGGCAGTTGTTGGTGCGCGCAACTGGATCACCCCTCCGTTTGAATTCGACGAATTCTTCTTCCCGCAGGCAAGCTGGATTCTGGATGCAATCCATGAAAAGCTTGTTCCGCTGGCAGGCTATGTGCCGGAAAACGGCTGCACGGAGACAGAACTTATCCGTCGTGCTAAGGAAGGCGTATAAGTTAAAGCCGGAATTAAAAAATAAAATGATGGAAAGGAACGGGCGTTGCCCGTTCCTTTTTGTGTGCGCGCTTGACTTTCAATGCAAAAAGTGATATAGTAACCGAAGATGGACAGGGGATGGTACATATGGGTACAAAAAAATATGAGATTGACTTTACGGAAGGGAAAATGCTGAAAAATATTATAGCGTTTGCTCTTCCTATTATATTGTCCGGATGGTTGCAAACACTGTTTAGTATTGCGGATATGATGGTGCTTGGTCTGTTTGTGGGCGACGGTGCGCTTGCGGCGGTCGGTTCGACCTCGTCATTGATTAACCTGTTGGTGAACATGTTTGTCGGTCTGGCCGGCGGTGTGACGGTTGTGGTATCGCAAGGCTTTGGTGCACGCGATAATGATAAGATGAGTAAGGCAGCCCATACGGCCATAGCAATCAGTATTTTTGCCGGTATTTTATTGGCTGTAGTCGGTGTTTTGGTTGCCAGGCCGCTTTTGCAGGCGATGGATTCTCCGGCAGATGTGATTGGTATGTCGACTCTGTATGTGCAGGTATATTTTGCAGGTATACCGCTGATTTTGCTTTATAATTTTACAAGTTCAATTATGCGGGCGTATGGCGACAATAAAAGACCGTTGTATTTTGTGGCATTGTCCGGTGTTTTGAATGTGGTTTTGAATGTGGTAACTGTTGTGGTATTTCGCTGGAGTGTTGCCGGCGTGGCGATTGCGACTTTTGTTTCGCAGGGTGTAGCGGCACTTTTGAACTTACATTGTTTGATACATGCGGACAATGCCTGTAAAATTGATTTGAAAAAAGTGCGCTTTAATATAAAGGAGTTTTTGGAAATTTTGCGTTTCGGTATACCGATGGGGATACAGTCTATTATGTTTTCTCTGTCGAATGTATTTTTGCAATCTGCCATTAACTCTTTCGGATCGCAGACGATGGCGGCGCACGGCGCGGTAAATTATATGGGCAATGTGCTCGGGCAAATTTCGAATGGTTTCGGCAATGCAGCAACGACAGTCTGTGCGCAAAATTACGGTGCAAAGAAAAAAGATAGAGTGTTCGCCGGTTGGAAGACTTGTATTGTCGGTGTAGGCTTGGTGTTGCTCGTGTTGGGGGCAATTGCGGTTTTGATTATGCCGATTTTTATGCGGATTTTTACAAAAGAGTTATCGACGGTGGAAATCGGTTGTAAAATTGCAAGTTATTATTTGCCGTTCTGGTTTATCGGCGGAGTTATGACAACGTCGAGTTATTCGCTTCGCGGTATCGGCTATTCCACGGTGCCGATGTTGGTGTCGATTTTCGGTACTTGCGTGATGCGTGTGATTTGGATTTATACAGTGTTTGCGAGTTTCCGTTCGCTGCACGTGCTGTATACGTGTTATCCGGTGACGTGGCTGATTACGGCGCTTGTGCAAAATATTCTGTTTTTGTATTTCTGGCGAAAACTTGATTTTTTGAAAGAATAAAAAGAAAAAATAGCGGATGTCACAGACATCCGCTATTTTTTCTTTGTTTGAATTATTTTTCGTCTTTGTAGATTTCCTTGAAGTATTTGTAGGTGTCTACCTTGAGTTCACCGCAAGCGTCTTCGTCGCAGGCGATAATGCCATCTTTGTGCAGCTGCAATGCGCTGATGGTCCAAGCATGGTCAACGCCGCCCTCTACGCAGTGACGCAGCGCGCGTGCCTTGTTGTGGCCGCTGATTAACAAAAGCACTTGTTTGGAATCGCAAACCGTACCTACACCAACGGAAAGTGCGGTCTTCGGTACTTTGTCCGGGTCATTGTCAAAGAAACGGGAGTTTACAATCAATGTGTCCTGTGTCAGTGCGCGCACGCCTGTGCGGGAAGTTAAAGAGGTAAACGGCTCGTTAAATGCAATGTGGCCGTCTACGCCGCTGCCGCCGAGGAACAAATCAATGCCGCCGCAGGCAGCAATCTTTTCTTCGTAACGTGCGCATTCTGCATCTAAATCCTCAGCCATACCGTTTAAGATGTTGATGTTTTCTGCCGGAATATCAATGTGGTTAAAGAAATTGTCATGCATAAAGTACCAGTAGCTCTGGTCGTGTTCGCGCGGCAGGCCAACGTATTCGTCCATGTTGAAGGTGATTACGTTTTTGAAGGTCACCTTGCCGGCTTTGTTTAATTCGATCAACTTTTTGTACACACCGAGCGGGGAAGAGCCGGTCGGCAGACCGAGCACGAACGGACGGTCTTCTTTGTGCGCGTTAATGGCATCGGCAATATGGTTTGCCGCCCATGCGCTCATTTCGTCATAGTTGTTTTTGATAATCAGTTTCATTGGATTCACGCTCCGATTTTGAAATTGGCCTATGAAATTTACTCCCTACTGTAACTTTGCATAAGTCTGCTATTATTATCCTACTTTCTTGCGGATTTGTCAAGAAAATACATAGATATTTTAGCACGCAGACTTAAATTTTATTACAGATTTAAGAGATTTTTCCATATTATTACATATTCGCTTGCCTTATCTTTATATGAAAGCGCTGTTTCGCCAAAAACTCGGTATGGGTGCGATGGAACATTTTATGCGCTGTAAAATTGATTGTGCCAAGCATTTGATTCGGGAAAGAGAGATGAATTTTGCGGAAATATCCGACTATCTTACCTTTACCTCGCCGCAGTATTTTTCGAGGTGCTTTAAAGAAATCAGCGGTAGGACACCGTCGGAGTATATGAAAAGTGTATTATAAAAGGGATGTGAAGCTTACATCCCTTTTGTGTTTATTGATTCGGCGTCCAAAGTTCCTTTTTATAGCGTTCGGTGTATTGTTTGAGAATTTCTTTGAAATCGGCCGGCTCATCTATGCTGTAACTGTTGGCGAAAAATGCAATTTGGTTGATGACGTGTACCGTGTTCGGGTCAAGAAGACACTCGGTATTCAGATGTTCTTTGAATGCACCCGGGATTTCGTAAATGACCGGAAAGTGCGATCTGTCGTCCATGTTCCAGTAGTAATAGGTATCATCCGATTTGTAGGCATAGGCAAGCGCTTTTTTGGATAAATTGTGCTCGGCATAGGCTTTTTCTATGCGAAAATCACCATTGTCAAAGGCCGAAATCCATGCATTGACCTCGTGTGCTTCTTCCGGTGCTTTTCGCGGGTGCCAACGGAAAGCATCGTCTTGCAGATCCCAAAAGAATTCTACGCCATCAAATTCTATCGGTACAAGACGGTTTTCGGTAGTCGGGAAAGTAAAACTTTGCTTGGTAGCACCGCTTTTGTCGGTCGCATCCTTTTCGTAGACATCAAATTCAAAAACCAAGCTGTCCTCATAAATACATATGTGCAGCGGCACAAAGGTTTTTTCTCCGACTGTGATGGCTCTGCCCATCAGTTCAACCATTTGGATTTCGCGAACCGGCATCTTTTCCGGCGACTGTATTGTTTCCGCTTCGGGTGCGTATTTCGGTTTTCTTTTAAAAAGGGACTTAAAAATATTCATGGTCATCCTCCGTATTTGTCTTTGCTATATTATACTTTATTTCCGGCGGTTTTTCAAGAAAAGAATTAAAAAACGGATACCTTGTTGTATAATGCGTGCAAATAAAAAACGAAAGGGGGAATACGGCTCTGAATATATCAATGGGAATCTACCGACTCTATGACAATGTATGTATCATATGTATAATTTCTTTTTGGCGTTATTACAGCAACCGGTCAAGTGAAAGGTAAACGGAAATTGACGAAAGCGGGAATGTTTGGTATACTAAAACAGAGGTATAAATTTATGAGATAAAAACTTTTGTTTCAGGATAACTGGTTGTTTTACGAAGGAGAAATTGGGTTGGATGCCCCAAAGATAACAGCGAATATTCTGTGTGGATTGTGAGGAGGTAAACATGGCGGATTTGATTTTGATTGCGGTTTTAATTGTAGTTTTCGTTGTGGCCGCATGGTATACATTTAAAAAGAAAAAGAGCGGTTGCGGCGGCTGTGGTGGCTGTCCGCATGCGGGCGCATGCAGCAAGTCTGCGTGTGACTGTGAAAACAAGAAAAAATGACCAAGAGCGAAGTTGTCCGGCTTCGCTTTTTTGTGTGCAGATTGACATAAAAGGGAAAATATGCTATTCTTTCTACATGGAGGAAGGACTTATGCATGAGCCATTGGAGATTGAACGTAAATATTTAATTGCCTATCCGGATGAAGCGGTTTTGCTTGCCCAGAAGGGCTGCGCGAAAACGCAAATTCACCAGACCTATCTAAATGCCGGTGCGGACGGTGCCGAGCGGCGCGTGCGGATGCGCAGCGGCGCGGAGGGTGCAGTGTATACTTATACGGAAAAGGTGTTTTTGTCAGCGATGCGCCGCATTGAACGTGAGCGCGAAATCGGCGAAACGGAGTATGAGCGTTTGTTGTTTGAAGCAGAGCCGTCTATGCAGACGCTTGAAAAATTTCGCTACTGTATTCCGGTTGGCGATATTGTATACGAAATTGATGTGTATCCGCAAATTCAAGATTGGGCGATTTTGGAAATTGAACTGGAGGATGAAAATCAGAAAGTTTGTCTGCCGGACTTTGTGCAGGTTTTGCGTGAGGTAACGGGGGAGAAGGAATACAGCAACAAATACTTGGCAAGAAGGAAAAAATAATATGAATAAACTTGAAAAATATATTGATGTATGCGATTTTGAGGGCGAAGGGTATTCGCATGTGGTGGATTTCGGCGCATGGACAGCAGCGGTCATCAACTACGCACCGCGCTTTGATGAAGCGGAGTTTAAGAAAATGGAGCGCCATAACGAAACCGATGAGGTGTTTATCTTGGTAGAGGGCAGTGCAAAACTCTACTACGGCGGTGATCCGGCAAAACCGGAGAGCGTAGAGATGATTCCGCACAAATTCTACAATGTGCGCAAGGGAATGTGGCACGGCATTACGGTTAGCCGCGATGCGCGCGTGATTCTTGTGGAAAATGCGGATACCGGCACGGCGAATTCCGACTACTATTATTTTAAATAAGCACAAAAAAGCCGATGCAGGTCGGCTTTTTTTGTGTGTTTTCGTCTATTGATTTTGTTTTTCGACAGGCGTATAATAAAATAATGTGAAAAGTATATAAGGGGGATGTTTTTGCTTGATTAAAAAATATGTCCGGGATTTAAAGAAAGAATTTTTCGGTTATAACGCATCGAAATTTACAAAAGACTTGATGGCGGGTATTACGGTTGCGGCAGTTGCGCTCCCGTTTGCATTGGCATTCAGCGTCAGCGCAGGGGCGGATGCAGCGGCAGGCTTGATTACTGCGATTTTTTCCGGTATTTTGGTCGGCGGTCTGGGCGGCGCGTCGTTTCAGATTTCCGGACCGACGGGTACAATGTCGGCGGTTTTGCTTGTCCTGGCGATGACTTACGGCATTACGGGTATTTTAACGGCCGGTCTTATTGCCGGCGCGATTATGCTGTTGTTTGCGCTCTTTAGAGTCGGCAAGCTGGTTTCGTATATACCGAATGCGGTTATTATGGGCTTTACATCCGGTGTGGCAATTATTATTGCACTTAGTCAGGTGGATAGCTTTTTTGGAACAACCTCTGCAGGTGCGACAACGCTTGAAAAGATTGCATCGTATTTTCAAAACGGATTTGACATCCACATGCCGACGATGTTGTTTGGTTTGGCCGTTGTTTTGCTGATGGTGATTTATCCGAAAAAGTGGCAGGAAAAATTCCCGTCTTCGCTGGCGGCCCTGATTGTAACTTTGGTTGCAAATATGCTGATTTTCCCGCAGGGCGGAGTGGTTGCCGAGGTGGGTGATATTCCGAAAAGCCTGATGACGGATAGCGCACTTTTGAAAACGGGCATTGATTTTCAAAACATTTCCGCCTACCTTGCACCGGCGTTTTCCGTTGCGGTTTTAGGTATGGTAGAAAGCCTTTTGTGCGGTGCCAGTGCCGGTAAAATGAAAGGTGAAAAGATTGATTTGCAACGCGAATTGGTGGCGCAGGGTATCGGCAATATGGTGATTCCGCTCTTTGGCGGTGTACCGACGGCGGCGGTGATTGCGCGCACCAGTGTCGGTATTAAAAACGGCGGGCAGACCCGATTGGTTAACGTTATTCATTCCATTACTTTGATTTTGTCTATGTTCTTGCTCGGCCCGATTATGAAGCGTATTCCGCTTTCGGCGCTGGCCGGTATTTTGATGGTAACGGCTTGGCGCCTCAACAACTGGAAAAACATCGGCGATTTGTTTAAGGGTAAAAGACATACGGAGAGTGCGCAGTTTTTGATTACGATGCTTTCTACCGTGGTATTCGATTTGGCAACGGCGATTGTCATCGGTATTGTATTTTCGGCACTGGTGTTTATCGTGCAAAGTTGTAATCTGCGTGTGTCCGTCTGCAATGTCGACAGAGAAAAGACACAACAGCAAGGCATTGTTGGCAGTTATAAGTATACGAAAATCGTGTATTTGTCCGGCCCGATGTTTTTCGGTACGCAGGACAGATTGACGGAAGCACTTGATGAAATTGAGGCAGATACCTTAGATGTGATTTTCTCCATGCGTGGTGTGCCGAGCATCGATGCAAGTGCGATGATTGAGCTTGAAGACATTTATGATGATTTTAAGAAAAAAGGGATTCGTGTATTGTTTAGCGGATTAAATGAGCGTGTGAGCACAGAGTTTGAGCAAAGCGGTTTTGCCGATAAAATCGGCAGAGAAAGCATCCATTGGGATGCGGTTGCAGCGATGCGTGTGATTGAACGCGAAGTATTTATTCCGGCACAAAGTGAATGATTTTACGAAAAAAGCGACTTGGTCGCTTTTTTGTGTTTTGTAAAGAAACTTTTAACAATTCAAAAAGATACTTTCCATTTAAAGTAAATTGTGGTAGAGTATAAAAGCGAATTTGAAATCGGAGGGAGTTTGCCGTGCAAGTAAAAGAAAAAATGAAGGAAATTGTATCCGGCGTGCAGAAAAAGAACGGCGGTAAAGGAAAAAAGAGATGGGTTCGCCTTGGCATAATCGCATTGATTGTAGCTGCAATTTTAATTGGCGTGCTACGCTGCGCTCTGCCGAAAGAGGAGAAAACATCGGCGGCGGTGATTTCCGCCAGCGCAGTTACGCGCGGCGATGTGGTCAATTATCTGACGGGCAGCGGTATGATTGAAGCGATGGATTCTTATGACATCGTTGCAAAGGTACAGGGCGATATTTTGTCCTCACCGTTTGAAGAGGGGCAGATTGTAAACAAAGATGATGTGCTCTACGTTTTTGACAGTGAGGATGCACAGCAGTCGCTTCGCAGTCAGCAAAACAGCTATGATTCTCAAAAGATTTCTTATGATACAGAGCAAAAGAAATGGGAGAAGTTTACGGTGACGGCGCCGGTGAGCGGCTATGTAAAAGACATAGACGCGGCTTTGCGTGTCGGCGATGAGGTTGCAAACGGCACACGTCTTGCGACGGTCAATGCGCAGACGGTGGAGGTCAGCCTTCCGTTTGCGGCATCGGCAAAGGATTTGGTTGCGGTCGGCACAAGCGTGCAACTCTCCAGTTCGAAATATATGACCAATGCACTTTACGGCACGGTCAGCAAAGTGGGCGGTGTGTATGCCGGCAGCTTTGATGTAACTGTAAGCTTTACCAATCCCGGACAGATGGAGGAGGGCGATGTCCTCGGTGCGCGTATTGGTTCGGTGCAGTCTTCCGGTACAGGCAAATGCCGTGTGGCCAATGCAGTTGAAGCGGAAATTTCCGGCGAAATTGCATCCATCTGCGTAAAAAACGGCGACTTTGTGCAGAAAGGTACGGTGCTGTTTACGTTAGAGGATGAGGACACCAAAAATGATTTGCGCAGAAGCCAGATCAATTTTGACAATGCAGGCATTTCGCTTCAAAAGGCTTATGATACATTAGATAATTATACGATTTTATCTCCGATTACGGGAACGGTCATTCAAAAGAATTACAAAGCCGGAGATACACTCGGCAATTCCGCAAACTCTGCAGTGCTTGCGACGATTGCGGATATTTCCAATATGAAGTTTACTATC
This sequence comes from Clostridia bacterium, assembly GCA_045652745.1. Taxonomy (GTDB): domain Bacteria; phylum Bacillota; class Clostridia; order UBA1381; family UMGS1253; genus RGIG2041. The sequence goes on from JAZRUW010000012.1 coordinate 26,311, forward strand.
AATGTGGATGAATTGGACATTTCGGGCGTGCAGCTCGGACAAAAAGTCGAGGTTGTGGCGGACGCTATTGCGGACACCGTGTTTGAAGGTGAAATTACAAAAATTATTCAGCAGGGCAGCGGCTCGAGCGGCGTAACCACCTATCCGGTGGAGGTGACTATTGCCGAGCCGGGGGCGCTGAAAATCGGCATGAATGTAACGGCGACGGTGCAGATGGCGGCGGCGCAGAATGTAGTTAAGGTGCCGCTGGAGGCCGTGAGTATGCGCGGCGGTAAGACTTATGTGCAGGTGCTGAAAAAGTCGGTGCAGGAAAAGGTATTCGGCATGGCCGTGAAAGAAGATGCGCAGAAAGGCGAGGTGCCGCCGATGGGTGAAATGCCGAAGCGGGATTTTGCGCAGAAAGCGGATACAGAGAAGCAAACCGCAGAAAAGAAAACAGAGTATACATATACAGACGATGATTTTGAATTGCGCGAAGTGACAACTGGCGTCAGCAGCGATGCGGAAATTGAAATTGTCAGCGGTCTTGAGGTTGGTGCGTATGTCAAAATTGTGCAGACGGTCAACAACCGCACGAATATGGGCTTTGGTGGCATGAGTGGTATCGGCGCAATGCACAGCGGCATGAGGGGCGGCGGTATGCGAACCGGCGGTATGAGCGGCGGCATGGGCAGCAACATGCCTTCGGGCGGTATGCGAACCGGCGGTATGAGCGGAGGTAGATAAGTATGGGACTTGAGCTTATATCCGATGCAGAATATATGGTAGACATCCGTGATATGTATAAGATTTATCAGATGGGTGACAACGAAGTGCGCGCACTCGACGGTGTGAACTTGAAAATCAAGCCGCACGAATTTGTGTCCATCATCGGTCCGTCCGGTTCGGGCAAATCGACGCTGATGAATATGATTGGCTGTCTGGATACGCCGACGAGCGGTGCGTATTATATTGACGGCAATGAAGCGGAGGCGCTCGATGATGATGCCCAGGCGTTTATCCGCAATAAAAAAATCGGCTTTATTTTTCAGCAGTACAATCTGCTTCCGAAGCTGACGGTGGAGGAAAATGTGGAACTGCCGCTGATTTATGCGGGCTACAGTGCAGAGGAACGCAAGGAAATGACGCGTGTGGCATTGGAACGTGTCGGTTTATATGACCGAAGAAAACATAAGCCGTCCGAGCTTTCCGGCGGACAGCAGCAGAGAACCTCCATTGCACGTGCGCTTGCGGCACGTCCGCCGATGATTTTAGCGGATGAACCGACCGGTGCGCTTGATTCCAAAACGGGTGCAGAGGTTTTGGCGATGCTTAAAGAATTGCACGCCGACGGTAAAACCGTTGTGCTCATTACGCACGACAACACGATTGCCCATCAGGCGGACAGAATTGTGCGCATTATGGACGGAAAAATCGTGTTTGACAGTTTAACCGACGGCGGTAAAGAACAAGTGCATGTCTGAAGGAGGGGGAAACGTTGAACTTTTCACAATGCCTGAAAATGGCGATTAAAAGTATACTGTCCAACAAAGTACGTTCTCTTCTGACAATGCTCGGAACGATTATCGGTGTAGCCTCGGTGATTGCGCTGATGGCCATCGGTCAGGGAACGACCAATACAATCACAGATACGATTGCGTCGGCGGGAACAGATATTGTTACGCTGATGATTCCGGGGCGCGGCGACAAGACCCTGGAGCCGGAGGAATTAAACGAGTTTGTGGAAAACAATCCGACTTATTTTACGGCGGCGGTGCCGGTGATTTCGGCATCGGCAACTGTAAAAAACGGCAATAAGAATACGGAAGGTTCTACGTCGTTGACCGGCACGGGCGCGGCGTATCAGACCATCAAAGAGCAGGAGCTTGAAAACGGCCGATATTTAACGGATATTGATGTGGCTGAACGAAAACGAAATGCGGTCATCGGTACATATATCAAGCAGGAGCTGTTCGGCGGGTCGAACCCCATCGGTGCAACGGTCAAAGTCAACGGCGAACCGTTTCGCGTGGTCGGTGTTTTGGAAGAAACGGCAGACAGCGAGGAGGGCAGCGCTGATGATACGATTGTAATTCCGTACTCGGTGGCGGCGCGAATTCTGCGCAATGCGCGCCTCAGCAATTTTACCTTGCAGTTGACGGATGAAACTTTGCACGAACAGGCGACAGAGGTGCTCGAAAATCATTTGTACAAGAAATTTTCGGATGAAAATGCATACCGCGTGATTGCAAATGCGACACTCATTGATGCGCTGGGGGATGCACTCGACACCATGGTGGGCATGCTTGCCGGTATTGCGGCAATTTCTTTGTTGGTTGCAGGTATTGGTATTATGAATATTATGCTTGTTTCCGTTACGGAGCGTACGCGCGAAATCGGTATCCGCAAGGCTATCGGTGCAAAGCGAAAAAACATCCTTTTGCAGTTTTTGGTGGAAGCGATTATGATCAGTTCGCTCGGCGGCGTTGTGGGTATACTGCTCGGTGTCGGTTTGGGTGCGCTGATGGGCTCGCTGATGGGCATATCGGCGATGCCGGGTGTCGGAACGATTATTTTGTCGTTCGGCTTTTCGATGGCGATGGGCATCTTTTTCGGATTTCATCCGGCCAATAAGGCATCCAAGCTGAATCCGATTGATGCGCTTAAGTTTGAATAGAGGTGATTTGTGGTGAAAAAAATAACAGCTCTTTTACTTTCGTTTGTCCTGTTGCTTAGTGCTTGCCCGTTTGCGGGTGCGGCACAGTTTTCGGATGTGCAGACGGAGGATTATTTCTATGAAGAAGCACAGATGCTCTGTGCCATGGGTATAGTATCCGGCGATAGTGCGGGTACGCTTCGTCCGTACGATGCGCTTTCGCGCGGTGAGTTTGCCAAACTGACCGTCGGCATGCTCAACAAAATGGAGGAGGCCGCAGCTGAACGCGGTGCCAGCCGTTTTGCAGACGTTGACAATGCGCACTGGGCGGTGCCATATATCAACTATGTGGCAAAAAGCAACATTATTGTCGGCTATCCGGACGCTACATTTCACGCAGACGCGTCCATCAGTTACGGACAGGCGATTACGGTTGTTTTGCGTGCACTCGGTTATGATGAAACCGTGGTGGAGGGTTTTTGGCCGGACAGTTATGTCAGCAAAGCAAAGGCTTTGGAGTTGACCGAGGGTATGGACTTTGATGCGTATGCAGACATCACGCGCGCAGATGCGTTTGTGCTGATTTGCCGCGCGCTGGAAACCGAGATGTATAACACAAAGACGAAACTTGCGGCATCCTTTGGCTATACGATTTTGGAAAATGCAGTTATCTTATCGACCTATCTTACTGATGATGCCTTGGCGGCAGGGGAGATTAAAACGGCGACGGGTGTTTATAAAACAACACAGGCTGTAGACTGCACAAACGTTGAAGGTAAAAAAGTAAAACTGTACTTGAATGAAAAGCAGGAAGTGGCGGCGTTTGCTGCGTACCGCGATTACCCGACGTCACTTGTCATTAAAAAGCATCTTGGCGGCAACGACTATCTTTGCGCGCAGGGTACAGCTGAGGTGGAATATCGGTTTTCGGATGCAATGACGGTGTATAGTGCAGACGGTAAGAGCAGTTTTGCACAGCAACGCGGTGCATTTACTGCCGGTGCAAAAATTACCTTGCACGGAGAAACGGCACAGATGCACGACTACGCGTATTTGCAAGATGCAGATGACATTGTGCCTGTGGTGGCGACAAAAGATTATGCTCCGGGCGATGTCAGCATCGGCGGTATTTTTCCGGAGGATATGGACAGCATTGTGGTTTACCGCGACGGTTACAACGCGACGCTTTCGGATATTCGCGTAAATGATGTGATTTATTACAATCCGGCGATACAGACGATGGAGGTATACACCGATAAGGTAACCGGGCTGTATGAAGAGGCTTTGCCGAGCAAAGCCAATGTGACGCAGGTGGTTGTCGGCGGCAGGACCTTTGAAGTCGGCTCTGCGGCGGCAACCAGACAGCTTGATGAGTCGTCCGGCAGTTTTAAAATTGACGATGTGGTTACCTTGCTTTTAGGTAAAAACGGAGATGTGGTCGGCGTTTGCAACAGCCGCACATCCGCGCTTACGGGTGTCTATGGTGTTCTGATTTCGGCAGGCAGCTACATAACGGATTCCGTCACAGATACAGGCACGACAAAATTGCACGTGCAGCTGATGATGGCGGACGGCAACGTATACACCTACGATACCGCCAAGGATTATACAGAGTATAAAGGACAGTTGGTGCGCATTGCATTTTCAAACGGCCTTGCACAGCTCAGCAAAGTATCGGGCGGGAAATTCAGCGGACAGGTTTCGCAGTACAGCCGAAAAATCGGCGATACGGCAATTGCAAGCGGGGCGGTACTCTTTGATTTGGTTTCCAATCCGGACGGCGGCGCGGCAACTGTGGTGAAAATTGATTTTGAGGATTTAAAGGAAATCAATATCGGTGCAGAGTCGGTGATTGCTTCGGTTAAGGAGAGCGGCTTTAATGAAGCGGCGGTTATTTTGTTTGACAATGTGCTTCGTACGAACGTAAAATACGGTCTGGTGGAGAAAGTTAAAGCGGTATCGACGTATGACCGGGAAGGCAACGTGGATGCAACCACACGCACCTATACGGTTTTGGTGGACGGCGCACAGGTGAGCGTGTCGAAAAAAGGTACGTTTTCCGTAGCGGCCGGTACACCGGTCGCGGTAAATTATGCGGAAGGCCGCGTAGAGTCGTTGACGGCGCTCGGCAAAGCGGACAGCGCCAATAAAATTCAGGCGCTTGACTACAATCGCATCAAAATCAACAATAAGGTATACACTCTGGGCAGTGACCTGCTGATTTATTATCAGGCGGATGTGCAGGAGTACAGAACACTGTCGAGAGCGGAACTCGAGAAGACAGACGTCAAGAGCATCACACTCTATAAAGATTTTACAAATCAAATCCGAGCGGTTTATGTAAGCTTTTAAATAAGAAACAAGGACATTTACGGTTGTAAATGTCCTTGTTGTTTTTTCTGGGCTGTTTCTTTTTCCTTTATGTAGTTTTCCAGTTTCTCCACGGTTTCGGCCAGCGCAAGCGCGGTCTGAAACTTTCCGCTTTTGCGTACCTCTTCTAACTTTTCGTTTAATAAATCTGCAATCTCGTGTAAGGCTTGCAGTTTTTCGTTCGTTTCTGTCATTGTGCTCGCTTCCTTTCAACAACAGCCTAGCACAGTCCTTGGCGGAATGCAAGAGAAAATGACAGACAAAAGTTGCGTGTTTTACACACGTATCTACAAGATATTGTTATTTGTGACACGATGTGACAAAATACGGATGCAAGTACACAGCGTGTGAACTAAGGTTAGGTGCCGTAACGAAGAAAATCTTCGTAATCCGACATCTCGGATTCTTCCGTGTTGACGCTTGCGAGCAAATCAATCTCCGGCGTGTAGGGGATGTGTACGGAAGCGGTAAAGCCGCGAAGCGCATCCGGCGCGTGCGTCAGCTCGTGCGGATGCAGCGCCGTATCGTTTGGATTTTTTTCGTCAAAACACAGCGCCGGCAGGGTGCGGATTAAGTTTTTGCAGTTTCTGAAAATGCGCAGGCGCGGGCGCATGCAACCGTCCGTATCCACCACGGGACGCAGCCATTCCTTGACGGAGTACCAACCGCGCACGCGGTTGTTGTCTGCCTTGTAAAAGGAAAGTCCGTGCGCGGCAAAAATGTCAATCGCACTTTGTCCCGTTTCCTGACGCCGGTTAAACAGGTCCGGCGGTGCGTAAGCGGCGCGTAAGGGTTCACCGCAGTTGTATTCAGCAATTTTCTGGGCCGCTTCGGATAAAATCAATCCGTTTTGATACAGTTCGCGGTAGACAAAGGCGTGTCCGTAACGGTCCACGGCAATCCACAGGCAGGCGAGCATGTCCAGACCGTAGTCGATGCTGATGTAGCGCGATACATCGGACGGCAATTCAAACGGCTCGACGACGTGCGCTTCGCGGTCAAACTCTGCAAAATACTGCCCTTCGAACACATCCCAATCGCCGTCGAGCATCGCTTTTCTTCGATTGGGCGGTAAGTTTTCGAGTGTGCGCACATAGTCGGGCGAGTTTTGCAGCAGAAACGGATTGTCGTACACGCGCGAGGGGATAAAAGTATAATCCGAAGCGCGTTCGCTGTTTTTATAGTTTTTGTCTATGAACAGACGTTTTACCCAGCCGTGCCCGATGCCGCCGGGATTGCACGTAAAGTACATCCGCGGGGCAAAGGGCTTTTTTAACAGGCCGCTGGTACGGTTAGATTCGGTGAGCGCCGTAAAAACAAATTCGGAAAACTGCGTTGCCTCCTCCATAAAGATGGCATCGTAGCTTTGTCCCTGATATTGCAGTACGTCGCGGTCGGCGGCGCAGTAGCCGAGTACGATGCGGCTCCCGTTTTCAAAAACAAAACAGCGCGTGGCCGATTTGTACTCGGCGATATCCTTTAAAAGTGCCATTAACGGATAGATGTGGTTTTCACGCAGGGATTGCAAATCGCGGCGCAAAAGCAGAATTTGAATGCCGTCGTACTCTAAGGCAAGTAAAACGGCCTTGATTCTTGCCGCCCAGCTTTTGCCGCCGCCGCGTGCGCCGCCGTAGGCAATGTAGCGCGTGTCTGCGGTGAAAAAAGCCTCCTGCTTTGGATACGGCTTTGTGAGCGCTAAGATGCGCTCGTTTACGTTGCCCATTTTTCAACCTCCTCCGTCATCATTACACGCACCGCTCCGGACATGGTCGTATCACTTTTGGCATCGGACAATGCTTTTGCGATATCCAGCAAATCGTCGGTGGAGAGGAGGAAATAACTGTTGATTTTGCCGAGAAGTGCCTTTTTTTCCGTGGCGGTAAGGTCGGCGTCGCCCTCAATTTTTTCAATGAGCTCAAAGCACTTTCCGGCATTTCGTTTGGAAAAGTTTATTCTTTGCAGAAGCATCGCCAATGTGCGTTTTACGATGTCTGCCTTCATTTGTTCGGGTGTTACATTGTTTTTCATAGTTTGTCCTTTCAATTTGTTGTTGATGCGTTATGCCGCAAGCCGCAGACCGCGCGCCTCGGCAAACAGCCGTCTGCATAAGGCCAGGTGGCGGTAGGCACGTGCGGGCGAAATATGGGTTTGTATCGTAGAATACAACACGCGGTTTTCGATTTCGCCGCGGCGAAGCTCTCCGTTCGGATTCCAAAAATATACGTCATGGAGTGTTGCTAAAATCTCTTCGCCGTTTTGCTTGCTTTGAAGCAAATGGATGGTGTCGATTACGGCATATACATCCTGCAGCGCGGCCTCTGCGGCGCGCAAGTCAGCACTTTTCAAACCGCGTTTGAGTGTTTTTCGTTGCAAGGCAAAACGCGCGGCGGCTTTTTCCGGCTTGCACTGCAAAGATGCATAAAAACGAAACGCATCTACAGCATAGTCTCTAATGTTGTCTTTTTTCATTTGTATGTATAAAAGTGCCTCCTTTCATTAAGACAATAAAATGTCTTTCGGTGTCGCGTACCAGTAATGGTCCATGACATAGTCGCTTTCGCAGTTTTCACATACGGTTTCGCCTTCAAAGCAGTAGCAGGCCTCGCCGTCATAGATTTCGCGTTCGCAAACGGTGCAGATATGCTTGTTGCTTGCGTAAAATGCATCTTCCTGCGCAAAACTTGTCATGATTTCGCATTCGTAATCCATCAAGGTTTTCCCCCTCTCCGACAAAAACCTCTGACAAAAATAATTATAATAAACGAACATATGTTTGTCAATAGGCTTTTGTAAATTTTGTTTTCCCGATCGAGTTGCCTCTATTGTAACACAGAAAAAAGGTCTACTACTATCAACTTTAAATTTTTGTTGAGAAAGTTAAGCGGATGTGATAGAATAGATTTAACGGAGTTAAATCTATTCAGCGATATAAATTCCTGACGGAATTTGCGATATACCTTGTGGTGCGATATATCCTGCGGATGCGATATGTCCATTACGACAAACTATAATCACAGAACAATTATTTACAAAGGAGAAAGTGCCTTGAAAATTATTTACGGAAGAGCGCACAGCGGAAAAACGGCGGCGATGCTGGATGCCTTGGAGAAGACTTCCGCGCGTGGTGAAAAGTGCATAGTCATTGTGCCGGATCAGATTAGCTTTCGCACGGAGCAGATGCTTGCGTCGAAGTCCTTTTTCGGCGGTTTTGCGCAGGTGCTGACCTTTACAAAACTGGCAAAACGTATGGTGGCACAGCGCGCAGACGCGCGCAAGCCGATTTCCGCCTGCGGAAAAACCATGCTGATGTATCGCGCGCTTGCAAAGGTAAGCTCGAAGCTGAAGATGTACCGCGATGCGGCAAACAAAGCGGGCCTTGCGCCAAAACTTTTAAGTCTTGCAGAGGAGTTTTCGCACCTCGGCATTGACAGTGCGACTTTGTCTGCGTGCATCAAGGATGAAAAGCCGCTTTCCGTAAAACTGATGGATTTGACGGAGATTTTCGGCGCGTACGAACAACTTTTGTCCGGCGAGTATGCAGATACGGACGAGATGCTTCGTCTGTGCGCCGCGGCGATAGAAAACAGCGATGAATACAAAGACACACATATATATATTTCTGGGTTTTCGGATTTTTCGGTACCGCACTTTTCGGTGGTATCGGCTTTGGTAGGGCGCGCAAAATCCGTGACGGTGTTTGTGTGCGCGGACGAAAAATTGGATGCGCAGGGCTTTTTTGCGCCGGGCGCAGTAACGGTGCAAAAACTTAAAAAAGCCTTTCCGGATGCAGAAACAGTGTATTTGCAAAAAGCATATACGGATGGCGCGCTTGCGCATTTTGAGCGTGGTTACACAAAATATGCGTCTGCGGTATATGCACATGCCCAGTCGGCGCTTGCGGTTTTTGAGGGCAGAAACCCGTATGCGGAAATTCACTTTGCCGCAAATGAAATTTTGCGCCTTTGCAGGGAAGAGGGATACCGTTTCCGTGATTTTGCGGTTGTTGCCGGAGACGGCGACCGTTATTTTGATACGGTTTCGTATATCTTTTCGCGCTACGGCATTCCGTTTTTCGTTTCTGCCAAGAAAAGCGCGGCTTCGCATCCTTTGGCGCTCGCGCTGCTTTCCGCCTTGGAAATCATTGAGCGCGGTTTTCAACACGATGCGGTATTTGCCTATTTGAAATCCGGCTTTTCCAATTTGAATGCCTATGAGGTGGATTTTCTGGAAAACTATGTTTTGGCCACGGGCATTGGCGCAAAGCACTGGACAAAGGATGAGGCTTGGAATTACAAGACATCTTATTTTGAGGAGAAAAATGCAATGGATGCCGCGCGTGCGGATACGCTTCGTCGTCGGGTAATCGAGCCGATATTGCAGCTCAAAGCCGGCATCGGTATCGGCAAAACCGTAAAAGAAAGCGCACAGGCGATTTACGCCTTTATGTGCGCCGTCGGGATGCGCGAAAAGACGGAAAAGCACATTGCGGCGCTTCGTGAGCAGAAAGTATTTGCCGCGGCAAGTATTTACCGCGGTACATATAACGGCATTGTGCACGTGCTTGAACAGATGTCCGTCTTGTGCGGCGAGGAAAAGTGCGGTGTTGCACGTCTGCGCAACATGCTGTCGGCAGGCCTGCTCGGTCAAAACCAGGCCATTGTGCCGCAACGCGTGGATGAAGTCGGCGTAACGGATGTGGCGCAGGGCAGATTTGCCGCTTGTAAAATTATGTTTGCGCTCGGCACAAACACGGGCGCGTTTAACGGTTTTTCCGGCAGCGAGGGCATTTTGTCCGATGCGGACCGTTTCGGACTGCGCGAAGGCGGTTTGGAAGTTTTGCCGACGGCAAGGCACAAGGCCTTCGACCATCGGTTTACGGTGTATAAGGCACTTACGGCGGCAACGGACAGATTATATATTTGCTATGCGGCATCGGATATGGACGGCAAGCCCTTTTCCGTTTCGGCGGTGGCGATGAAAGCAAAAAAGTTGTTTTCCGAATTGCCGGTGATGACGCAGGATGATTTTGAAGGGGCATTGCGCTCTCCACAGGAGGCAAGGGCGGCTTTAGCTGCTGAAATCGGACGCGCGCGTGACATCAAGCGCATCGGTGCAACGGGCGCAGCAATTTACAAGGTATTAAAAGAGAAAGAGCCTGGGTTTGCTAAGTTGCTTTCGCATTGCACGGACGGTGTGGTGCAGGCAAAAAAACTCGACAAATCTCAGGTAGAAAAATTGTATCCGCAGGACATTTCTATGTCCATTACCAGACTGGAAAAATACAGCGGATGTCCGTTTTCCTATTTTATGACCTATATGCTTTCGGCGCAGGAGAGAAAAATCAGCCGCATCGGTGCGCCGGATATTGGCACAATGGTGCATCGTGCGTTAGAGTATTTTGTGGATGCGGCAAGAGAGAACAATGAAAGTATTGCAAAGATGCCGCCGGCGCGCGTGTATGCGCTCATCGGCGAGGTCAGTGGGCGCGTAACGCAGGAAATGTTTGAGGGTATGGCCGGTGTCAGCAAGGCATCGGAATATTTTGCCAAGCGCCTGCGCGTGAATCTGGAGCGTTGTGTGCAGATTTTGGTGCGCCATATTGCGCTCGGCAAATTTGAGCCGATCGGCAGTGAGGTGCATTTCGGCGATGACGGCGAGCTTAAGGCGGTTGCGGTCAGCTTAACGAGCGGCAAAAAAATTAAAATCCACGGTGTAATCGACCGTTTGGATAAGTATGAAGGCAAAGACGGCACATACTATCGCGTAATTGACTACAAGACGGGGGCCAAGAGTTTTTCGCTCGACAACATTGCCAACGGCCTTGACTATCAGCTCATGGTTTACATGGAGGCGGCGCTCGGGGATGCTCCGAATAAAAAACCGGCGGCGGTGATGTATTTTAAAATCAAAGAGCCGATGCTTTCCAAGCCGTCTATGACGGATGTAGATACCATTGCGGCGGAAATTCGAAAAAGCATGCGCCTCGACGGCAGATGCATTGATACGCCGGAAATTTTAGAGGCGATGGACAGTTCGGGTGCGACGGAAAGTGAAGTATTTAAACTCAAATACAACAAAGACGGCAGCCTTGCCGCGCGTGGTGTGGATGTGTGCAGCATGCAGATGTTTTCGTGCATGGCCAAGCGCGTGCGCCGCAGTATCCGCGAGGTGGGCGATGCGCTTTTGCGCGGCGAAATTTCCATTTTGCCCGTACGCACGGCCAAGACGGATGCCTGCCGGTACTGTCCGCACAAGCCGGTATGTTTAAATGCGGGTGAGCGCGCGTTTGAACGCGAGTTTACTGACAGTGAACTCAGTGCGGAAGAAAGAATTTTAAAGGAAGGTGACGGGGATGCAATGGACAAGTGACCAGGAAAAAGCGATAACCTTGCGCGATTGTAACGTGCTGGTTGCCGCGGCGGCCGGCTCGGGTAAAACGGCTGTATTGGTAGAGCGTATTATCCAACTGATCACCGACCCCGAAAAACCGACCGATATAGACAGAATGCTGATTACCACCTTTACGGAGGCGGCGGCATCGAAAATGAAATATGAGATTGCGCAGGCATTGGAAAAGCGTCTGGAGGTTACGCCGGATGACAAAAATCTTTCTCGCCAGCTTGTGCTTTTAGATAATGCGAAAATTTGCACGGTACATGCTTTTTGTATGCGATTGGTACGTGCAGGCTTTCAAAGCCTGGATATTGAGCCGGATTTCGGTATCGGTGACGACGGAGAAATGAAGTTATTGTTAAATAAATCCGTAGATGCGTTGTTTGAAGAACTCTATGAAAACGGCGACGCAGGTTTTCTGGATTTGATGGAAAGTTATGCGACGGCGCGCAGCGACAGCGGACTGCGTGAGATTTTGCTGGCGCTGTATCGGTTTGCATCCAGTCTGCCGTTTAAGGATAGTTATTTTGATGATGCAAATGCGCTGTATACGGTCGAGCAAGCCGAGTCGCATCCGTGGTTTGTGCAGATTGCGCAGATGTCGGTTTTGCGCTTGCAAAGCTGCATCGTGCAGATGCGCCGTTTGCATGCAAGTGCGCTTTTGTATGACGGCATGGTGAAATATGCCGCCGCGCTCGAAGAAGAGATTGCGCATCTTTGCCATATAGAAACGGTGCTTCAAAAAGGAGAATTCGAGCGCGCGGGTGCTTTGGCGCGCAGTTTTGCACCGGCTTCCCCGCGTGTGGTCAAGGGCGATGTGTCCGACCTTTTAAAAATGCAAATCAGCGAGGTGCGCAAAACGGCAAAAGAGCTGACGCAGGAAATCGGGGACAGTTGTTTTCCGGAGGATACGGCGCGTGTGTTTGCGGATTTGCGTGCCTGCGGCGAAAAGGGCGAAACCATCAGCCGTATGGTACTGCGCTTAGATGAACTGTTTACCGAGGAGAAAAAGCGCCGCGGTGTACTGGATTTTTCGGATTTGGAGCATCTGGCGGTGCGCCTGCTGTGCCATAAAGATGACGAAGGCAACATCGTACAAAGTGCGCAGGCCAAGGAAATTGCCGAAGGACTTGACTATATTTTGGTCGATGAATTTCAAGATACCAACGAATTGCAGGAAACGATATTTACGATGATTTCGCGCGGCGACAATCTGTTTATGGTCGGCGATGTCAAGCAGAGTATTTACCGGTTTCGCCATACGAATCCATATATTTTCAAATCGAAAAAGGATACATACAGTGACGATGACGGCATCAACCGCCGCGTCATTATGTCGAAAAACTTCCGTAGCCGTGACAGCGTGATTGCCGGTGTCAACTGTGTGTTTGAACGAGTGGCCAGCGAGCAGGTTGGCGAAATCACCTATGATGAAACAGAGCGGCTCAATGCGGCCTTTCCGTATCCGCCGGCAGACGGAAAAACGTGCGGCGGCAAGACGGAAATTTTAATCGGCACGGGTGCGCGCGAAGATATGAGCGAAGACGAACTTGAAGCGCATATGATTGCACAGCGCATTGTCAAGCTTTTAAGCGAGGGCTACATGCTCTATGATGCTAAAAAGCAACAGATGCGCCCTGCTACGTATAAAGACATTGTGCTTTTGATGCGTTCGTACAGGTTCAGCGCACCGACTTATGTCAAGGTACTCGAAAGCTACGGCATCCCGTGTTATGCGGATTCCGGCGGCGGGTATTTTGAAAACAACGAAGTGACGTTTATGCTTTCGCTTTTAAAAGTCATCGACAATCCGTATCAGGATATTGAACTGATTGCGATGTTGCGCGGTGTGCTTTTCGGCTTTGACGAAAATGAGCTTCTTAAAATCCGTCTGGCGGACAAGCAGGCGCCGTTTTTCGATTGCGTGCGCAAATGCGCGGGCGGGGAGGATGCGCTCGCCGAAAAGTGCAAACATTTTGTTGATAAACTGTCCGTATGGCGCGGTTATGTGCGCTATATGTCTACATATGAGTTAATCGGCGCTCTGTATCGCGAAACGGATTACGATTTGTTTGCGCTCGGACAGCCGGGCGGTGAATACAGAAGAGAAAATCTGAATATGTTATTTGAAAGAGCGCGTGCGTTTGATTCCACGGGCTTTAAGGGTTTGTTTAACTTTATTACCTATGTGGACGGCCTGCGCGATGCGCAGACGGGCGACGGGGATGCAAAACTTATTTCCGAAACACAGGACGTTGTGCGCATTATGAGTATTCACAAAAGTAAGGGTCTGGAGTTCGGCGTGGTCTTTTTGGCGCACGCGACGAAGGCATTTAATATGCGCGATTTAAATTCGGTACTGTTGATGCACAAAACACTCGGTCTTGGTTTTGATGTGGTGGACAAGGAAAACTGCTACAAATACCCAAGTGTGGCAAAACTGGCCATTCGCGAAAAACTGCGTATGGAGAATTTGAGCGAGGAACTGCGTATTTTGTATGTAGGCATGACCCGTGCACGCGAAAAACTGATTGTGACGGGTGTGAAAGAAAAGTTTGAATTTGAAGCGTATAGTGTGGAAAATGAAAACGGCGTATTGCCGCTGTTTGTTCCGGCAACGGCGAACTGCTATATGGATTGGATTTTGCCCGCGATGCTGATGCGGACAAACGGCGTAAGTGACGCAAGTGTTTGGGAAGACAATCATATTGTAACCGAATTGTTTGAGGCGCGCACCTTTACGCAGAGTGCGCTGGAAAAAGAGGCGAAAAAGGGCGCAGATGCGCCGTCTGAACCTCCGAAACCCGATGCAGTCGAGGTGGACAAAGCGGAAAAGGTGCTTGCATACGCATACCCGTATCTGGCCGACACAACCTTGCCGAGCAAGGTGTCTGTCACGGAGGTAAAGCGTATGGCCGAGTTGGAAACAGACCCCGAGGCCGTGGGTTGGTACGATGCGGGTACGCTTGCAGAGCCGCAGTTTGACGAGCCGAAAGAAATTGTCGGTGCGGCGCGCGGCACGGTGGTGCATTTTGTGATGCAGCATATAGATTTTGCGCAGGGAACGGATGCAAAATCCGTTGCGGCGCAAATTCGGAAAATGCAGGAAGATGGTCTTTTGAACGCAGCGGAGGCCGCGGCGGTATCGCCTGCGGCAATTGCGGAATTTTTCGCATCGCCGCTCGGGTGCAGGATGGTTGCAAGTGCTCATGTAGAGCGCGAGTTTCCGTTTGAAATTCAGGTGCCTGCCGCCGACCTTTTTAAGACATACACAGGGGACTGTCCTTTGCTTTTGCAGGGAATCATCGACTGCTTCTTTGAAGAGGACGGCGAGGTTGTTTTGGTCGATTACAAAACCGACCGTGCCACAAATGATGCAGAGATTGCGGACATCCGCGCACGTTATGCGGTGCAGCTTCAATATTATGCGCAGGCGATTGAACAAATTACGGGCAAGCATGTGAAAGAGAAATATTTATATCTGTTTTCGGCACGGCGCGCCGTAGAGATGTAACGGGAGTGAACAGTTATGATTCGAAACGGAATTTACAGTACGAATGTGAAAAAGGAAAAACCGGTCGCACGTATTCTGGCAACGGTATTCGGCATTCTGGTCGGGCTTTTGCTCATTTTTATAATTTGGTGTGCGGCAACATTTTCGGGCGAAGATGCGGCATATGTGCCGCAGGCTGAGCAAATCAGCGCGCTTAAAGTGCAAGTGGAAACGCAGACGCAGACCATTGATGATTTGCGCGCCGGAATTACGGATTTGAAAAATCAGTTGGAGGAAGAAAAGCGCAAAACCGCAGAGTTGGTGCGCCCGGAAGAGCCGCCGGCCGATGAAACGGACCAGCCGATTTCGGGTGAAAATGTGGAAGAAAATGAATAAAAAAATCGGCGTAGCCAAACACATGGTTGCGCCGTTTTTTTATTCTTCAATCCGTTTAAATCTTTTCAGTGAAGAGAAAATAGGTAAAAAGTAAAACTGACAAGTCGAAACTTGTCAGTTTTGGCGGAGAAGGAGGGATACTCTGTGCACTCGTTTTTTCGACCGCTTCGGGCGGTTCCCGAAAAAACTTCGGTGCTCGAGACTACGCAGATTGCAAAGCCGGTCGCGGCTCTGACAGTCCACCGGACTGTCATTCACTACCGCTCCTTCGAATCCCATCCAAAAACTTCCTACAACAACAAAAGGCACCCACAAAGTGGATGCCTTTTATTATTGGCGGAGAAGGAGGGATTCGAACCCTCGAACCGCTTTTGACGGTTACACGATTTCCAATCGTGCGCGCTCGACCAGCTACGCGACTTCTCCATTTATGTCGTCTTTTCGTCAACGCACATTAGTTTACCACAAAAAATTTAACGTGTCAATATATTTTTCAATTTTTTCGTAAAGACGTGGAGTTTTGCAAGCAAATTCAACCCAACACCGTAGGGCAGGGGCTTGCTCCTGCCGTGCGTTTATGCGATATTCGCGGGCGATTCGTGAATCGCCCCTACGCACAAATTTAAAATGGAGAAAATAATGATGTACAAAACTACAAACACCACATGGTCCACGACATTTCCGCTGGACAAATCAAGAAAAAAGGATTATACTGAACGCACAAGAACACAGCTCAATTTATCGGCTTTTGATGATATGCAATACTTATTAGGCTTATAAAGGAGCATATAAAAATGAAAAAAATTTTTAAGGTTATATGTATCTTAGGATTAATTGTTTTCGCTTTTTGGGGAAGCAGTATGCTCAAATGCGAATATCTTACCTCGCGACACGGTCACGAGTTCAACTTTTCGGTTGTAACAAAAGAAAACACTATGATTTCTGAGCCGGAATGGGTTAAAATTCTTTCATACAATCCTAACAACGCGAAAGTTTACTACATTGAGAAGAATTTTTCGGTCGGACATATATTTGCATTCAAAAAAGAACAAGGTCAATGGAAATATGACGGGTGGGAAAAGACGGTCTGGTCTTCTCTCGGCGGCTCTGCCGATGATGATGTGTGGCCTTATTTTTGGCATAGCTTTAAATACAGATAGCCTTAAGATTTGCATGCTATAACAAGGTAGTTCTGTTTCAAATCAAACATATTAACGAAAGCGGCAGTTTTTACTGCTCCTTTTTGTATGCACACAATGTTATTGCGAAAAAGACGTTTTCATAGTATAATGATGGCAGAAACATTTGGGAGGGGAACGCTTATGAAAAAGAAAGTATTGGCCATAGCTTTGGGTGTGTTGCTTCTTGTTTTCTGCATCGGCTTGACTGCTTTTGCGGCGGCGCCGGAAGATGTTGTGGTCAGCTTGCAGATAGATAATCCCATTATGGAAGTCAATGGCGTACAAACCGAGATTGACCCGGGCAGGACGACCGCGCCGGTTGTCCATAACGGCAGAACGCTTGTGCCGATTCGGGCGATTGTGGAGGCGTTCGGCGGCACGGTCGGTTGGAATGGTGATACACAAACCGTAATACTGACAATGGAAGAAGATGTTATACATCTTACCATTGACAATACCGTGGCGCAGCTTAACCATCAGGCAATGGCGCTCGATGTTGCGCCGACGGTGATTAACGAACGCACTATGCTTCCTGTTCGCTTTGTTGCCGAAGGTTTTAATTTGGGCGTGGCGTGGGAAGAGGAAACGCGCACGGTTTCGGTCATCCGCAACGGATTTGACGAGGCGGAATATGCGCTCGTCAAAAGTCTGGTGCCAGCGTATAGCGGGCAGGCGCATGTGCAACTTAACGGCAACAAACCGTTTTTTAAGGACTATGAACTGATAGAAGGCTCTTTTGAGTTTTATGCAAAATTGGATGATCTGGGGCGCTGTGATGCTGCGATGGCCTCGGTTGGCGCGGATTTGATGCCGACGGGGGAGAGAGAAAGCATTAGTTCGGTCACACCGACAGGTTGGATCAATGCAAGTTACGATGTGATATCCGGCGGTTATCTTTATAACCGATGCCATTTAATCGGCTATCAGTTAACCGGTGAAAATGCCAATGCACGAAACTTAATTACGGGCACGCGCTATTTAAATATAGACGGGATGTTGCCGTTTGAAAATTTGATTGATGCTTATGTGGAGCGTACGGATAACAATGTGGTGTACCGTGTTACGCCGGTGTTTTCGGGCAATAATCTTGTGGCTGACGGCGTGCTTTTGGAGGCGTACTCGGTAGAAGACAACGGTGCCGGCATTGCGTTTTGCGTGTATTGCTACAATGTGCAACCGTATATAACCATTGATTATGCTACGGGTGCAAGTGCGCTTGCAGGCGGAAGTCTGCAGCCGTCCGTCCCGCAGGAAAACAAAGCTTCGTCGGTATACAGGACGCCGTCGGGCAAGCGGTATCATCTTGATGCAGACTGCGGCGGTAAAAACAGTTATAAAACGACATTGCGGGAGGCAACTGCCGCAGGCCTGACACCGTGTGCGAAATGTGCAAAGTAAAAAACCATACGGCAATTTCGTGACTTTACATGTCTTGCCGGTATAGGATACAATATTTACAAATAAGCAATTGGGGGAAGAAATGATGTACATTATACATAAAACAGCAACGCCGGTCGCGGATATGCATGCACCGGAATGGGAAAAGGCCGAGCTTGCGGAAGTGGCAACGCTAAACTGGCCGGAATTGTACGACTTTAATCCGGGGATGCAGGCGCGTATTTTATACAGCGATTTCGGTTTGCATGTGAAATTCACTACACAGGAAAAGCCTCTTCTGGCGAGAGCGACGGAGCAAAACGGAGAAATCTACAAGGACAGCTGTATGGAGTTTTTCTTCAGACCAAAGGCGGATGACCCCCGCTACATCAATTTTGAAATCAATCCGTTCGCTACGATGTATCTTGCAATTCGTACCGGCCGCAAAGACGCTGCATTTCCGGCAGAGGATAAAAAGTATTTTGGCATTGTCAGCGAGGTAGAGGACGGTGCGTGGAGCCTGATGTTTACCGTGCCGTTTGAATTTATTGACCGCAATTTCGGCGGTATCGACAAAACGTTTTACGGCAATATCTATAAGTGCGGCAATGAAACCGTACATAAACACTATGTAACCTATTATCCGATGAACATCAATCCGCCAGATTTCCACCGTCCGGATTGCTTCGGGCCGTTTGTATTGGAGGCATAAGCATATGTGTCAGTATCCGAACATCGCCTTAAATGGTAAAAATCATATTTTTCTGCGTTGTAGAGCTTGAAATACGCGAGTATTCCTTCGCTCTTCAGCCTTGAAAAATTATAATTTTTTCGCATTTAAGGTCAGTATTGATTTTTGTCAGGCATTTTTCAGGCGATGCAAGGCAAAAACGGAGCGAATACTGTCGTATTTGCGAGTATTTTAACACAGCAGCGGCGAAAAATTCCGACAAAAACGGGTTCGGATACTAACGCATCTGCTTAAGCATATGAAACGGATTTTTTTGGACCGCCCGACCGCGGACTGTTCAAAACGCGTGAGGTGAATTAGATGCAAGAAAAGAGAAAAATCGCACTGCTTTGTGCGGCGGTGCTCGTGTGCTGTATTTTGATGGCACTTGTGGACGGCGTATG
The DNA here is from genome assembly GCA_045652745.1 of Clostridia bacterium. Classification (GTDB taxonomy): domain Bacteria; phylum Bacillota; class Clostridia; order UBA1381; family UMGS1253; genus RGIG2041. The sequence goes on from JAZRUW010000012.1 coordinate 45,290, forward strand.
GCAGCCGCACTATTTTGTCAAATCTGCAATCAAACTGGTGTTGTTTTTGTTGGTGCCCGTTTTATATGCACGCACGAATAAAACATTACGGCTCGGCGAGATGTTTCGCATAGAGAAAAAGGGATTGGCATTTGCGCTGGCGCTCGGCGTTGCGGTTTATGCGGTGATTCTGGGCGGTTATTTTCTGTTGCGCGGGGTATTTGATTTTTCCAATATTACAAATTCGCTGACAGCAGGCATTGGTGTGCATAAAGAAAATTTTGTGTATGTCGCGTTGTATATCTCTTTTGTCAATTCACTTTTGGAGGAATTCTTTTTCCGCGGCTTTGCGTTTCTGGGACTTAGAAAAATTGCGGGACTGCGGTTTGCATATTTGCTCAGTGCAGGTGCATTTGCTGTATACCATGTGGCGATGATGCTCGGCTGGTTTTCGCCGATGGCCTTCGTTTTGGTGATGGCGGGATTGTTTGCCGGCGGTTTGATTTTTAACGCGCTTAATGCAAAATGGGGCTCGGTGTACCCGTCGTGGCTGATGCATATGTTTGCAAATTTTGCCATCAATACGGTCGGGTTTATTCTGTTTGGAATTTTATGAAAAAATGCTTGACAAGACAGTCAGAGTATGCTATATTTATCTCATTATGAAAACGCTGTGATGCGGAATAGTACGCGAAAAGTTTTCGCCTGGAGAGAGATGCCGGACGGTGCGAGGCATTGGGAAGGTTTTGCAGAACTCACCGCGGAGCGGCTGCCGTGAAAAATAAAGTAGAGGCAGACGGGAACTCCCGTTACAGAGTCAAGATGTGTTAGCATCTAAAGGGCATCCCGAAGGATGAAGAAGAGTGGTACCGCGGAAGCAAAAAACAGTTAATGTTATGCTTTCGTCTCTTTCAAAACTAAAAGAGACGAAAGCATTTTTTTGTATCTTTCGTTTCAAAAAGGAAAGGGAGAAAAATTATGAGAACAATCCATGTAACAGACATTACGCTCAAGAAATTGGCGGCAGAGCGCGCAGTTTCGCTGTTGTTTCGTGAAAAGACCGCGATTGCGGCCTGTGCAGATTCTATCGGTGCAGATGCGATAGAGCTTGCGGCGATTTCGAGCCTCAGAGAGGATACGATTATTTATAAGACTATTTCCCAAAACGTACAAAACAGCATCTTGGCGATTCCGGTCGGCTTTTCGGCGCAGGAGGTTTGCGATGCGTGGGAATGTGTAAAGGAAGCCGCAAAGCCGAGATTGCAAATTGAGGTACCGACTTCGACGGTGCAGATGGAGTATATGTATCATGTCAAAGCCGATAAGATGGCAGAAAAAATCGGTGCGCTGACCAAACAGGCAAAGGCACTTTGCGCGGATGTGGAGTTTGTTGCGTTGGATGCAACACGTGCGGATGAAGAATTTTTGATTGCCGCATGTAAGAGCGCAGAGGAAAACGGTGCAAATCTTGTGACGGTTTGTGATGATACAGGGATGGCACTTCCGGAGGAAATCGCGGCATTGGTCGGCAAGGTAAAGGCGGCCGTATCCGTGCCGGTGTATGTATCCGTATGCGACGGTATAGGTATGGCAAACGCGGCGGCTGTGGCGGCAATTTCTGCCGGTGCAGACGGCGTAAAGTGCGCGATGGCAGGTGCAAAAGTACTGCAGATGGGCACTTTTAGCGCGGCGATGACAGCGCGCGGCGATGCCCTCGGCGTAAACTGCGGTTTGGTGAACACAAAAATTCATGCAAGTATTGAGGACTTATTGTCTAAAATCAATCACGAGGCGTATGAAAGTGCGGACAGCGTGAGCGAAAAGAAAAAGATTTTGCTTGACGAGGATTCCACAATTTCCGATGTGGCCCATGCTGCAAATGTGCTTGGCTACGATTTGTCCGATGAGGACAACGGCAAGGTGCATAAGGCGCTTATGCAGGTTTGTGAAAAGAAAGGCTCCGTCGGTGCTAAGGAGTTTGAGGCACTCATTGCAAGCAGTGCGATGCAGGCGCCGTCTACCTATCATTTTGAAAGTTATTCGACGAGCTGCGGCAATCTGACGAGTGCAATGTCGCAGGTAACGCTCAGATGCGGCGACGAGCTTTTGTGCGGTGTGAGCACGGGCGACGGCCCGATTGACTCGGTATTCCGCGCCATCGAGCAGAGCATCGGATATCACTATGAACTCGACGATTTCCAGATTCAGTCCGTGACGGACGGCAAAGAAGCACTCGGCTCAGCGTTGGTAAAACTGCGTGTGGGCGGCAAACTCTATTCCGGTAACGGTAGTTCGACTGACATTGTAGCGGCGAGCATCCGTGCGTATATCAATGCGCTCAATAAGATTGTATTTGAGGAGGCGTAAGCGATGAAACTGACCTTTTCAACGAAAAACGTGCATCGTCCTACCTTTCTGGATACCTGCCGTTATGCATATGATTACGGCTATGCAGGTTTTGAAATTTATGACGCTGTTGCGGAACGTAAGCAGCACCACGACAGTATTTTAAGAACAGATCGCGTGGCGGATGCAAAACGCAAGTTGTTTAATCGCGGTTTGGCAGTATCTGCGCTGCGCTACCCGTACGAAGTGGAAAGCGAACTGGCCTGTGCACAGACACTTGAAAAATATGTTGATATGGCGAGAAATGCGGGCATTGAACGTGTCATCGTACGTGTTTGGGAAGAACCGGACAAGGCGCTGCTTTATGAGAAGCTGATGCCGGCAATTCAGCGTGCGGAAAAAGCGGATATACAGATTTTGTTTGAAACGGCCGGCTACCTGGCGCAGACGGAGCATGTGATTGATTTAATCAATCTATTTTCGTCGGCAGCAATCGGGGTTTCGTGGAACACGAGAGAAACCTATTTCCGTGCCGGTGAGAGTGCCGATAAGACCATTAAAACCTTAGGTGCGTATATCAAATATGTGCGACTCGGCGATATGGCGGACGGCAAAAAAGTGCTCATCGGTGAGGGAGAATTGCCGGTGACCAATGTAATTAACGCGCTTTCTTCGCTCAATTTTGACGGCTATATTTGTGTGGCATGGAATGAAGAAATTCAGGATGCAGATATTGTTTTGACGCATTTTATAAATTATATCGCCAGCCTTTCGCGCCGCCGCAAGGAAAAAGACGGCGCGTACTATAACCGCGATAAGTCGGGTACATTTGTCTGGAAAAAGTATGATGTCATTGATGCAACATTTTCCGATGTGCTCGATACGATGGTAGAAAAGTATCCGGACCAGTATGCCTTTAAGTATACGACCTTGGATTATACCCGTACTTATGCGCAATTCCGCCGCGATGTGGATGAATGTGCGGCGGCGCTGATTTCGCTGGGTGTAAAAGCGGGCGACCATGTTGCCGTGTGGGCAACCAATGTGCCGGCGTGGTTTATTACCTTCTGGGCAACCACGAAAATCGGTGCGGTACTCGTTACGGTAAACACGGCTTATAAAATTCACGAAATTGAATATCTTTTAAAGCAGTCGGATACCCATACGCTGGTGATGATTGAAGATTGTAAGGACATCAACTATAAAGAAATTATCGAAGAACTTTGTCCGGAATTAAAGGGATTGAAACCGGGCACACCGCTCTATTCGAAAAACCTGCCGTTTTTGCGCAATGTCGTTACGGTAGGCTTTGAGATGGACGGATGTCTTACCTGGGAGAAGATGCTTTCGCGCAGCAGCATGGTGCCGCAGGAGGAAGTGCGCAGACGCGCATCGCTTGTAAAGCCGGACGATGTGTGCAACATGCAGTACACTTCGGGTACAACCGGTTTTCCGAAAGGTGTTATGCTGACGCACAGAAACATTGTAAACAACGGTAAAACCATCGGCGACCGCATGGATTTGTCCACGGCGGACCGCATGATGATTCAGGTGCCGATGTTCCATTGTTTCGGCATGGTTTTGTCGATGACATCTATGATGACGCACGGCGGCACGCTCTGTCCGATGCCGTACTTTTCGCCGAAATCGTCGCTGGCATGTGTAAATGATGAGCATATTACCTGCTTTAACGGCGTGCCGACGATGTTTATTGCGATGTTTAACCATGCAGATTTCGCGAAGACCGATTTTTCGTATATGCGTACGGGCATTATGGCCGGTGCAAACTGTCCGGCGGATTTGATGCGCCGCGCGGCAGAAGAAATGAATATGCGTGAGATTATTTCCGTGTACGGGCAGACCGAGGCTTCGCCGGGCTGTACGATGGGTGAGGTCAATGAAGACCTTGACCACCGTGTGGAAACGGTAGGCTCGGCTTTTCCGGGTGTGGAGTGTAAGATTATCGATCCGGAAACCGGAGAGGAATTGCCGGACGGCGAGAGCGGCGAGTTTGTAGCGCGCGGCTTTAACATCATGAAGGGGTACTACAAGATGCCGGAGGCAACCGCGCAGACGATTGATGCGGACGGCTGGCTCCATTCGGGCGACATTTGCTGCCGTACACCGGATGGCTATTACAAGGTAACGGGCCGACTCAAGGATATGATTATTCGCGGCGGCGAAAATCTCTATCCGCGTGAAATCGAAGAATTTTATCTTACACATCCGAAGGTGCGCGATGTGCAGGTGGTTGGTGTGCCGGATGAGCGTTACGGCGAAGAATGCTGTGCGTGGATTATTTTGCACAAGGGCGAAGAAGCGGACGAAAACGAAATGCGCGAATTTGGTAATGCTTCCATTGCGCGCCATAAAGTACCGCGCTACTTTGTGTTTGTCAAGGAATTTCCGATGAACGCCGCAGGCAAAATTTTGAAATATAAAATGCGTGACGAATCCGTGGAAATACTCGGATTGAAAAAATGATTCAAAAAGACAGATTTTTCTCAAAAATCTGTCTTTTTTGTGTTGACTTTACAAACAGCCTGTAATATAATTGTAATATATGTTTTGACAAACTGAGCCAAAGGGGAGACGAGTATGAAAAAAATTCTGAGTATGATTTTGACGGTGTGTATGCTTATAAGCGTACTGCCGACAAGCTTTGTATGGGCGGCGTCCGAGCCGGTCGTGCTGTTTGACTATGACTTTGAGGATTGTGTTCTTGGAGACAACGTGCCGCTCAAGGCGGATTCGCTTACGGATTGGTCAAGCGGTCTATTTGGGGAACTGCCCCGCATCGAGGCGGTAAAAGATGCCGAGCACGGCACAGTAGTCAAATATTATAGAAAGGAAGGGTCAGGTGCACCGAGACTGGACAAAGTATTGTACGCAGGCGGTATGACCAATATGACCGTATCTTTTGAGGCAAAACAAGCCGGCGGATCAAAACTGATATGCAGGCTGTATTATGCGGATGGAACATCTTATGATGAGTTTACATCGGTTAATCAAACTACATGGACGAAGTTTGAGGTTAAGTTCAATTTTACCGACGGTACATATTCTGTAAATGGCGGTCAAACTAAAACTATGGCAAGTACAGATACATCTGAACTGACTTTGCGTTTTAGTGCCAGTGTTAGCACGGAGAAATATGCTTATTTAGATGATGTCTTGGTGACAACAACGGATAATGTGACTCCGGAGGATGTATCCAACGGCGATGTCGGTGTGCGTACACCTGAGGAGATTATGGCGCCGTTTGCGCAGTATACGAAGGCACCGGCAACTGCCGTGCCGGATGGCAAGTATAAGCTCTTTGCCTATGACGGCAGTCTGAATACAAACGACGGCGTTGCTACGGGTACGGATGCACTCTGGACGAATGTATCCAGAGCAAAGTCGGCCGTTTTGGATGAGGACAACCTCATTCGTTTTACAAATGATAGACGAAGCATGCAAAATGCTTATGTAACCAAGAAGCTTGCGGTTGGTACAAATCCGGGCACGGTGTGCATGGAATATTATACCGTGCTTTCGGACAGCAAGGCGTATGTGTCGCTGGCGGCCAATGAACAAACGGATACAGGTACGACGAACACGACATTGGTGGAGACAAATACAATTACGAAATCGACCGCCGGCGTAAATGCAGACGCATGGAATCTGGTGAAAGCTGAGTTTGATTTTACAAACGGGCAATATAAGATTTATGTCAATGATACGCTTGCGGAGCAGGGGGCGTTTAAAGCATCCATGCCGGAAGGCGCGTATGAAGTCACCATCGGTGCACGCGCAAAGCTTGCAGGGGCAGACACTATGCTGGTCGATAACTTTGTAATGTATCAGGACAGCGAGCCGGAAGTGTCAGGCGAAAAATACTACGGTACCACGGGTACAACTTGGAGGAAAGTGACGGAGGGCATTAAACTTGATGCGAATAGTTATGTATACAAACTGCGTTCGCATCCGAGACTTTTGATTACCAGCCGTCAGGCGGTTTTGGATAAAATTGCTGCAGACCCGAAAGTGGCGGCATGGTATAAAGCTGTTAAAGAGGATGCGGATAAAGATTTGGGGAAAGACCCGCAGAAATATGAGTTTTCCAACGGCAGAAATATTAAAAAAGAAGCCAGTGTGATTTCCGGTCGAATCACCCGCCTGGCGTTGGTGTATCTGGTAGCGCAAGAAGACAAATATTTTGAGCGTGCGCTTTTAGAAATCCGTAACGCGGGCACATTTCCGGACTGGTCCAATTCGGCGCCGATTCTGGCATCGGGCATTATGTACAGTATTGCATGCTTTTACGACTGGTGCTATGACGCGCCGGGTATGACAGCTGCAGTTAAAACAGAGATTATTGACATTGTCAAGAAACAGGCGCTCTGGCAGTTTGCACGTTCGTATGACGGCGTAATCAACGTAGAAATTGCAAACGGTAACACAAACAGAACGACGGTTGCCAATGCCTGCGGTGCGGGTATGGCAATTGCAATGGCGGACGAAGAGCAGCTGCTTGCACAATATTTGATTGATAATGCGATTAAGTGCACCCAGCAGACGGTAAATGCGTATAGTACGGACGGTGCATTTTCGGAGGGTACATCCTACTGGGAATATGCAAATGACAGTATGTTTAACTTCCTTGCGCAGATGGACAGCGCAACGGTGGAGGGCTATGAAAAGCCGCAGGCACTGCAGTGGTATTATGAGTCAGGAGAGTTGTACAATACACCCGATTACTGGGCATATATGTCCGGTCCGGCCGGTAATTTTGACTACGGCGATTCCAATCCGGAATTTTCGGGACATCCGTTAATCTACTGGTATTCCCAGCGTAACAACAGACCGTTTTACAGTTGGTTTTTGGAAAGAACGCTGCAGAGAATCGGTTCTTCGGTAGGCAGCAAAAAGTTTGCGATTGCTTATTACGATAACACTTTTGAAAGCTACAATGACGGCACGATGCCGCTGGATAAAACCTTTAATGCAACCGCTTTGGCGCAGGTAGCGAGCATGCGCTCGTCCTGGACTGCAGGCGATGCTCTGTATGCGGCAATCCAGGGCGGTGACAACCAAGCGAGCCATATGGCAAAATCGCTCGGTACATTTGTGCTCGATGCAAACGGCAAGCGCTTTGTACGCCAGATTGGGCATGTGGATTATGGTTCACTGTATGATTCGCATCTGTATTACATGGAGCGTGCCGAGGGTAATAATACCATTATCGCGAACCCGAACTTGGATGGCGAGAGCTTTGACCAAAACGAGAATGCCATCGCAAGATTTATCAAACATGCAGAGGCGGAAAACGAAGCCTACACCGTGCTGAATATGACGGAAACAAACGATGCATTTACCGATGCAAAGCGCGGTATGTATATGACCAAGGGCAGAAACTCGGTTGTGCTTCAGGATGAAATCGAAACAAATACACCGTCCGAAATCTGGTGGTTTGCGCATACGGATGCAGAGCTTACGTTAACAGAGGACAAAAAGGGCGCAATCATGCGTATCGGCAACGAAAAGGTGTATGCGAGAATTACGAGCGGCCCTGCGGATGCGGTCTTTACCGTAATGGAAGCCGAGTCGATGATGGATGAGGAGCTTCGTGCACCGGACGAAATTGCGGTAAATTGTCAGAAGCTTGCTATTCATATGCAAAATGTTTCCGACCTTACATTGACAGTGGAATTTATTCCGCTTCGTACAGGAGAAGGTGTACCGACTGCATTTACCGAGGTTAAGCCGATTGAGAACTGGAGCGTATCGGATAATACAATCTCTGCAAAGCGTCAGGCAGGCGATGCCGTTGTGATGCTTGCAAACAGTCCGATGGCGATTGCATATGAATCCAAAGTTGCCATTAACGAAAACGATACAAATGTTGCGCCGTTTGTGCAAGACGAGGTGCTCTATGTACCGGCGATTCGCACGGCGGAACTTGCTTACGGCAAGGCAACATTTAAAGACGGCAACCTCAGCGTAACGAGAGATTATGTAACCAACACAATCAGCGAAGGCTTATTGACGCGGGACGATGTGGTATATGCACCGGCAACGGCGCTTGCAACGGCGCTCGGCATGCAGCTTTACACCTACGAAAACAGCATGTTTGCTTTTGCGGACAGAGACCCTGCCTATACGGATGCAGAAAAGGCAGCCGTATACACGGAGCTCAATACCCATGTTTACTTAAACGAGGAGCTGTTTACAGGTTTCAGCACGGAAAAAACGACCTATTTCATCCCGAATGACATTTCGATGCCGACCGTGCGCGTGTCGAGCGGTGAGACAGTGACCAAGACAAAGGATAGCGCAAGCTTTACGGTAAACGGACAGACTTATAATTTCTATCGCACGGACGTCGTGGATGCGGTAGCCCGCTACAATGTTGCTCTCGGCAAAGTATTGACGGCGAATAAGGAAATGGGTGGCACAAACATAGTGGATTATATAACGGATGGCGATATGAGCACCTTCGGCGGTGTAAAGTACACAACCGTAAAGAATGTAACCTTTACGCTCGAACTGGAAGGCCCGCACTATATAGAATCTCTGCAACTGACCGATAGAAGACCGGAAGCTGCTTCAGTTATGGAGAAGGTTGTATACACCGGTATTCTGGAAGACGGCAGCAAGGTGAACCTCGGCGGAATTGAAAACATGGATGTTGCCGGCGAACTTTCAGGCGAACGCCGCTTAAATGTTGTACAGTGTGCGGTTGAGCAGCCGGTTACTGCCATTGAAATGTATCTGGAAGATACCAACGGTTCTGTCAATGGTGAGAACGATGACAGAATCTCTATCTATGAATTTGAGGTTATCGGCATCAAGGCAAGTACAGAGCCGATTGTTCCGGAAACCTATACGACGTATGCAAAGACTGACGGAGGGTATGCTTTCAGCACGGAATTTGCCGGTTTGATACCGCAGAGCGGTTATCTGATTGCTGTCGCCTATAACGGTGACAAGCAGGTTGGTATGAGAATCGTGCCGTGTACAGGCAAAGAAAAGGAAGAATACACAATGGAATGTACAGCACTTGATAAGGTGCAGATTATGCTGTTGGAGTCGTTTTACACAATGCGGCTTCTTGCAAATCCGGAAATTTTATAAGCATAGCGTAATGAAAGCACCGAGCAAAGGATTTGCTCGGTGCTTTACAATTTATTTTGTTATATCAAAGTAGGCATAATAGAGCTCCGGCTCGTAGGTGTGGCCTTGTCTGAAATCTGCAACTTTTTTGCTGATGCGGTACGCGCCCGGCGGAAGCGTACCGTAAATATAAGACCAGTCGAGGTTGCTTTCGGTTATCTCGTTTCGGGGGATGATAAACGCCGGCATAGTCCAGACGGCCTCGTTGGCATAGGGGACATCCTGCCATCCGCCGTATTCATTTTGCTTTTCTATGGTATACGGATTGCCGTATTGCAATGTGCCTTCTACCGTGCCGCCGAACTGTTCGAAACGAAGCGTGCATCCTGTTGACGTAACGTTCGTTGCCGTCAGGGTCAAACCCCATTTGTCTGTTTCTGCTGTGCGGTCATCGAGTGTGCAGGTTTGATATTTGGGCTTTGTAAACGCCTGCGAGGACAGCATAGGCCAGAAAATGTCCCGTACGGTAACTTCCATGGATTCGGATAAAATCATCAGGACGCAATCTTTGGCGGCATTCGGAAGTCTGCCCGTTAAGGTCATACAGAAGGGAAGGGTGTGAAAGCTTTCCGTTGGTACATCCGCTTTTTTAAAGATGCACCAGCCTTCACCGTCTATCGGCACTTCCTTTGTAATGGAGGTTGCGTTTTGATAACCGTCTGCACCTTCAAAGTTACATTCGCCATCCTTTTGCGGTGTCTGATAATCTTCGAGTGTTTTTGTAAACTTGCCGTCTAAGGTGCCGCAACGCGGTGTGTTTTCGCTGACAAGCCCCGTATCATAGTACAAACATCCGTCCGCGACAAAAGCGCGAAGCGGCGTATGCGTATCACCCGATGTATCTGTCGGTACGGCACTGTTTTTTGGCGGCGCCGCGCAAGCAGTAAGGCAAACACAAAACGCACAAAAAACGAAAAACAATCTTTTCATACAATGACCTCCTTTACGTGTACAGACGTAAAAAAATGTCAAATGTTCCCTTTGCTCTCGCTTTTTATAATCAAATGAAATTCTTTTAAAACCTTAATTTGAATCGGGACGGCACAAAGCACGGCGGCGAAGTCGGCGCAGGCCTGTGCAATCTGAATGCCGAACAAATCTAAAAAATGCGGCAAAATCAAGATGGCCGGGATAAAGAACAGTCCCTGTCTTGCCATCGCCAGAAAAGAGGCAGGCAAGGTGCGTTTGATGGTTTGGAGCATCATGTTGCTCATAAACACCCATGACAAAAGGGGCAGAGGAATTGCCTGCATACGCAGGGCAAATGCACCGATGGAAATTACGCTTGTTTCATTCGGGTCTGTGTGGAACAAAGCGACGAGCTCAGGCGCAAATACGAGAGCGCCCACAGCCATTACCGTTAAAAAGCAAAAGCTGACCTTTACGGAAAACCAAAAGGCTTTTATCATACGGTCGTAGCGTTTTGCGCCGTAGTTAAAACCGCATACCGGCTGAAAACCCTGGCCGAAGCCGATGGTGGTGGATACGGCAAACATCATAATGCGCGATACTATCGACATGGCTGCGATGGTCGCATCGCCAAAGGGGCGCGCCATTGTATTGAGTGCAACCACAGCAAAGCTGTTTAAGCCTTGACGCAAAAGAGAGGGAAGACCGCCGCCGGACATTTCTTTGAAAAAGTACAGATTTGGTTTGAAGTTCTTAAAACGGATGCGGATATTTTCGCCGCGGTGGCACATAAACAGCAGAATGCAAAAACTTACAATCTGGCCGACGATGGTTGCGAGCGCCGCACCGGCAATGCCCATCTTAAAAGTGAAGATAAAGAGCGGGTCGAGGGCGATATTTAAAAGACCGCCCGTAATGATACCGACCATGGCATAGGTCGCGCTGCCTTGAAAGCGTAGTTGGTTGTTGAGTACGAGGGAGGCCATCATAAACGGTGCACCGAGTACGATAATACGCATATAGTCGAGTGCGTAGGGGGCGATCGTATCGGTTGCACCGAGCAGCCATACTAAAGACGGCGCAAACAGTGTGCCGAAAAGTGCAATAAGAAGGCCGAAAATGATGGCAGAGAAAAAGCCTGTTGCGGCCATAATTTCGCTTTCTTTGCGGTTGCCCGAACCTAAACTGCGCGAAATAAAATTGCCCGAGCCGTGGCCGAAGAAAAAGCCGAAGGCCTGGATGATAGACATCAGCGGCAGTACGACACCGACACCGCCGGTGGCGCTGGTCGAGCGCATCTGCCCGACGAAATAGGTGTCGGCCATATTGTAAAACGTGGTGATGAGCATACTTAAAATGGTCGGAATGGCCAATGAGGTGATGAGCCGTTCTACCGGCTCGGTGGTCATGCGTTCCAGTTTGTTTGTCTTTTGCATTGTGTCCACTCTTTTCTAAACTGATTTAGCATTATTTTACCATTTTTTTGCCCCGACCGCAAGACGTATATTAAAACCTTATCTGCAAAGAGCGAAGTAGCATAGCGGTTTGAATGTGATTTTGCTGGATGCCATGGAAAACCTGTCGATTTTATATGCCAAAGAACATAAAAATTTTCATTTTGCACATACTGGAACAGAGGTGCAAATATGAAAAAAATTATTGTTAAAAAATCGCCGCCGCTGTGCGGTAGTATAACCGTCGGCGGTGCAAAAAATGCGGCGTTGCCGATTTTGGCGGCAACGCTTTTGTGCGAGGGGACATCGGTGATTTCCAATGTGCCGGATTTGTCGGACATAGAAGATATGTGTGCTATTTTAAGCGCTGTCGGGGCAAAGGTTGAGCGTAAGCAGCACACAGTTACCGTGCAGCCGCGTATTGCGAAAACCACGGTGCCGTATGCACTTTTGTCCAAAATGCGCGCATCGTTTCTGGTGATGGGGCCGCTTGTTGCAAGGGCGCAGACGGCGCAGCTGAGTCTGCCGGGCGGGTGCCCGATCGGGGTGCGGCCGATTGATTTGCATTTAAAAGGATTTGCGGCGCTCGGTGCACGGATTAAAACGGGGCACGGTGGCATCTGCGTCAGCGCACGCCGCTTGTGCGGCGCAAGAATTTATCTGGATTTTCCGAGCGTGGGTGCCACGGAGAACATTTTAATGGCGGCGGTGCTTGCCGAAGGTAAAACCGTGATTGAAAATGCGGCAACGGAGCCGGAAATTGAAAATTTAGCGGCTTTTTTAACTAAAGCCGGCGCGAAAATCAAGGGTGCAGGCGGACGCACAATTACGGTAGAGGGTGTAACAAAACTGGTCGGTGTGGCGCACAGCGTTATTCCCGACCGCATTGAAGCCGGCACATTTATGACGGCGGCGGCAATGACGCGAGGACAAGTTACGCTGCGCGGTGTAAACTGTGCGCATCTAAAGCCGGTTACGGCAAAATTTCGCGAAATCGGTATCGAGGTCTGTGAAGGCAAAAATCAGCTGACGGTAGATGCATCGGGAAAACTTTGTCCCGTGCATATTAAAACGCTCCCGTTTCCGGGGTTTCCTACGGATATGCAGGCACAGATGGCGGCGCTCATGTGCCTTTGTGAAGGTACCTCCACCGTAACGGAAACGGTGTTTGAAAACCGGTTTTTATATGTGTCTGAACTTGGACGCATGGGAGCACATATCCAGGTGGAGGGGCGGTGCGCCATTGTGGAGGGTGTAAAGAGTTTTGACGGCGCGTGTGTGCGCGCAACGGACTTGCGTGCCGGTGCGGCTCTGGTTTTGGCAGGGCTTGCGGCGAAAGGGGATACGGAGGTGGGTGATGTTTACCATATTGAGCGCGGCTATGAGGATTTTGCGGGAAAGTTATCTGCACTCGGCGGCAGGGTAGTGGCTGTGGACTAAGAGGGGAATATCCTTATAAAATCGGAAAATTTTTTATATTATCTGTTTTTAAATGCAAGAAAACGAAATTTCATGACAAAAAATAGTAGATTTTTTGCCTTGTCTGTGTTATATTTAAAGGGAACATATCAAGTTACTTTGGACCAAAAGATGTGGTGAAACGACCTGATAAAAGAACATATTTTATATAGGAGGTAGGAAACATGAGATCGATGATGAAAAGTGTATGTCTTATTTTGTGCCTGACGCTTTTGTGCAGTGTGCTGCCGATGGGCGTATTTGTAGCGGCGGCGAAGGAAAACGTAATTTTTTCCTTTGACTTTGAAGACTGCGCCGTAGGCGAAGGAATTACGCAGGACAGAGCGAATGTGAATGGTTGGTACACACTTACGATTAAGCAGAATAATGCGCCGTTGATTGTGCAAAGTGAAAAGGGACGCGGCAATTATGCCTATATCGAAAATATTTCTGATGCTGCATCGGGTCCGAAGCTTATGAAGATGATAAACTTAGGGGCGCTGACCAATCTGCGTGTATCCTATGAGTGTAAGGGCAACAGATATGTCGGTTTTTCCATGAAGGATGATGCGGAAAAGGTTTCGATAAAAACCAAGGCCTATACGGAATGGACGAGCGTCGTTGTGGATATTGATGTTGAAAATGCGAAGTTTACGACAACCATCGGCGGCGAAGTGACGCAGAAGGATGTAGCATTTAGTATGTTTGCCGATCCGTCACAGATTCAGTTCGAGTTTGGCGGCAGTCTGAGTGCGGGAGAGTATTTTTATATCGATAATGTAAAGATTACTACGACAGATGATATTACTGCCGAAGCGGCGCAAAGTGCGAAAACGGCAGCGCATCCGGCAAATCAAAAATACATAGAGGCGGCGCAGAAGGCGCAGGAAGAAAAACTCAACGTGCAGTTTGAGTCCCGTGCGCCGGCGGCAATTTCCGTACCGGAGGGTCAAAACTACATTGTTTTGGAGGACTTTGAAGGTTACGGCGAAGTTTTAAAGTATGACAACTGGTCGATCGTCGGCAATAAAACGTATGTAAATCCGGCAAAGGAGGCCGGCAATCAGTTTGTAGCCATTTCCAATACGGACAGAGAGATGCACACGCCGCGTTTTAACCGTCCGCTCAAGAATTTAAATCTCAATACCATGACGTTTGAACTTGATTTTGCGGCAAATCCGGCGCTGGATTTGATTGTGTATGTGAAAAATGCGGATAAATCCGTGCAGATTGCCAGACCGGGAGAGACCTACGGTGACGGCAAGTGGCATCACCTTAAGGCAGAGGTCAACTTTAAGGATAAAAAGTTTGTAAGCTATATTGACGGTGCCGAGGTAAAGAGCGGTGACCTTGTGGAGCTGATGACGGCAGATGCGTGGAAAACGATGGAAATTCAGATTTCCGCACAGCTTGGCGCCGGTGCAAAGGGCAGATTGGATAATACGGTTGCATATACGCCCGACAGCGTGGCAAACGCCGTGTTTGACTATCAAAACAACATCAACTGGGATATGGTAAAAACCGATAACCCGACCGGTTATACCGAGATTGTCCGTGAAGAACATCCGCGACTGATTATAAACGACTGGGATGTCATCCGTGAAAAAATTAAAAACGATTACTGGTGCGGTCTGTGGTGGCAGTCGGTCAAGAATGCGGCAGACAGTTATATCCGTGACAATGCTATGGTGCCCTACAGAGTGAATGAACGCGGTAACATTCAGGAAACCAGCCAGGATATCCGCATCAAGAGCTATGTGCTTTCGTTTGTTGCCGGTGTGACCGGCGAAAGAAAATATGCGGAGCATATGTATAAAATCTTAAAAGACGTACATGATACGTTCCCGGACTGGAGCGAAAATCTTGCGCTTTTGAGTGCAAACTTCATCGGTGCATATGCTTACGCTTATGACTGGGCATACCATGTGTTTACACCGGAGGAGCGTGCGGATGTACTTCGCATGACGATAAACCGCGGTGTAAGCATTGCCGTACAGGGTTATGAAAACAAACTTGCAGAAGCGTATATGACGATGATGAATCGAGGCAATAATCAGTCGTCAACAGCCAATAGAGCCAATATCTGCCTGGCGGTTGCGATTGCAACCGAATATCCGCAGATTGCAGAGTATCTGCTCGATAATGCCTCTAAAGGTCTGCCAAACGTATTTGCAGAGTTTTTCCCGGACGGCGCATTTATAGAAACAACGGACTATTGGGATGCCAGTGCCACTGACGTTATGCAGGCGATTGCGGTATTGGAGTCCGGCGCTAAAGAGGGTGCAAAACTGCCGGAAAGACTCGACTGGGCAAACACGATTCCGGGCTTTGTCAATACCGGTGACTTTCCGATTTATTACAGCGGTGCAACGGCATCGTTTAACTACGGCGATACGACCTCGAGATTTATTTCTTCCACCTCGTTTTTGTATCTGTCCGCACGTTGGGGTGAGCCGAAGTATGCGTGGTATGAGATGACACGCAATCAGGTGAACAGTCCCTTTACAACCAGACGTATTCCGTTTGCGATTGCGTGGTACGATCCGGCAAATGCAGTATGCAGTCCGGGCGAATTCCCGCTCGATAAGTTCTATCAGCATTTGGAAGACGGCGGTGTAAACGGTATTTCGATGCGTTCATCCTGGGAAGATGAAGATATGCTCTTTGTTGCAATGCAGGGCGGTGACAATGGCGCAATGCACCAAAACCCGTCGCTCGGTACATTTGTTATGGACTATGCCGGCAAGCGCTGGTTTATGCTCACGGGTAAAAACTCGCTGACGGGTACTTATACGATTGTCAGCCGACACGACGGCGATGAATCCGAAATCTGGCATGAGAGAACGGAATCGAACAATACCCTTATCATCAATCCGGATAAGACGGCAGGACAGGACAGCGATGCGTTTGCTCCGCTGGTACGCTATGATACTGCGGCAAATGCCGCTTACGGCATTTTGGATATTTCCGATGCAAGAGAGGATATTCAAAAATGGGAGCGCGGCGTAATGCTCTACGACAACCGCGAGCGTGTGATTATCCGTGATGAAATCACGATGCATATGCCGTCCGAAATCAACTGGTTCGGACATACCAATGCACAAATTGACATTGCGGCGGACGGACAGAGTGCAATGATGACCATTGACGATGCAAAAATGTACGTGCGCTTAAATGAGGCACCGGCAGGTGCGGTATTGGCTGTTCGGGATATTTCGCCGCTTCCGACTTCGCCGAATCCGCCGGCACAGCACGGTGAGTATCTGCCGGAACATTCTGGCGATAAGACGTTATATGTAAAACTTGAGGGCGTAACAAATGCAACGATCGAGCTTGAGTTTATCCCGATTAAAGACGGCTTTGCCGTACCGAGTGATACCCCGGCGCGCAAGACGCTGGCAAACTGGTCGGTAGAGGAAAGTCAGCCGTTTACGGCGCAGGCGCTCGGCAATGCCGTAGCATTAAAGCTCGGCACACCGGTAAGCTTTGCCAAGGGTCAGAGAACCTATGTAGACAAAGACAATATGGATGTTGTACCGTTTACGGAAAACTCCAGAACGCTCGTGCCGGTACGCTATATTGCGGAATCCTTCGGTGCAACCGTAGGCTGGAATGATGCGACGCAGGCGGTGACCGTAGATTACTTAAATAAACACATCGAACTGCAAATCGGTTCGAATCAGATGCTTGTCAACGGGCAGGCTACGACGCTGGATGTTGTAGCAAACACCTACAACAGCCGTACCTTTATTCCGCTTCGAGCACTGGTGGAAGCACTTGGCAAGGTAGTATTGTGGGATGACCGTGGTTTGATTGTGATTTCGGATATGGAAATGGGTTATAGCGCACAGACGCTGACGGCGGCTTGTGCATACTTAGATATCCGTATCTTTGCAGGCGACGATGAAATTGCATTTGACCCGGCAAAAACAACGTATTATCTCAAAGGCGCACCGCGCGCAATCCGCACATTGCAAAATAACAATTCTGCGGTAATTACGGTGACGGACGGTCAGCCGGCGACGGTAACGATTGATGGAAAGGTATACACATTCTATTTTGAAAGCTGAGTAAAAAAACAGGACTGCGAGTTTTTCGCAGTCCTGTTTTGCAATATTTATTTTACGAGTACCTGAAGCCGTTTCGGTAAAACTTCTATCTGAACCGGTTGGGTTTCTTTCATAAGTTCACCGTCAATGTTGACCGGTAAATCTTTTCCGACGGTCAGTGTGCATTTTTTACAATGGATAATTTTAGCGTATTTTTTGATTTCGGCAATTTTGCCTTTGAAGAACTTAAGCAGCACACCCGGAAGTGCGGCATAGGTGAGTTTTTTGATAACCACCAAATCCATGTACCCGTCCGTCGCCGTAGCCGCCGGACAAATCGGCAGGCCGCCGCCGTAGAATCTGCCGTTTGCGGCCGCAAGCAGGAAAATCTCTTCGTCTACGGTTTCACCGGTGTCTGTTGTCAGGGTTACCGGCGTGAATTCCAGTTTAAGCAGAGAACGTGCCAGCGCAAGTGTATAGCTTGCACTGCCTTTGTATATTTTGCGGATTTTTTCTTCCTGTAACAGCACATTTACGTCAAAGCCAGTACCGGCAACATTCAAACAGCGTCTTCCATTGACACTTAACATATCGTAGAGTTTCACCTTGCCGTTTACAGCGGACAAAACCGCCTCGGTTGTATCCTTCGGCAAAGCTGCACCGCTCACAAAGTCATTACCCGTGCCGGCCGGCACGAAGGCAACGGGGACAGATAAATCCATACCGGAAACGACTTCGTTAAATGTGCCGTCACCGCCGATGGCGATGATGCGGCGGCAATTCAAATCCGCACACGCCTGTTTGGAAAGCACGGTAGAATGTCCGGCGTATTCGGAAACAAGTGTGGTAAATTCCACGTTTTGTTCTTTTAAAATCTCTTCGGTTTTTTGAAGGCAAGCCGCACCTTTACCACCACCGGAAAGTTTGTTTGCAATAATGTATACCATGGAAAAATCCCCCGTAGAAAAATCTTCATACAAAGTATAACATACTGTCGTTTTTTGTCAAGATTTGTCGAACGG
The DNA here is from genome assembly GCA_045652745.1 of Clostridia bacterium. Classification (GTDB taxonomy): domain Bacteria; phylum Bacillota; class Clostridia; order UBA1381; family UMGS1253; genus RGIG2041. The sequence continues at coordinate 63,665 of JAZRUW010000012.1, forward strand.
AAACTTGACAAAATAAGCAAAATTTTTGTATACTAATCAGGTGAATACGTAGTATTGAGGTAAGAAATCATGAAAAAATCCACATGGAAGATGTTTTTAAAGTTTATACCGTATTATAAGCCGTATCTGGGCATTGTCGGGGTAGATTTGCTGTGTGCGGCGCTGACAACGGTTTGCGAACTGGTATTTCCGATGCTGGTGCGCTATATCACCGACCTTGCACAAAACAATCCCGAGGCGCTCGTTTTAAGTTCCGTGCTTCGGTTGGGTGCGCTCTATCTGTTTTTGCGTCTGGTGGATACGGCGGCCAATTACTATATGGCTTACGTTGGACACGTGATGGGCACAAAACTGGAAACGGATATGCGCCGGGACATTTTTGCGCATTTGCAGACGCTTTCGTATAACTTTTTTGACAACACCAAGGTCGGACAGATTATGACGCGCGTGACGACGGATTTGTTTGATATTACGGAGTTTTCGCACCATTTTCCGGAGGAAATGTTTATTGCCGGCATCAAAATGATTGGTGCGTTTATCATTTTAAGCGGCATCAATTTGTGGCTGACACTGCTCATTTTCCTTGTTTTGCCGCTTATGCTGGTTTCGGTGGCACTTTTCCGCAAGGGTATGAAAAATGCATTTAAAGAGCAGCGCGTACAGGTCGGCGAGCTTAATGCCGATTTGGAAGACAGCCTTTTAGGTGTGCGCGTGGTCAAAAGCTTTGCCAATGAGGAAAGAGAGAAGGAAAAGTTTAACCGCGGAAATCAGCGCTTTTTTAAAGCCAAGAAAAAGGCGTATGTGTATATGGCGCGCTTCCAGGCAGCCAACCGCTTCTTTGACGGTTTGATGTATGTAGTCGGCATCGTGCTCGGCTCGGTATTTATGATTTACGGCTACATTCAGCCGGCGGATTTGATTGCCTATATTTTGTATATCCAGACGCTGATTGCGTCCATTCGTAAGATTGTGGAGTTTACCGAGCAGTTCCAGCGCGGTATGACGGGCATTGAGCGTTTTACGGAGATTATGGATGAAATTCCGGACATCCGAGATTGTGAAGATCCGATAGAGCTTGGCGATGTGCGCGGCGAAATCGAATTCAAGGATGTATGCTTTAAATATAACGACAGCGCAGATGATGTGCTGACGAATATCAAACTGCACGCAAAGCCGGGCGAAAACATTGCCTTGGTCGGTCCATCGGGCGGCGGCAAGACCACGCTGTGTAACTTAATCGGGCATTTTTATGAAATTCAGTCGGGCGAAATTCTGCTCGACGGTACGGATATCCGCAAAATTTCATTAAAGAGTCTGCGTGACCATATCGGTGTTGTAGCGCAGGATGTGTATATGTTCTGCGGTACGGTGAAGGAAAACATCTGTTACGGCAAGGAAAATGCAACGGAGGAAGAAATTGTTGAGGCGGCAAAGCTTGCCGGTGCGCATGAATTTATCCTGGGCTTGACCGACGGATATGACACCTACATCGGTGAGCGCGGTATCAAGCTTTCGGGCGGCCAAAAGCAAAGACTGGCCATTGCGCGTGTGTTTTTGAAAAACCCGCCGATACTGATTTTAGACGAGGCAACGAGTGCGCTCGACAACGAGAGCGAATTGATTGTGCAGCAATCGCTTGAAAAACTGGCGAAGGGGAGAACAACCTTTACGGTGGCGCACCGTCTGACCACCATCCGCAATGCAGACAAGATTGTTGTGCTCTCCGACGAGGGCATCGTCGAAGAGGGAACGCATACGGAGCTGATGGACAAAGGTGGCATGTATGCGGGACTTTATAGTATGTATACGAAAATTAAATAAAATAAGGGTGTGAAAAACTTGGTTTTTCACACCCTTATTTATCTTACTTGTCTTACAGATTGTAATACTTATCAAATTCAGCCGGATGCGGAATGGTGGAGAGCTGACGGCATTCTTCACGCTTGGTTGCGATAAAGTTTTTGAGAAGCTCTTGAGGGAACACCCCGCCTGCGGTGAGGTAGTCGTGGTCTGCTTCGAGCGCATCGAGCGCTGCCTCGAGCGAGGTCGGCAGGTGCTTTAACTTGGCCTTTTCCTCGTCGCTTAAGTGGAAGAGGTTCATATCGTACGGACCCCAGCCGTTTTCGTGCGGGTCGATTTGGTTTTTGATACCGTCAATGCCGGCCATCAAAATTGCCGCATAGCAGAAATACGGGTTGCAGGTTGCGTCCGGATTTCTAAGCTCGAAGCGGCGAAGCTCCGGAGATTTTGCATATGCCGGAATGCGGATTACGGCACTTCTGTTCGAGGTTGCATAACCCACGGTCACCGGTGCTTCAAAGCCCGGCACAAGGCGCTTAAAGGAGTTCGTGGACGGGTTGGTGAGGGCACAAAGCGATGCGATGTGCTTTAAAAGTCCGCCCATAAACCAATGCGCTTCCTTGCTTAAGTTTGCATAGCCGTTGTCATCGGAAAATACCGGCTCGCCGTCCTTTAATAACAGCATATGTACGTGCATACCGTTGCCGGCTTCACCCATAACCGGCTTTGGCATAAAGGTGGCCGACATACCGTATTTTCTTGCGGTATTGTGGATGATGTATTTAATCATCATGGTCGCATCCGCCATTTTGGACATCTGGCCGAGTTCCGGCTCAATTTCAAACTGACCGCCTGCGCCGACTTCCGGATGGTGGTAATTGAGCGCAATGCCTGCATCGTCGATGAGCATGCACATTTCGCTTCTTGCCTCATACGATACGTCAAACGGCTTTGCAATATGGTAGTTTTTCTGCTTTGCAACTACGTTGCCAAGACCTTCTGCACCGCTGTTCCAGTGTGCCTGTGTAGCGTCAAGGCTCATGCCGATGGATTCGGGTTTTACTTCCCAGCCTACATTGTCAAACAGATAAAACTCAAACTCCGGCAAAATCAGCATCGTGTCTGCGATGCCGCTGTCTTTTAAATATTTTTCGGCCGCGAGCACGATATTTCTTGGGTACTGTGCGAGCGGTCTGTTTTCCGGATTGTCGATAATCATGGCGTTACCGGTCATGGACAGGGTCGGGATTTCGCAAAACGGGTCAATCACAGCCGTATCCGGATCCGGAATAAATACCATATCACTTTTCTCCACCACGGCGTAGCCGTAGTTGGAAGCATCGAAGCCGATACCGTTTTTCATGGTCTTTTCCGAGAAGTTCTTCGCCGGAATGGTCACGTGACGGTACTGACCGTTGATATCCACCATTTTAAAGTCGACCATTTTAATGTCGTGTTCTTTAATCATGGCAATGATGTCGGAAACAGTTTTTTTCATTTTGTACACTCCTTTTATGAAAGTTTTACTGATGACTTAATTGTAGCATGAAATATTCAAATTTTCAATAAAAAATTCTGGACTATGTTTTCATACTAAAAATGCAAAAAAATACTTGACAGAAACGGTCAAATGTGGTATCTTATTTAAGTATTCAATTTCATATGCCGCTGTGGTGGAATTGGCAGACGCGCTGGACTCAAAATCCTGTGGTAGTGATACCGTGTCGGTTCGACCCCGACCAGCGGCACCAGAAAAAACGACACTAATCTTGTTGATTAGTGTCGTTTTTTCAGCGATATAAATTCCTGACGGAATTTTCGATATACCTTCGGTGCGATATATCCTGACGGATGCGATATGTTGCCTTACGGCAACGAGAAAAGGAATTTTTAAAATATCTCTATGGTTCGGCTTTCCCAGAAAAAAGCACTTGCATTGGGCAAGTGCTTTTTTTATATCCTACATATTCTTTTGCATGTTTCTTGCCACCCAGACACCGCTGGCGGATGCGTGGGAGAGCGAGTGGGTGATACCGCTGCCGTCACCGATGATATAAAGACCCTTGTGCTTGGATTGCAGGGTAGTGTCCACCTCAACTTCCATATTATAGAATTTAACTTCTACGCCATAGAGCAGGGTATCGTCGTTTGCTGTGCCCGGTGCAATTTTATCGAGCGCGTAAATCATTTCGATAATGCTGTCCAAGATACGCTTGGGGAGCACCAGACTCAAATCGCCCGGCGTGGCATTTAAGGTCGGTGTCATAAACGAGCCTTCCATTCTGCTCTCCGTAGAGCGGCGGCCGCGAATTAAGTCGCCGAAACGCTGTACGAGCACACCGCCACCGAGCATGTTGCTCAGGCGCGCAATGCTTTCGCCGTAATCATTGGAAGATTTAAACGGCTCGGAGAAGCGCTGTGCGACGAGCAGGGCAAAGTTGGTATTGTCCGTTTGCTTTTTGGGGTCTTCATAGCTGTGGCCGTTTACGGTGATGATGCCGTTGGTGTTTTCCGTTACGACGCTGCCCTTCGGATTCATACAGAAGGTGCGCACCTTGTCACCGTATTTTTCTGTGCGGTAAACGATTTTACTTTCGTAGAGTGCATCGGTCAAATGGGAGAATACCTCTGCCGGCAATTCTACACGTACACCGAGGTCTACGCGGTTGCTCTTGGTCGGAATCTTTAAATGTCTGCACACCGATTCCATCCACTTGCTGCCGCTTCTGCCGACGGAGATAATACAAGTTTTGCCGTGATAGAGATGGCCGTTGCAGTCGATGCTGTAGCCATCCTCGGTTTTGTCGATTTTCTCTACCGGATAACCGAAATAGAATTTTACCTTGTCTTTTAAGAAATTATACAGGTTTTCCAAAACGATATAGTTGATATCCGTACCTAAGTGACGCACGGAAGCATCTAAAAGATGCAGGTCGTTTTGCATACAAATCTTTTTGTATTCCGAGCCGGTGGTCGAGTACAGCTTTGTGCCTTCGCCGCCGAAACGCATATTGATATCGTCGACGTAGTGCATGAGTTCAAGCGCCTCTGCTTTGCCGATGTATTCATACAGCGTACCGCCGAAATCGTTGGTAATATTGTATTTGCCGTCGGAAAATGCGCCTGCACCGCCGAAACCGCTCATGATGGAGCAACGCTTGCAGTTGATGCAGGCTTTGATTTTTTTGCCGTCAATCGGGCACTTGCGTTTGTGCAAGGGATAGCCGGCCTCGAAAATGGCAATCTTCAAAGCTTTATTTTGTTTTACCAGTTCATAAGCAGAAAAAATACCGCCCGGACCTGCGCCGATAATAATGACATCATATTTCATAATGGAAAAACTCCTTTTAAAAATTCAGCATACATAACTAGTATAACATAGCCGACGCTGGATTGGCAATAGTACATTTTTAGCAAAAGCGTCTGTGCAGAATTTGCGCAAACGCTTTTATAATAACTGTTTTAACTTTTCTTCAAAATCTGCCGGCAGGGGGGCGGTGATTTGCATTTTTTCTTTGGTATACGGATGCAAAAAAGCGAGTGTGTGACAATGCAGCATGGTGCGGCTGTCTTTTTCTTCCGTACCATAGAGAAAATCGCCGTAGAGCGGATGACCCAGATGCGCCATATGTACGCGGATTTGATGCGTGCGCCCCGTAATCGGTGCGGCTTCAATCAGTGCGTGCGCTTTGCCTTGTTTTATAAGGCGGTATTGTGTCAGCGCCGGCTGACCTTTTACATCGACACGCCGTTTGATGATGCCTTCGTCGCGCGCAATCGGTGCGTCGACAAAGCCTTCACTTTGCACAAGTGTACCGCAGACGAGGGCAAGATAGGTCTTGGAAATTTGCTTTGCGCGAAGCTGCTGTGCCAGCGCTTCGGCGGCAAAGCGGTTTTTGGCAAGCAAAACAATTCCGCTTGTGTCCTTGTCTAAACGATTGACGGCGCGAAACGTAAACGGACGGTTAGCGAAATAGAAAGCGACACCGTTTGCAAGCGTATCCGTATAATGCCGTATGGACGGATGTGTCGGCAGACCGCTCGGTTTATTGACAGCTAAAATATCTTCGTCTTCATAGAGAATGTCTATGGGTATCTGTGTGGGAACGATTGCATCACTTCCGGTTTCTGCAATCCGCAAAACCAGCGTGTCGCCCGTGTGCACCTTTTCGGTTACGATAGCATGGGCGCCGTTTAAGGTAATGCCGTCTTTGGTTTTGAGCGCAGTCATTAAAGCCGAGGACAGACCAAAATGCTTACGGAGTACAGATTTAATCTGTACTCCGTCATATTCGTATGGAATTGTAAGCGTTAAAATACGCATATCAGTTCTCCAATATCGCCTTGCCTGCGGCAATGGCTTTTTTTACGGTTTCGGCGGCCGGACCGCCGATGATGCTTCGACCGTCCACGCAGGTTTTCATACTGATGGCATCGTATACATCTTCTGCAAAAATGTCCGAGCAAGCCTTAAATTCCTCCATCGTAAATTCGTCGAGTGCTTTGTCGTTGGCAATGGCATAGGCCACCATTTTGCCGACAACCTCGTGTGCCTCGCGGAACGGCAGTCCCTTTTTTACAAGATAGTCTGCGGCATCGGTGGCATTGGTAAAGCCGCCTTTTGCACCACGCAGCATATTTTCTTTGCGGACTTTCATTGTTGCGAGCATATCGGTCATCACCGGCAGACAGAGCTGTACGGTGTCAATAGCATCAAACACACCTTCTTTGTCTTCCTGCATATCTTTGTTATACGCAAGCGGCAGGCCCTTCATTGTGGTGAGCATTGCGACCAAGTCGCCGTATACACGGCCGGTTTTGCCGCGGATGAGTTCTGCCACGTCCGGGTTTTTCTTCTGCGGCATAATGGAAGAACCGGTCGAATAGGCATCGTCCATTTCTACGAATGAAAATTCGTGGCTGCTCCACAAAATCAGTTCTTCGGAGAATCGGCTTAAATGCATCATAATCATGGAAAGCACGAACTCGGTTTCCAGTACGAAATCGCGGTCACTCACGCCGTCCAAGGAGTTGAGCGTTACGCCGTCAAAGCCGAGCATTTCGGCTACGAATTCGCGGTCGAGCGGATAAGTGGTTGCAGCGAGTGCACCCGAGCCGAGCGGCAGAATATTGATGCGCTTTTTTGCATCGGAAAGTCTTGCCAAATCGCGCTTTAACATTTCAAAGTATGCCATCACGTGATGCGCCAGCGTAATCGGCTGTGCCTTTTGCAGATGGGTATAACCCGGCATAATCGTGTCCGTGTTTTCTTCTGCGATGTTTAAAAGCGTACGCATCAGGTTTTGGAGCATATCTTCAATCACACCGAGTTCGTCGCGCAGATACATACGGATGTCGAGCGCGACCTGGTCATTGCGGCTTCTGCCGGTGTGCAGGCGCTTACCTGCATCGCCGATGCGCTCGGTCAGAATTTTTTCGATGTTCATGTGAATATCTTCTGCATCAATTAAAAATTCTACCTTGCCGGCTTCGATGTCCGCGAGAATTTCGCCGAGGGTTTTTACGATTAAATCTGCATCTTCCTTCGGAATAATGTTTTGTTTGCCAAGCATCGTGGCATGGGCAATGCTGCCCAAAATATCCTGCTTGTACATCCGCTGGTCAAAACGGATGGAGGAGTTAAAATCATCTACTTTTTTATCTGTTGCTTTGGAAAATCTTCCGCCCCACAGTTTTTGCATGGCTTGTACCTCATTTCGTATAGTCAAAATTCGGACGGAGAATTCTCCGCCCGAATATGATGGATCTTATTTTTTGTCTAAACCGTTCTTACGAAGCATTTGTGCGCGCACCTTGAGCGGCAAACCGAAGAGGTTGATAAAGCCATCGGCATCCTTCTGGTTGTATACTTCGTCTGCGTCGAAGGTTGCAATATCTTCGTCGTAGAGGGAGTACGGGGAAGTGGTGCCTGCTGGTGTGCAGTTGCCCTTGTAGAGCTTCATTCTTACTTTACCGGTTACGTTTTCCTGTGTCTTGTCTACAAAAGCGGACAAGGACTCGCGCAGCGGTGTGTACCAAAGACCGTCATATACGAGGTCAGCAAACTTGTTGGCCACATCAAGCTTGTAGTGGAGTGTCTGCTTGTCGAGGCACAGATACTCAAGCTCTTTGTGTGCAGCATACAAAAGTGTGCCGCCCGGCGTTTCATATACACCGCGGCTCTTCATGCCCACCAGACGGTTTTCTACGATATCGTCAATGCCGACGCCGTTTGCGCCTGCAAGTGCGTTTGCCTTTTTGAGCAGTTCAACCGGCGCAAGTTTTTCGCCGTCGATGGCAACCGGAACACCTTTTTCAAATTCGATTTCTACATAAGTCGGTACATCCGGTGCTTTTTCCGGAGAAACCATGAGTTTCAAAATTCTGTCGAGGTTCGGCTCGTTTGCCGGGTCTTCCAAATCCATACCTTCGTGGCTTAAGTGCCAGATGTTTCTGTCCATGGAGTAGTTGTCTTCTTTGGTTACCGGAATGTCGATGCCTCTTGCGAGCGCGTAGTCGATTTCCTCTTCGCGGGATTTGATATCCCAGATACGCCACGGAGCGATAATCTTGAGGTGCGGCGCGAGCGCCTTGATGGTGAGCTCAAAACGCACTTGGTCGTTACCCTTACCTGTGCAGCCGTGACAAATTGCGGTTGCGCCTTCTTTTTCGGCGATTTCCACAATACGCTTTGCGATGCACGGTCTTGCGTGCGATGTACCGAGCAGGTACTTGCCTTCATATACAGCGCCTGCCTTGAGTGTCGGCCAGATAAAATCTGTTACATACTCTTCCTGCAGGTTTTCGATGTAGAGCTTGGATGCGCCTGTCTTGAGTGCCTTTTCCTCCAGACCTTCGGTTTCTTTACCCTGACCGACGTCACCGCATACTGCGATTACCTCGTAATCGTAGTTTTCCTTGAGCCACGGAATGATGATGGATGTATCCAGACCACCCGAATAGGCCAATACAACTTTTTCTTTTGCCATTGTAAACCCTCCAATTTTATGTTAAAATAAATTTAATAAGTAATTTTGGGATGAATAAAAATTTAATTTTATGCATTTTTATGCATAAATATTCAAACCATAGTGTATTATACACCAATTAAAACTAAAATGCAATAGGAAATAATAAAAAATTTTACTTTTTTAAAACAGGAGCGAAAATATGCGGATTTTAGGAATTGACCCCGGTATTGCAACGACCGGTTACGGTATTTTGGATTTTGACAATAATAAGTTTCGTCCGGTGGACTACGGTGCAATTTTAACCAAAGCACACACGCCGACTGAATTGCGTCTTGCTGACATTTACAAGGCCATCGGTCAGCTCATCGACGAATTTACGCCCGATGCGCTCGCCATCGAGGAACTCTTCTTTAATACCAATGTATCCACCGCCATTACCGTTGCACACGCGCGCGGCGTGATTTTGCTTGCCGCAACCCACAAGGGCATTCCTATTTCGGAATACACCCCCTTACAGGTCAAGCAGGCCATCACCGGTTACGGCCGTGCCACCAAACAGCAAATGCAAACCATGGTCAAAGTCATGCTCGGCCTAAACGCCGTCCCCAAGCCCGACGATACCGCCGATGCCCTTGCCATCGCCATCTGCCACGGTCACAGCGCCCAATTTAATAAATATAACCAGTTTTAGTACATATTATTTACAATTGTTATCAAATTGAAACTTTACCTTAAAAGTAAAAGGGTGTATAATTATAGCATATAATGCTGTATTATGCACCCTTTTGGTTTTTAAAGGGTAAATTGAGCGAATCGCGTCGTTGTTGTTTGTCCGCATACAAAAGTATAGCGCTCAAACAGCCGCCTAGCGCTTCATCTCAATTTCCGCCTTTAAATAAAAGGAAAAGGATAAATTGAGCGAATCGCGTCGTTGTCATAACCACAACGGCGGAAATGGAGGAATTATGTTTTATTATATTTCCGGAACGCTTGCAAAAAAAGCGGAGAACTTTTTAGTGGTGGATGCCGGCGGCATCGGCTACAAAATCTTTACCTCGTCAACAACATTGCAGACTTGCGGCAATGTCGGCGGAGAGGTTAAGGTTTATACTTATATGAATATCGGTGAAATGGTGTGTGATTTGTACGGCTTTTTAACCGAGGAGGAAATCGGTATGTTTACCAAGCTGATTTCCGTATCCGGTGTGGGTGCGAAGGCGGCGACCGCGCTTTTGTCGGCGATGCCGACCTCGGCGCTGGCGCTGGCGATTGTGACGGGCGACCAAAAGATGCTCACCCGTGCCAACGGTATTGGTCCGAAGGCGGCACAGCGTATCATTTTGGAATTGAAAGATAAAATCGGCAACGATGAAATGCTTGCAAAATCTGCGCCGGAGCTTACGGTTGTTGCGCAGTCCAATCCGTCCGACGAGGCGGTGGAGGCACTTTTGGTGCTCGGTTACAGTATGGCAGATGCAAAGTCGGCGCTTGCAGGCGTAGACCAGTCGCAGGATTTGGAACTGGTCATCCGTGATGCGCTCAAGAAACTGGCAAGGTAGGTGTAGGGTATGCTTTTTGATGAGGGTATGGAAGAAAGACTTATAACGAGTGCCTATACGCATGAGGATGCGGAAACGGAAACGGGACTTCGCCCGCGTGTGCTCGAAGAATATGTCGGACAGGCAAAAGTAAAGGAAAACTTAAAAATTTACATCGAGGCGGCCAAGGCGAGAAAAGAAGCGCTCGACCATGTGCTTTTGTACGGACCGCCGGGACTTGGTAAAACAACGCTTTCGACCATTATTGCCAATGAAATGGGCGTAAACATCCGCATCACGAGCGGACCGGCCATTGAAAAGGCCGGCGACCTTGCGGCGCTTTTGACCAATTTGTCCGAGCACGATGTATTGTTTATTGATGAAATTCACCGTCTCAACCGCAGTGTGGAGGAGGTTTTGTATCCGGCAATGGAGGACTATGCGCTCGATATTATTATCGGCAAAGGTCCGTCCGCGCGCAGTTTGCGCATTGACTTGCCGAAGTTTACTTTGGTTGGCGCAACCACGCGTGCAGGCGATTTGTCTGCGCCGCTGCGCGACCGTTTCGGTGTTGTCAGCCGTTTAGAGCTTTATACACCGGAGGAACTGGTGAAGATTGTAACGCGCTCGGCATCCGTACTCGGCGTAAGCATTACCGAGGAAGGTGCGGCGGAGATTGCTTCGCGTTCGCGCGGTACGCCGCGTATTGCCAACCGCCTTTTAAAGCGTGTGCGTGACTATGCGCAGATTCGCGCAGACGGTACGGTGGACAAGGCTGTAGCGGATGCGGCGCTCAAAATGCTGGAAATTGACCACCTTGGTCTGGATATGACCGACCGCAATATGATGCAGACCATCATCCGCAATTTCGGCGGCGGTCCGGTGGGCATTGAAACCATTGCGGCATCCATCGGTGAAGAAGCAAGCACGATAGAAGATGTGTACGAGCCGTATTTGTTGCAAATCGGATTTTTAACGCGTACACCGCGCGGCCGTGTGCTGACACCGGCGGCCTATGCACATCTGGGTTTGACTTACAACGGCGGGCAGGAGGCAACTCAAACAACGATTGATTAAAAGGAAAAGGGAGGCGAACGGCTTGAAACGGTTTTTATCTATGTGCATCGTATTTACAATTTTGCTGTCTATGCTTGGCGGCGTATGCGCTTTGGCGGCAGATAAGCTGTTCGTTGCAACCTTGGAATATGACGGTGCAAAGCACGATTATTCAGGGACGTATTTTGACATCCATGTCAACGGAGAGGCAATTGAAACGCCGATTCCGCCGATTGTGCTTGCAAACGGACGCTCCATTGTGCCGGTGCGCGAGATTTTTGAAGAAGTCGGCGCACAGGTGTACTGGACGGAGGGCAAACCCTCGCGCGTGGTGATTGCCGATGCCGATACGACGGTGTCGCTTGCAATCGGGGACGATGTTGCCCTGGTCAACGGCAAAAAGGTAGAAATGGAAGTGCCGGCAAAGCTGGTGTCTTATGAAGGTGTCGGAAAAACCATGGTGCCGATTCGTTTTGTGGCGGAAACACTGGATATGCAAGTAGATTATGACGACAAAAAAGGCTTGATTTCCATTTCGGAAAAAGAGCCGGAGCCGAGTGTGCCGGTCAACAAACTGACGAGTGTAAAAAGCAGTTTGAGCGGAGATACGCTCACGGTAAAGCTGACCTACAGCGAAGCCATTGAAGGCTATACTTATATGACGCTGGACACCCCGAACCGCGTGGTGGTCGATGTGCAAAATGCGCGCATTGCAACGGAGAAATATTCGTATGCAGGCAAAGGCAATACAACGCAGATTCGATTGGGGGATTATGAGGGAATGGCGCGCACGGTATTTGATGTGGCGTCGCTGCCCGAAATCCGTATTTCGCTTTCTTCCAATAATAAGGTAATGACCGTGCTTTTGACGGGAAAGGCTCCTGAAAAAGAGGAAGAAAAGGAAGAAGAGAAAGAGGAAAAACCGGAAGAAGATAAAAAGCCGGAAGATACGGACAAGCCGTCGGAGGCAGAAGGTCCGATTGTTGTGATTGATGCGGGGCACGGCGGCAGTGACCCGGGTGCCATCGGTTATGATGACGAGGGCAATCCGTTATTGTATGAAAAGAATGTGAATTTAAATATTTCAAGACAGGTGTATCAGTTGCTTGCGGAAGCCGGCGTACGTGTGTATATGACGCGCGACGATGATTCGTACGTATCGCTGGATGCACGTACTACCTTTGCAAACGAACTGGATGCGGACCTGTTTATCAGTATCCATTGCAACTCCTATGAAACAACGGATATGCACGGCAGTTTGGTGATGCATCACACCGATGAAAGCATCGCAGATGCTTACGGTGTCAGCGGCAGAGAGGTGGCAAACAACATTTTAAAATATCTGCCTAAGGCCATGGGGACGGTCAACCAGGGCAGAATCAACGGCAACGCCATGTATGTAATTCGCAAGGCAAATATGCCGTCGGTGATTGTCGAAACCGCATTTATTTCCAATGCGGAGGACCGTGCAAAACTGGCAGATGCCGAATGCCGCACTGCAGCGGCGCAGGCCATTGTGCAGGGGATTTTGGATACGTTAAAAAGCATAAAACGCAAATAAACGAAAAACGGGGTTTAAGGCTATGCGAAAAATCATTTCCGTATTGCTGGCGTGCATACTGCTGTTTTCGGTCAGTGTGTTGCCGGCGTACGCCTATGAGGCATTTGAATATATTAAGGTTGGTCTGAGCTTCGGCTCGGCTTCGGTAAACAGTTTTAAAGCGGCAACGGAGCAGGATATTGTGGTCGGCTATGCGACAGACCGGGTCTTTACACCGATGATGACCATAGAAGGTCGCGACGTGTTGGTGGAAAAGGGCGGCGGTACGTATTTGGTGACCGAGCATACGTATGCCTCCTTGACAGAAGCTCTGGCAGGATCGAGAGAATTGCGCAATCAAGGATTGGAAGCACACGGCGGCCGCATTGACGGCGCGTACAAAGTGTTAATCGGTCTTTTTGAAGATGCGGCGCAGGCAGAGGCGATAAAACCAACTTTGGATGCACAGGGGATTTTGGTCGATACAGTCTATCTGGATATGAAGACTGTTATGGTCAATGCCGGTTACAGCTATATTGTATTTCGTGACGAAACGGATATTTTTGCTTTCGGCTCGGACGGGTTTGGCACAACAAGGGTAGACGGCAAAAGTTACCGTGGCTACATTGTGGCAGACAGAATCAATTCGAGTGCGATTGCCATTGTGAACCTGGTGGACTTTGATGATTATACTGCGGCGGTGGTCGGCAGCGAAATGTACGCTTCCTGGCATATAGAGGCGCTCAAGGCGCAGGCGGTGGTTGCGCGCACGTATGCGGCGACGGTGAAATCCTACAAATCCTACGGCATTGATGTCACGGACGATACGCGTACGCAGGCCTATAACGGCATACAAAGCGAAACGGCATCTACCAGACAGGCGGCACAGGATACAAGCGGCAGACTGGTGCTCTATAAGGGCGCGCCGGCGCAGACGTATTTTACATCTTCGAGCGGCGGCACGACGGCGGACGTGTATTCAGCGTGGGGCGGCGGCGCCGGTTTGGATTATTTAAAGAGTGTGGAAGACACCTACGAGGATACACAAAATATCCCGAACGGTGTCTGGGAGTATACCTTTACGCCGGAGCAAATCAAAGAAAAGCTTGCGGCGAAAGGCAAGGACATCGGCGATATTGTCAACATCTATGTGGCAGAGCGCGGCGACGACAAGCGCGTGCGCAAGCTGACGGTGGTTGGCACAAGCGGTACGCATACGCTGACATTTGACAGTTGCAGAACGTTTTTTGGTTTGAAGAGCCAGTATTATTATGTGCAGACACCGCTCAAGACGGAGCTGTACGCCATCACACAGCAGGTCGCGAAAATTCTCGAAAGCCGTCCGGCAGTATTGACGGCAAGTGGACTTGCCAAGACGGGGGATACACTGTATGTGCTCAGTGCAGACGGTGTGACCAAACTAGAACAGCAAGACACTGAAAATTATATTTTCAGTGGCCGCGGCTACGGTCACGGTGTGGGCCTAAGCCAGTACGGTGCCAAAGGCATGGCGGAAGCCGGCTTTACCTATGACGAAATTATCGCCCATTATTATCCGGGCACAACATTATCTGAAGCAAGTGGGGATTTGGATTGAAACGAGAGGAATTTTACTACGATTTACCGCAGGAGCTGATTGCGCAAACGCCTTTGCAGGACAGAAGCGCATCGCGATTGATGGTTGTAAACAGAAAAGAAAATACGATTGAGCATTCTGTATTTTCCGATATAACGGAGCAACTCGGGAGCGGAGACTGTCTGGTGCTCAACGATACGCGCGTGATTCCGGCGCGTCTGTACGGCAAACGTCCGGATACGGGCGGCGCAATGGAATTTTTACTTTTGCACAAGCGTGCGCTCGACGAGTGGGAAGTCATTGTAAAACCGGGCCGGCGCGCCAAGGTCGGCGCAAAGTTTGAATTCGGGGACGGGCTTTTGCGTGCAGAAGTTATTGAGGTAAAAGACGACGGCAACCGCATTGTGCGTTTTGACTACGAAGGGGTATTTGAAGAAATTTTAGACAGGCTCGGTGAAATGCCGCTGCCGCATTATATTACGGAAAAACTGACGGATAAAGAGCGGTATCAGACGGTGTATTCCAAGCATGAAGGTTCGGCAGCAGCGCCGACGGCGGGCTTGCATTTTACACAGGAGCTTTTAGAGAAGCTTGCGAAAAAGGGCGTAAAGATTGTTTATGTAACTTTGCATGTCGGTTTGGGGACGTTTCGTCCGGTCAAGGCGGATGAAATCACCGACCATAAAATGCATTCGGAGTTTTATATCCTGACGAAGGAAGCGGCGGATATGGTGAATGAAACCAAGAAAAACGGCGGCCGCGTCATCTGTGTCGGTACGACATCCAATCGCGTGATTGAAACGGTGGCGGATGAAAACGGATTTGTACGCGAGCAGACCGGATGGACGGATATTTTCATTTATCCGGGGTATAAATTTAAGTGTGTGGATGCGCTCATCACGAATTTCCATTTGCCGGAGTCGACCCTGATTATGCTGGTTTCGGCGTTTGCGGGCAGGGAGCTTACGATGCGCGCTTATGAAACGGCGGTCAAAGAGAAATACCGCTTCTTCAGTTTCGGCGACGCGATGCTGATTGTATAAAAGATTTATACAATCAGCAGAGAAGAGATAAGAGAGAAAAGATAAGAGAAAATGAAGCTTTTTGCCGAAGCAAAAAGCAACAATTTCTTTTCACTCTTCACTTTTACTTCTTACTTCTTACTTTGGATAAACATCGTTGTTTTGATGTTTATTCGTTATTTTGGAGGCAATATGTTTACATTACACAAGACAAACGGAAAAGCACGTCGCGGTGAATTTAAAACTGTGCACGGCGTTATACAGACACCGGTGTTTATGAATGTCGGTACTTCCGCGGCCATCAAAGGCGGCGTATCGAGTATGGATTTAAGAGAAATCGGCTGTCAGGTGGAGCTTTCCAATACATATCATTTGCATGTGCGTCCGGGCGACAAGGTGATTTATCAGCTTGGCGGTCTGCATAAAATGATGAATTGGGACCGCCCGATATTGACGGACAGCGGCGGTTTTCAGGTGTTTTCTTTGGCGGGTCTGCGCAAGATAGAAGAAGAGGGTGTGTACTTTTCTTCGCACGTGGACGGAAAAAAGATTTTTATGGGGCCGGAAGAAAGCATGCAGATTCAGTCGAATCTGGCATCGACGATTGCCATGGCTTTTGACGAGTGTATCGAAAATCCGGCGCCGTACGACTACACGCAAAGAAGCGTAGCGCGAACGACGCGCTGGCTCAAGCGCTGTCAGGCGGAAATGGCAAGGCTCAATTCTTTAGACACCACCATCAACCCGCACCAGATGCTTTTTGGCATCAATCAGGGCGGTACGCACGATGAAATTCGCAAGGCACATATGCAGGAGATTGCCGAGCTGGGCCTTGACGGGTATGCCATCGGCGGTCTGGCGGTCGGCGAAACGCATGAGGAGATGTATCGCATCATCGAGGCGGTCGAGCCGTTTATGCCAAAAGATAAACCGCGTTACCTGATGGGCGTGGGAACACCGCAGAATATCATCGAAGCCGTTGCGCGCGGCGTGGATTTCTTTGACTGCGTCATGCCGAGCCGTAATGCGCGCCACGGGCATGTGTTTACAAGCGAAGGCATTCTTAATTTAATCAATAATAAATATGAACTCGACGAGCGCCCGATTGACGAAAAGTGCAACTGTCCGGCATGCCGTCACTATTCGAGAGCATACATCCGTCATTTGTTTAAGGCAAAGGAAATGCTTGCACAGCGTTTGGCGGTACTGCACAACCTGTATTTCTACAACAACCTAATGCAGCAAATCCGCGATGCGATTGACGGCGACTATTTTGAGGAATTTCGTGCGCAAAATTCTACAAAGCTCGGCACAAGAATTTGATTGTTTTTGTACAAAATACCAAGAAGTGTGTTTTTCAAAAAAAAGTCTTGACGAACCGCAAATTTTATAGTATTATAGTTTCATGAGTTCAAACGGCAGATTCACGGAGAGGAGAAGTGTTCGATGTATTCTAAAGAAGTAACTCTTCAAAATCAGGTTGGCTTGCACGCAAGACCGGCTACCTTCTTTATCCAGAAGGCGAACGAGTTTAAGTCCAGCATCTGGGTGGAAAAAGAAGAAAGAAAAGTTAATGCAAAGAGCCTTCTGGGTATCCTGTCGCTTGGTATTACTCGCGGCACGGCAATCACCGTAATTGCAGACGGTCTCGACGAAAAAGAAGCTGTTGACGCTTTAGTTGACCTTATTGACACCAATTTTTCTGAGTAAGAAATTATGTATGGGTGGAGTTAAGGCGCACCCATCCTAATGTTTTTTTACAATCGAACATCGGAGTTTATCGCAGCTTGGTAGTCCACCTTGGACACACAGTATACTCACAACTTAATAAATATCCATTCATTAAACAAAATGAATGGTATTATCGGGAATTAGCGCAGTTTGGTAGCGCGCATCGTTCGGGACGATGAGGCCGCAGGTTCAAATCCTGTATTCCCGACCACCTTAAACCTCAGTAACCAAGCGGTTTCTGAGGTTTTTGCTTTGTTTGAAAAATCGCAAAAAACCGATTTTGACCACATGTTAGCCACATTTGATGCCCTTAAACGCAGTCGCAACAAGGCTTTGCGGACTAAGTGGTTATATTTGCAAATATAAATAAATCGTCTTCCTTGCTTCATTTACAGTTTCACCGGTCACCGGTTACATATAGGTCCACGCAATCTTACTAAATAAATGCATTATAAAATGGGTATGCTATATGTAGAATGGAGTGATGATCATGGAAAATTACCAAATGCCCGTAGGTCTTGGAATGGCACTTGCACAAAGACCTGAAGTTATGGAAAAGTTTGCTACTCTCAGCGAAACTAAAAAACAGGAAATTATCAATGGTACACATACAGTATCATCAAAAGAAGAAATGCGACAGTATGTGGATAAAATCATATCGGAATACTAATGCAATGAGCTTGCCGGATTTATAAAGGCAAGCTCTTCTCATAAGCTTGTGTATTCAAATTCAAAACTTGCTCTGTCGCTTGTAAATTCACACAGAAGTTTACCTTTGCAGGAAAATTTGTAATATGCCCTGCAGGAAGCACTTTCATGAATAATCCTGTCCATTCTGCCATTTTCAGGAGCATACAGCGGTTGGCAGTTCTTATGGATTAATTTTGCTGTGAGTTCATATGCACCTTGCTTGACCGTGACAATGTTTTTATCAATATGTTTTAATCTTGCTCCAAGATAGGTGGCAATTCTATATTCCTTTCCGTCAATCAAAACCACACCGATAATTCCGGTAAAATGGAATCCGAATAACGGAATATTCGCAACTGATAGCATTAGAGAGCTATTTTCAAAAAGGCATTGTGTCCATATATACCGATTTGGAAAAGAGTGCCCGCTGTCTCCTTCAATATAACCAAGTCCGTTTTTAAAATCAAGTTCTCTGCTATTAATAGTGATTTGACCATCCACTGCATGCTGCATGCTGTAAACACTGTGTTTGCATTGCATAAAAGGTAGAAAACAAAATGGTCCCATAATATCATATCTAATTGGTGAAATGCATCTAAATCGAAGTTCGCCGCTAATTGCCAGATTATCATTTTTAATGTTTAGCTTTATGCCATTTTCGCAGAACACACAATTTCCTATGTTCACACATAACGGTTTTTCGTAGTATTGTAGTGAGTCAAATTCTATATTAAATACTTCTTCATCCGTTATAATTTGCAGGGAGGCAGCCTCTATTCCATTGCTACGATGGTATGCCGGAATAAAAGCAATTGTTGTATCATTTGCACAGCATTTGAAGTACCAACCTTTAAAATAGTTATTTTTTGACATTTATTATCTCCGTAGTTTTTTGTATAGTATTTCTTATTTACATTAGGATATACTAACAAAAATGAAGTTTAATATGGAGGCAAAAATGAGCAATCAATTAAAAAATGAAACAAGTCCGTACCTGCTGCAACATGCAGAAAATCCTGTAAACTGGTATCCTTGGTGTGAGGAAGCATTCGAGAAGGCAAAGACAGAAAACAAGCCGATTTTTTTAAGTATTGGCTACAGCACATGTCACTGGTGCCATGTTATGGCGCACGAAAGCTTTGAGGATAACAAAACGGCAGAAATATTGAACAAATATTTTATTTCAATCAAGGTAGACCGTGAGGAACGCCCGGATATTGACAGTGTATATATGTCGGTATGTCAAGCATTTACTGGTAGTGGAGGTTGGCCCATGAGCATATTTATGACATGGGATAAAAAACCGTTTTTTGCAGGCACATATTTCCCTCCGCAATCGCGATATGGTATGCCAAGTTTCTCAGAACTTTTAAATACTATTGCAAATCAATGGTACTCGAATCAAAAAGACCTTTTAGAGTCTGCAGAAGAAATTATCAAACACCTGATAAATACTCAGTCAGATGAAAAAACTCAAACCAATAGCGACTTAATACAATGCGCAGTACAGATTTTTGAACACACCTTCGACAGCACGCATGGTGGTTTTGGAGATGCCCCCAAATTTCCTACACCACATAACTTGTTATTCTTAATGCTATACGCAAAACAAAACAATCATTCTGATGCCTTGAAAATGGCAGAAAAAACACTGTTACAAATGAGAAAAGGTGGCATCTTCGACCACATTGGTTACGGCTTTTCAAGGTATTCTACAGATAAGTACTATCTTGCTCCTCATTTTGAGAAAATGCTATATGATAATGCTTTGCTGATAATAGCGTATGCATCTGTTTACAACATAACTAACAACAAGATTTATCTTGATACTGCTGAAAAAACTGCAGAATATATATTAAATGAAATGACATCTCCCGATGGTGGATTTTATAGTGCTCAGGATGCGGACAGTGAGGGTGTTGAGGGAAAATATTACACCTTTTCGCTAAATGAAATCATAGATATTTTAGGCGAAGAGAAAGGAAAAGAATTTGCCAAAGTTTTCGATATTACAGAGAAGGGAAACTTTGAAGGTATAAATATTCCAAACCTGCTTAAAAGCAATGATTTAAAGGCTGAATTCCGAGATGAAACAAAAAAACTGTACAGTTATCGAAAAAAACGTTTTACGCTTCACCTGGATGATAAAATTTTGTTATCATGGAATTCTATGATGATTGCAGCACTGTCTATGCTATACAGAGTTACGCGAAATAAAAAACATCTTAATGCAGCACAGAAATCACAGAAATTTATCGAAAATAATATGTCTGAGGAGCTAAGACTTTATACAAGCTTTCGTGATGGAAAGTGTTCAAAACATACCTTTTTAGATGATTATGCATTTTATGTTACAGCATTGACAGAACTTTACAACACAACACTTGATAAAGACTATCTCGAAAAGGCAGAAAAATTCTGCAAAGAAACTGTTAGAATGTTTATGGACGACAATAACGGTGGTTTTTACCTTTGTGAGTCAAATCGTACTGAATTATTTATAAATCCAAAAGAAACTTATGACGGAGCTATTCCCAGCGGAAATTCGGTCATGACATATAATTTGGTCAGATTGTATCAAATCACAGAGAAAGATGAGTATAAAGAGCTTTTGGAAAAGCAGATAGCATTTATGTGTGTTAAGGCAAACAACTACCCATCAGGTAACAGTATGTTTTTAATTGCTATGCTGTTATATGAAAATCCGATGCCGCATATTACGATAGCACTCAAAGAACATTCTGATTTAACTCAAATAAGAGAAAAACTTCCTTTTATGGTAAATGTATCGGTAGTTACAGATAGCACAAAATATCCGCTTTTAAACAAGCAGACAACATTTTATGTATGTAAAAATCACAATTGCCTGCCGCCAACTAATGATATAAAATCTCTATGTTAATCCACAAAAACCATCTCTTGATTTTTAATTATCACAAAATACTGCCGTGGATTTGTTCCCCGGCAGTATTTTATAAATTGTGCGATTGTTTTACTCCATCATAATTCTGTTTTTCTCAAACACCTTAATCATTATTATACCAAGAATTATACCTGCTAACCCCTGTATCGAACGTCCGAAACGCTTCTGCGACAATTACCTCTGCTCATATGAAACCACAATCCTTCCAACTGTCAATGGCGAGATGTTCTCAAAACCACCGGCGGATATAAAAGCGCAGACCGACAATAAAAAAGTATTGATGGTGCGATGTGCTCTCAAATCAAAAGAAAAGACGAGCCATGGCCAACCCTGGCCGAAAAAATCAGCTTTAACGGGAGACGGGCCAGTGACTCGTCTGAATAATTATATCACAGTGCGGGACGGGTGTCAAGGTAGAGAAATTTGACGAGAGCAAGGGCAAAACGCCGTCCAAGCTTTCGGACCTTTCTGATGTGAGAAAGATGCTCAACAAAAACAAGGTGCCGATTCCGCCGTATTATTTAATTTTGTGAGAAAAACTTACAGTTTATAAAAAAGCATGGTGCAGTTTATAACAATCAACTGTACCATGCTTTAGTGGTTCACATTATATTTTTTTGAAGACTTTTTTCTTTCTCTTTGTATATTCCTATTTGGAGGGTCAAGAGGCACATAGAAGCTACATTTGCCCTTTTTCCAGCACCCGATATAGGGACAAAATTCGGAGTGTTGATCAAGTTCATAACTATCTTTGCCGGTTTTACATCTTGGGCATATTTGCTTTTTTAGAAGCATATCAGCATATCCTTCGTTATTATCGCCATCGTTTTCATTCTCATCGGAGCGACCTGCGATTACCATTGCACAGTACAGCGCAACTATAATAAATGCTGAAATTAAAACGGCTGCCCCAATAAATAACATTTTAAACATAATCAACTCTCCTGTATAACTTATGGGAGAGAGGAAATGAATCCTCTCTCTGATAAGTTAACTGCAATGATGCTTTGTTTCTATTGCTTGTTTGCTTCGATAAATCTTTGAAGGATTGCTGCGATTTCTGCTCTGGTGGCATTATCCTTCGGATTCAGTGTTGTGGCGGATTTGCCTTGGATAAGACCGCTGCCGATTGCATACTTCATAGCGGCAACTGCATAGTCGGAAATGCTTTCTGCATCCGCATAAGAGAAAATGTTCGTGTTTTCGGATACACTAACATCGTAACCCTTAAAATCTGCATATCTATGAATGATAGTTGCAATTTGTTCGCGGGTAATATTGCTATTTGGAGCAAATTCAGTTTCGGTTATTCCATTCACAATACCTTTTTGCTTTGCCCAAGATACAGCGTTTGCATAGTATTCCTCAGGATGAACATCCGTAAAAGAAACATTATCTGTTTCAGGTTCGCTCTCTAAACGATACAGAATGGTTACAAGCATAGCCCTTGTAAGTGTATCATTCGGAGCAAATTTATCTTCTGACACACCATTCATAAGTTTGTTTTTTACAACATACTTAACATTTTCATAGAACCAGTCGTCCGTCTTTACATCCTTGAATGCAACTGCTGTGTCGGGTTCATCTATAACGGGTTCTTTTTCGATTTCAGTCCACTTAGCATAAAGAGTAAAGTTCTTTGTTACCTTTGCTGTGAAATCATAAACTGTTGTAAGTTCTTTGTCTGTGTACCAGCCTTCAAACTTAAAGCCATCTTTTGTCGGTGCAGCAGGTTCTGTTGCAACCGCATTTTTGTTTACCGTGAGCACTTTAACAGCACTACCGCCATTCGTTTCAAATTTTACGGTGTATCTGGAAACTCCACCACCACCATAGCTCGGCTTGCGAGGCTTAGTCACTGTATTGTTATTAGTAATTTCTTCGGCTATGTTATCTGCCGTAACAGCAACACCGTTGATTGTACTGCTGTCCGAATTTTCAGCAGTATATGCCGCAGGAGCAACGATTGAGTTATTTGTCATAATGGCCGTTGTTGTCGCATTGCGCATTGCAAGAGCTGTAACACCTGCTTCTATTGTATTGTCTGTCATAGTAATATCGGCGGCTGTATTTGTGCTTGCAGAACTCTGTCCTGTTCTGACTGCAAAATTATCAACATCAACAACATTGTTTGTGAAAACAACAACCGCAGAGCCTGTTGCATTTACAACTGATTCACAATCAGTTATTTTACAGTTTGTAACTGTGATTTTCTTTGAATTTGAAACCTGGACTAAGGAATGTAATCTCTTTGCTGTGCAACCATCAAATACAATATTGTTGCTACCTGCTTTTCTTTCTCTAAATGCAACAACAGCATTATTGTAATCATTGTTACCCAAAAATTCGCAGTTTTTAATCGTTACATTATGGGCATAGGTTGGATAATTGGGGGTTCCATTGCTATCAATAATAAAGTCATGAGCTGCTGTTTTTTCTCTTCCGTCAAATACCAGGTTTTCAATGACAAGAGTTTCAGTGCCATCTTGTCTTCTGTCACCATTAACAGAAATTGTTCCTGTCAATGTAACATCACCTTTATTTTCTGCCTTAATGGTAATATTAATCCCCTCTGTTTGATTTATCATAAAAGATTCATCATAGGTGCCCGGAAGAATAATAATCTCGTTATCGCCTGTTGTTGCTGCATTAACTGCCGCTTGAATTGTACCGAAACGTTTATTTCCAAGTTTTGCCGCTGCAGGTACGTTTTCAAGTTCATCCCACAAAACAGGGTTAAGGTCGTCGGGGGCACACAACTTAACTATGTTTTCAGCAACTGCTCTGTCGTCTGCAACAAGAACAACCTTTGTAGGAACTGTATCTACATACGGATTTTTGCCGTACCATTCAACATCCCAGTAATTGGAATCTGAGCCGTCAAAAGGAATACCCCATGTTACATATACGTCACCGTCAATTACATTGTTGTAATCTTTAAGTTTTGCCTGTGCAATTTTTTCGTCACCTGCATAAAGTTCTACAATATAACTGTAATTTGCAGTTGCTGTACCCTCACCCCAGATTCTTGTTTCTGATGTATAACCGGGAGTGATTGTACCAACGGGAGCAGGTGCAACGCCGGGGATTGTTCCCCAGTCAAGAGGTGTTATTTCCCCTGTAAGCTGATCAGAAATTATGCCTTCGCTAAGTTTTACACCGTCAACATACAAAACTGTCTTTTTAGGAATATAGTCTCCTCTTAATTTGTTCTCTTCCCATGTAGTTGACCAGTATTCGTCAGTACAGTTAATACCTGTAAATGAACTTAACGCACCTATAGGGAATGATATGTCATCAAATACTTTTTGTGTTGCTGTTGTTGTAGCAAGTAAAGTGTCGTTTTCATCTAAAATTTCAAGTTTAAGACTTTCTGTAGCATAAACTTTGCTGAATTCTACAGTTATAAATGTTCTGTTTGCATCAGCCGCATTTACTGCACCCGTCTGCAACACACCTGTCGGAGCCTGAACAGTCTCTGTCATTTCTTTGTCTTTATAGTATGTTTCAATTACTACGCCGTGTGCGCAATCGTCAGAAAGGGCATTTTCGAAACCTTCTGCATAATAGTTTGTGCCGATTTCAACACCATTCTTTGCGTCTTCACGAATTAAGATTTTTGCGTTTTCGCCAAAAATGTTATCTTCAATTATTGTGTTCGGGCAAAATGTGTTTACAAGGTTTGCTCCGTATTCTTCACCATAGTATGGATTTGTAGAAACAAATTCATTATTTTTCATTATAATGGTGGCACCATCACAATTATATTTACCAAAAGAGTTTGCCCAGGTTACATCTGTATAACAATTTTGGATAGTCCATGTTACATCGCTTGAATATGCAACAAGATGGAAACCGTAGAGAAGATTGATCATATGTACATTATCGAAAACAACATTTCCGCAGGGTTCACCATAAAAACCTTTGGAAACGTTTTCTATCTTAATGTTTTTAACTGTTCCCTTACTGATATAAATAGCCGTACTTCCACTATTGAAAATGGTAGTTGGGATTCCATTTTCGTCTACGGAGCCTTCGAGTATTATATCTTTACTTATACTGATACCACCAGCGTAGTTACCTGCTGCAATTTTAACAGTATCACCTGCCTCTGCAGCTGCAATAGCATCCTGTATTGTTGCATGGTATGATACATTTCCGTCTGCGTTTTCAATAGATGCAACAGCAATAACTACACTGTCATTTTCACTTGTTTCATAAAGATTATCTTTATCAACACCGTCTTCTGTAAGACTTGTGTTGTTTGCAGTATTACCGCCGTAAAGTACTGTACCGTTTCCTGTGTTACCAACTATAAGTGCTGAATATTCTGCATTGGCACCTGTTGATGTAATCGCTGTATCATTAACTGTATTCTGGGTAACTTCAACGCCTGTGCCACCCACTAAAAGACGACCTACTATACCGCCCACGATGCCTTGTTCTGCTGTTATATCCAGACCGTCAACAACGTTGTTGTGAATTGTAGTTGTGCCTGCAGATACAAGACCTGAAATACCGCCTACATCCCACAAACCTGTTATGTAACTGTTTTCATCCCCCGTTACGCTACAGTCTGTAACATTTGCAACACCGCCGCCTACAATACCGCCGACGCCGTCGTGTCCATCAATCGCAACTGTTCCTGTAACGGCACAGTTTGTAACAGTAGTATTTCTCGCTCTGCCTACAATACCTGCAGTATATTGTCCGCCCGTTACTGTTATGTTTTCAATTGTAAGATTTTTAATTGTGGCCCCCGATGTGTTGCCGAAGAATGCCACATAGGAATTTTCTCTGCCCTCAATTGTGACATTTGATATTTTGTGGTTATTACCGTCAAATATTCCATAAAAACGAATGGAGTCATTTCCGGCAGGTGCAAGAATTACGCCTGTCATATCAATATTGTTTGCAAGAACAAACTCTGTTCCTGTTGCGATTGACTCTTTGCTCATTACTTCACGAAGAGTTACAACATCTGCAGGAGTTGAAATAATATATTTACCATCTTCAAGAGTTAAATCATTAAGAGTTGCAGCGGGCTTTTCAATGGTGTACATATTATCATCACCAAGCACAGCGCTGTAGCCTGCAGGAAGATAATTTGATGGATCAACCGCAAACTTACCGCCTGTTATTTCAAGATTAGTTGCGCTGTCTGCTTCAAAACCGCCCATATATGTACCGGCACTGATTTTTACAATAGCAGGATTAACTGCTTTGATTTTACCTTCAACAGTAACACCATCAGACCCAAGAATAACTTTGCCACTTTCAGCATAAATAGCAATACCTTCGGCATCTGTTACCTGTATTGTCATTGTGCTATAGATGTTAAGGTTTGCATTGGAAGTCTGATAAATTGCATAATCTTCATCAATCCCTGTAGTAATAATTCTGCTATCAGTGCCTGCCCAATCATTTCCGGGTTCAACACCATATAAATTCAATATGTTGACATCACTAAGCTTTAACTGTCCCTCTAAGGTATATCCATTAAGATAAAACGATGTGGACAATCCGGGATAGTTGACATCAATATCACCTGTCCAGTTTTTAGCCATTAACACCTGTTTTCCATTGGGATTGGTTTCTTGGGTGAACGCATCCGGCAGGTTTGTAACAGATATACTGTCACCGGCTATCAATGCTGCAGCTCCGTCTTCCGGTGTAGCAAATACGCTGATGCCCATTGTGCTCAATACCATTGCGATTGCAAGGATTGAAGCTAACATTTTTTTAAGTTTCACTTAAAAAACGCCTTCTTTCTTTATAGATTTTGCGAAAATTCCGTTTCCGCTTCGGGCAGAAAGTTTTATAGCATTGTCAGGTCGTCTGCGCTCGACCTTATAATGTAATGTCTTGTGATTTCTCACCTCCACAGATGCCTTGCGGCAGCTTATTTAATTTAAAATTGTGTGGCATTATACTAAACTGCCACACGAATGCACAAGGGAATAAATCACCTTGCAAAAAATATTATAATCTCTTAAAAACATACAACCCACTTGAAAACCGGATGTCATCACCAGGATGCAAATACAGGGAGTCATAGCTAAAATGTAAATCAAGCAAGTTGTATGTTTTGTAAGAGAGGGGGGAGACTTGCGTCATACCTTAGGTTATTATTTTGTTTGTCGTTTAGCAAACGTCAAATACCTATGTCAAAAGCTACCTGGAATCGGGAGGTTTGAAAGATGGAAAATTTTTTATTATTCTTGTATACAGATTATCAAGCAACATTTGTGTTTTTTCGCCATCGTCCCATATTGCATAGTCGATTACATAAGCAATTATGGAATAAATGAATATTTCTGCCTGCGCATAGGTACAACCAAAAATACCCATAATTTTTTCTGCATATATTTCATAGAGAAGTCTAAAGTCTTTTGATTTGTCTCTCATGCGTTCGCCGAATACCGGACTGGTTGTAATCTGAAGTGCAAGTCTAAGCTCATACTTATATTTTTCAACCTCGTCTAAAAGGGTATCGAAATACTTCCGCACATCAGCTGTGTGGTTGAGCGTAAAAGTGAAGAGTGCATCAACGACTTTAGACAATCCGTACTTTCCGGCACTGATCCAAATATCATCCTTGTTTTCAAACCAATGATACAAGCTGCTTTGTGCAAGCTTTGTTTCTCTGCACAATTCTCCGATTGAAGCGTGTGCTAATCCGGTTGTAAGCAAGTATTCCCATGTGGTTTTTACAATTTCTCTTTTTCTGTCAGACAGAGTATAAGCATCCATTTCCTTCAACCTTTTCTTGCAATACTTTTTTCATATTTCGACAAAGTAATGTTCATTACAAAAGATGTTAAAAAAATATGCCTTGCAACATAATCGATATTATGTGGTATTTTATCGCCGAGTTCAATATTTATTGCGTACATATTGTAGCATGTTCAGGAGTGTTTGTCAATGATTTACAGTTGTTTAATAGAAGAATCATCAATATGCATAAAAAAAGGTATAGCAAAACAGACCGGTTTTACAAAAATAACAAGAACCGGTCTAAAAATTATGCACTTTTTTAGAAAAGTATGTGTA
This sequence comes from Clostridia bacterium, assembly GCA_045652745.1. Taxonomy (GTDB): domain Bacteria; phylum Bacillota; class Clostridia; order UBA1381; family UMGS1253; genus RGIG2041. The sequence goes on from JAZRUW010000012.1 coordinate 91,565, forward strand.
TGCCATAGAGTCGTCTAATTCCTTTTATGTCAATTTCGTTATGTCTTGCAACATAATATCGATTATGTGGTATTTTTTATTTATAGGCGTAAAAGTCCTAATTGCTGAATTTGTCTACGGTGTATTTCACCGGTTTCCATAGTGTATATACGTGTGGTGTTTACGCTTGAATGTCCGAGAATGTCTGCAAGTCTTACAATGTCTTTTTGAAGTGTGTAAAAAGTGCGTGCGAAAAGATGCCTTAAATTATGTGGAAACACTTTATACTTAGATACTCTTGCGCTTTCGCAAAGCGCCTTCATCATTTTCCATATAGTACTTCTGTCAAGCGGTTTTCCTGCTTTTGTAACAAACAAGGGTCCGCTTGTTATTTTTTGGTTTTTCGCGTATTCTGTGAGCATTCTGCAAAGCTCCTTGGGTAAAATTACAATTCTCATTTTACCCTTACAGTTAATAGTTGCCTTCCTTATTTTTACGGCCTCAACTGTTATATGCTGTAATTCCGATACCCTGATTCCGCTTGAACAGATCGTTTGCATCAGCAAGTATAGTCTTTCGTTACTCTTTGCTTTTGCCGCATCAAGCAATCTTTCATACTCTGTTTTTGAAAGTTCTTTATCCTTTTGAGCAAAAATCTGTTTTTGAATTTTGAGCATTCTGTCCTTCAACTCGTACCAGTTATTAAATTCGAAGAAACTGTTGAGCGAGGATAACACAGAATTAACAGATGCAGGAGCAAATTTACCTATCAAATATTCTTTGTAATCAAGAACCTTTCTTTTGTCAAACTCCAAGCCAGAAGTCCATGCTGAGAAAGCTTTGATATCACGCATATATTTTTCTAGCGTAGCAGAAGCCTTTTCTTCATTAATTAAAAAATGCTTAAATTTTTCAATTAATTCATCTGTTATAATTTTCATCATTGTACAACTCCCTTTCTATATTTATACTATTATTTTACCACGAACATAATAATATTCCACGAAGTTGCCAATAATTTACTGTCTACTTATTATTTTATATTCACAGCAGAGTCTATGGTGTTATTTGTCCAAGCGCTTGCACCATTCTAAGGCATTGTTTAAGCAAAGGCTGGTTTTGCGAAACTCGAGCGGCAAAATATGCTCGATGTGTTAAACCATTTGCTAAAACAGCTTGCACCGCCAAAGCCGAGGTCTTTGGCGTCTTTATAAGAAAGGGTGCAGAAAGTTATTTTCGTAATCGCTGCCTCTGACTGTCATATTTGCCTATACTATACGAAAAACCAAGACGAAAGTAAAGACTATTTCGTGCTTTTTCATCAAATTATAAAAAATAAGGATTTATGGTATTTTTTGCTTGCCATGGGGGCAAATTAGTGTTAAAATATTATCAATAGTGTTTTTAACCTATATTTACAATAATTAGAAGAGGTGTAAATCAGATGATGTATTCACATGAAGTTGAAAACATGTGCTGCGTGAAAAAGGGCGTAGCGCACGGTCCGGCGCCGATTCCGCAGGAAGGTGCATGGACAGAGTCTAAGGAAATTAAGGATATCAACGGTCTGACCCACGGTATCGGTTGGTGTGCACCGCAGCAGGGTGCCTGCAAGCTGACACTCAATGTAAAAGAGGGTATCATTGAAGAAGCACTCATTGAGACCATCGGCTGCTCCGGTATGACGCACTCTGCCGCTATGGCAAGTGAAGCGCTCGTTGGTAAGACACTTTTAGAGGCGCTCAATACAGACCTCGTTTGTGATGCAATCAACACCGCTATGCGCGAGCTGTTCTTGCAGATTGTATACGGCCGTACCCAGACAGCGTTCTCCGAAGGCGGTCTTCCGGTTGGTGCAGGTTTGGAAGACCTTGGTAAGGGTCTGAGAAGCCAGACCGGTACAGTATTTTCCACAAAGGCAAAGGGCCCGCGTTACCTCGAGCTTGCAGAAGGTTACATCACCGAAATCGCACTCGATGCTGACGACCTCATTATCGGTTACAAATTCGTTCACCTCGGCAAGATGATGGAAAACATCAAAAAGGGCATGTCCGCTGACGAAGCACTTACAAAGGCTTCCGGTCAGTACGGCAGATTCGATGATGCTGTTAAGGTTATCGACCCGAGAGTTGAGTAATTTGAGAAGATAAGGAGGATATTGAAAATGGCTTTATTTGAAAGTTATGAAAGAAGAATTGGACATATCAATGAAGTATTAAATGCAAACGGCATCAAGGACCTCGAAGAAGCAAGAAAGATTTGCGAAGACAAGGGTATTGATGTTTACAACCTCGTAAAGGGCATTCAGCCGATTTGCTTTGAGAACGCTTGCTGGGCTTATATCATGGGTACGGCACTCGCAATCAAGCGCGGTGTAACCAACGCGGCTGACGCTGCTGCGATCATCGGCGAAGGCTTGCAGGCATTCTGCATCAAGGGTTCCGTTGCAGACGACCGTAAGGTTGGTCTTGGCCACGGCAACCTCGCAAGCATGCTTCTTCGTGAAGAAACCACTTGCTTTGCGTTCCTCGCAGGTCACGAATCCTTCGCGGCTGCTGAAGGTGCAATCGGTATCGCTAAATCTGCAAACAAGGTTCGTAAGACACCGCTTAAGGTTATCTTAAACGGTCTTGGTAAGGACGCTGCGCAGATTATTTCCAGAATCAACGGCTTTACTTACGTAGAAACGAAGTTTGACTATTTCACCGGTGAACTCAAGGTTGAGTTTGAAAAGGCATACTCCAACGGTGAGAGAGCGGCTGTTAAGTGCTACGGCGCAAACGACGTTCGCGAAGGTGTTGCAATCATGCATCACGAGGCTGTTGGCGTTTCCATCACCGGTAACTCCACCAACCCGACCCGTTTCCAGCATCCGGTAGCAGGTACCTACAAGAAGGAATGCATCGAGCAGGGTAAGAAATACTTCTCCGTTGCTTCCGGCGGCGGTACAGGCAGAACACTGCATCCGGATAACATGGCTGCAGGTCCGGCTTCCTACGGTATGACAGATACCATGGGCAGAATGCACTCCGATGCGCAGTTCGCAGGTTCTTCCTCCGTTCCGGCGCACGTTGAGATGATGGGCCTTATCGGCGCAGGTAACAACCCGATGGTTGGTATGACGGTTGCTTGTGCGGTGGCAGTAGAAGAAGCATCCAAATAATCAAAAAGGTAAAATCGGCGCATTACTGCGTTGCAAAGGCGGACCCGTACAAGAGTACTGTGTCCGCCTTTTCGCCTTGTACTGCATCCGATTTTCCTCTTTTTGAGGTGCGTGCAGATTTGGGCGCAATACTTTGTCAAAAAGGCTGACCCGTACAAGGAGCACTGTGTCAGCCTTTTTTTGCGTCTTGCATCTAAAATATCGCCTTTTTGAGGAGTGTGCAGCTTGATGCGCAGGCGACGTTCGAGGTGAAAGTTTCCGAGGACTGCGCTTCGGCAACGGCTTTCTGGTGGGACGTTTTTAACACTATAAAGCCGATGGATGTGGATTTCAGTACGGCAACAGAAAAACCGGTACTCATCTTAAATGATATTGAGGACGGCGGCCTTTTGTAAAATGAAACTGAAACAGACGGGATGTAAAACTACGTTTTACATCCTTTTTTGTTTTCCAAATCCGGACTACATTGGGTTTTTCCGGAGGTTTTCTCACTTTTTAGCCGTTGATGTGCGAATAGAATCTTTGCTATAATAATCGGGTAGAGTGTAGATGAACGAAACGGAGGAGGGGTTATGAAAAGAACAATTGCTATTTGCTTGAGCGTGTGCATTCTGCTTTCTTTATGCGCACAGTCGGTTTTGGCGGGGGAAAGCTGGCTTTGGCCCGTTAGAAATTTTTACAATGTCAGTTCGGGGTACGGACAAAGGAGCTTTGGCTGGCATGACGGCATCGATATTGACAGCACGGGCGCAGGGCAAATCCGCGGGCAAAATGTGCTTGCGTCGCGTTCGGGTACGGTAATCGCTATCCATACGGCATGTACGCACAACTATCCGAAGCGAACATCCGCCGAATATTGCAGTTGCGGCGGTGGTTTCGGCAATTACGTTTATATCAGACACAGTGACGGCATGTTGTCTATCTACGGGCATTTGTCGGAGGTACTGGTTCAAAAGGGGACCACGGTCACGCAGGGTGCGGTCATCGGTACGGTGGGGTCTACCGGAAGGGCATCGGGCTATCATTTGCATTTTGAAATCAATGACAGCCGGGGCAATTCCATCAATCCGATGCCGACGGATGACAGGCATACGACGATAGGCAGCTCGGCGCCCGACACAAAGGCCATAAGCTACATTTACGATTTGACGGGTAAGAGAGTGGTACAGGTGAAAATCGGGGAGACGAGTATGTATGTGGACGGCGTAAAGACCGAAATCGACCCGGGGCGCGCAACGAGTGCCTTTCTGTATTCTGGCAGAACTATGTTGCCGGTGCGCGCGCTTGCCGAGGTCTTTGGTGCATCGGTTGTATGGGATGAAACAGAGCAGAAGGTAACGGTGTATTCCGAAGACACAACCATTCAATTGTGGATTGACAAATACACAGCAAAGGTCAACAGCGTAACGCAAACGATGGATGTAGCGCCGATGCTTGTTAATGGCAGAACCTTTATGCCGGTGCGTTTTATTGCCGAAAGTCTGGGCTTGACGGTGGGGTGGAACGATGCAAACCAAACCGTAACGATTACGGGCGAGATTTAATGTAAAGAGCAGAATATAAAAAAGCAACCGAAATGATTTTCGGTTGCTTTTTGTATATTTGCATGGTTATTTTTCTTTGACGGATAGATATTCTAAAAAATGCAATGCTTCTTTTTGCTCGTCTTCACTTAAACTTTCGTAAAGAGAGACGAGAAGCTGCATGTCTTGGTGGTTTTTGATATTGCTGATGCCAAAAAGATAATCTGTTGTGACATTAAAATGTTCGGCCAAACGTAAAATTGTCTTTGCATCTCGGGGGAAATGTTCGTCCTTTTCGTAGTGGCTAATCATACGTGCACCGATATTTAATAGCTTTCCGATTTGCTCCTGTGTTTCGTCATTGTCTTGACGTAATTCGCGCAAACGTTCGCCAAAAGTCATTTTTCTCACCTCATTTATAATATACAATAAAATTACTTAAAAAATCAGATAAAGAGATATTATTACTTTTTTATCTTGACACAGAGACATTGTCTCTGTTATAATGTTCGCGTAGAGTTAGAATTACTGTAAAAATGAAAGGAAAGATAAAAATGAAAGACAAGTTGAGAGGGATTTTTCTGGGTGTCTTAATTGGAGTGATGGTGATGGGGAGTGTGGTTTTAGCTGCTAATACCACAACCTTATACAACGTTGTGACCAATGGCGTAAAAATTGTTGTTGATGGTATGAAACTAAATCCCAGGGATGCAAATGGCAGTCGTGTAGAGCCGATAATTTACAATGGAACGACCTATTTGCCGGTGCGTGCGGTTGCAGATGCATTGGGAAAAGCTGTGTATTGGGATGGGCCCAATTATACGGTTTATTTAGGCAGTATGGGGGGAACCCTTACATACCCTTCTGCATATTTAACTGAAAATAACATAGGAATAGCGTTTTCTAATGCGGCGCAAAAGGATTTGACAGATAATTACGGAAACACATACAGCGAAGGATTATATTTTTACGGCAATGGTACGGCGGAATATTTGGTCAATATGAAATACAGCAGATTAAAAGGAACGCTATATGTACCGCAAGGAACAACAAGTTCGTACAACGGAAGCGTGAAAGTAATTGCTGACGGAAAAACGATATATACCTCGCCGGTAATGGATAAAACCTCTCGTCCGATATCTTTTGATATAAACATTAGGGGATATAACGATATTAAAATACAGTTTGACCAAGGCACTGGTTTATATGGATTTAATATATATGTGGGAGGTGCAGGCTTTTATCAGTGATAAAAAAGAATAGTAAAAAATATGAAAAGGATGATGGAACTATGAAAAAAAATATTTGTTTGTGCTTGAGCGTATGCATCATTCTTAGTTTATGCATTGTGCCGGTTTCGGCTGCAGAAAGCTGGTTGTGGCCTGTTGCAGGCTTTTACAATATAAGCTCTGGATATGGGCAGAGAAGTTCCGGCTGGCATGGCGGAATTGACATTGATGCGTATGGCGTCGGCAATATTAAAGATAAGCCGGTAGTAGCCAGCAAGAGCGGTACTGTTTCGGCATATAGTGGCTGTTCGCATAATTACCCAAAGACTAACGGAGTGAAAAATTGTGGCTGTAACGGCGATGCGGGCAACTATGTAAGTATCAGACACAGTGACGGAACGACCTCGAGATATTTGCATTTGGGTTCTATAGTTGTTTCAAATGGCGCAAGTGTTGCACAAGGCGCGGTTATAGGCTATGTTGGTTCTACTGGTTATTCTACGGGTTATCATTTGCATTTTGACATTAGCGACAGCTCAAATAATAGAATGAATCCAATGCCGGTAAGCTCGAAGCATACAACAGTTGGCAATTCAGCACCGAAGTCTAAGTCTATTGATTATATTTATTCCGTCGGTGAAGTGCAACAACCGGCTCAATCACCAGCACCGATTGACACGCCGCATATTAGTAATACAAGTCTTATCATCAAATATGGACAGAGCGGTGACCATGTAAGAGAATTACAGGAATGTCTAAACCATTTGGAGAATGCCGGCTTAAAGATAGATGGTAAGTTTGGTGATGCTACACATACGGCGGTAAAGAATTTTCAGGCAAAGCATGGTCTTAGTGTAGACGGTGATGCAGGCCCGAAAACGCTCGGCAAAATTAACGAGTTAATTCGTGCACAGAGTACAGTGCACAACCATTTTGAAAAACTAGCAGGTAAGAATTATGAAAGTGCACATCCGCATAGAGTATATGCAACTTGCATCTGCGGCGAAGAATGGCGTTATACAGGTGAAACGCAGAAGGTGAACGGATGTTCTGAGTGTTATCATACGCATAGTTATACAAAAAAATATGAAAGTGAGCATCCGCACAAGCAATATGCAATTTGTGATTGTGGTGATAAAAATTATACCGGTAAAACCAGAACGGTAGATGGCTGTGATGATTGCCACGAACACAGTTATATCACCAAGTATGAGGGGGAGCATCCGCACAAGCAGTATAAAATTTGCGATTGCGGTGAGAAAAATTATACTGGTAAGACAAGAGAAGTTAAGTCTTGCGAGATTTGCAATCCCTCGGTGAAGAGAGTGATTAAGCTGCAAATCGGCGTTCCAAGTATGTATATTGATGGTGTGGAGGCCGAAATCGACCCGGGTCGAGGTACGAGTGCCATACTGTATGGTGGAAGAACATTGTTGCCGATTCGTGCCATTGCAGAGTCATTTGGGGCATCGGTGGTATGGGATGAAATTGAGCAAAGGGTAACCATCTATTCAGAGGACACAACCATTCAGTTGTGGATTGATGAATACAAGGCAAAGGTGAATAGTGTGACAAGAACGGTTGATGTGGCACCGATGCTTGTCAATGGAAGAACTTTTATGCCCATTCGTTTCATTGCCGAAAGCTTGGGCTTATCGGTGGGTTGGAATGATGCAAATCAAATGGTAACGATTGAGGGAGAAATCTGATTTGAGTTCTGATAAATAAGGGGAGTATATATCATGAAGAAGTTTTGGGATATTTTATTGATTTTGGGGATGATTCTATGCGCACTTTGTGCATGTGGGCAAACATATGAATGTTGTGACTGCGGAAAAAATACCAGCAAATCATATTATACGTTTGAAGCGAGCAAGGAGCAAGTAATGTGCGAAGAGTGTGCAAGAGAGTATTGGATGCCGCTTCCGTATCAGAATTATCGTGTGAAATAAATTCATCCTAGTGGGGAGAAAAATATGGAGGTATCTTTATGGAAAATTTTAGCGTAGCCAAGATATGTAAAATCATAGCGAGTGTTTTGTTGGGCATTTTGACACTTATGTGTGTCATTAGTGGTTTAATTCTGCTCAGTGAGGAAAATTTTAAACTGTTCTTTATGATGATAATTTCATATAGTGTTGTTGGCGCTATAACTTTTATTCCTTTGTATGCGTTGGGCGAGATTATAGATACGTTGCACAGTATTAGTTTTGGTGTTTACAAAACAAACAAGTTACTGGTGCAAGAGGAGCAAGAAGCAAAAGAGGAAAAGGTTATAGAAAAAGACAGCGCTGCTATTCGAATACAAAAAGAATCTTTGCAACCACAAGAGGGATGGGTTTGCAAAAAATGCAGAACACGAAATTCATCAAACACTATAACCTGTAAGGATTGTGGTGCGTACAAATAAGCAAGGGAATGAAAAGCAACCGAAATGATTTTCGGTTGCTTTTTGATTTAAATTCTCTTACTTTTCGAGTGCGGCAAGGCTTTCTTCTACCTTTGCGAGCATCTCTTGGTACTTTTCGCCCTTCTTGCGCTCTTCTTCTACGACAGCGGCCGGTGCTTTTGCAACAAAGCCTGCGTTGCCGAGCTTGCCCTCTACACGCTTGATTTCACCAAGCAGGGTCTGCTTTTCCTTGGTCAGACGCTCAATTTCCTTTTCCTTGTCTACCAATTCGTCGAGCGGTAAAAATACGGTTGCGCCGTCTACAACAACGGAAACTGCGTTTTCTACGCTGCCTTCTTTTGCGATGGTTACGCCGGAAGCGCTTGCAAGCTTTTCAAAGAACATTGCGCCCTGCTTAAATACATCGCCAAGCTCGGTCACAATCGTGATGTGGCACTTCTTGGACGGAGCAATATTCATTTCCGTGCGTGTGTTACGGATGCTCTTAATCGCTTCCATGATGCGGCTCATATCGCCTTCAGCGGCGGTGAAATTAAGCGCATCTGCATAACGCGGCCAATCGCTGATCATGATGCTTTCGCCCTCGTGCGGCAGATGCTGCCAGATTTCCTCCGTGATAAACGGCATGAACGGATGCAAAAGCTTCATTGTTTCAGACAGCACGTAGGTGAGTACATACTGTGCGGTGTTGCGGCTCGGGCAGTTTTCGTCAAACAGTCTCGGCTTTACAAGCTCGATGTACCAGTCGCAGAAATCGTCCCATACAAAATCATAAAGCTTTGCAAGGGCAACACCCAAGTCAAAGTTATCTAAGTTTTCGCTAACTTCGCCAACCAGACGGTTAAACTTGGACAAAATCCACTTATCTTCCATCTGCAAATCTGCCTCAGCCGGCAGTTTGTTTTCGGTAACATCCAGATTCATCAAAACGAAGCGCGATGCGTTCCAGATTTTATTGATAAAGTTACGGCTCGCCTGTACCTTCTCGTCCGAGAAACGCATATCGTTACCCGGCGCATTACCGGTTGCAAGTGTGAAGCGCAGCGCATCTGCGCCGTATTTTTCAACGATTTCGAGCGGGTCAATACCGTTACCCAAGGATTTGGACATTTTTCTGCCCTGCGCATCGCGCACAAGACCGTGGATAAACACGTGCTTAAACGGCTCTTTCTTCATGTGCTCGGTGCTCGAGAAAATCATACGTGCAACCCAGAAGAAGATAATATCATAACCCGTTACGAGAACAGAGGTCGGGAAGAACTTTTGAAGTTCCGGTGTATCGTGCGGCCAGCCGAGCGTTGAAAACGGCCAGAGCGCAGAAGAAAACCATGTATCGAGTACGTCCGGGTCCTGCTTCATAGTGCCGCCGCATTTCGGGCACTTGTCTACAGCAGTCTTGGAAACTACGGTTTCGCCGCAGTCGTCGCAGTAGTAAGCCGGAATTCTGTGACCCCACCAAAGCTGACGGGAAATACACCAGTCGTGTACGTTTTCCATCCAGTTTAAGTAGGTCTTTGTAAAACGCTCCGGCACGAACTGTGTCTTGCCTTCGGTTACAACCTTGATGGCTTCTTTTGCAAGCGGCTCCATCTTTACAAACCACTGCTTGGAGGTAATCGGCTCTACGGTCGTACCGCAACGGTAGCACTGGCCGACATTGTGGTTGTGCGCCTCTACCTTTACGAGATAGCCTTGCTCCTCTAAGTCTGCAACCATGGCTTTTCTTGCTTCGTAGCGGTCCATACCTTCGTACTTGCCGCCGAAGTGGTTGATGGTTGCATCGTCATTCATCACCTTAATTTGCTCTAAGTTATGACGAAGACCGACCTCAAAGTCGTTCGGGTCGTGCGCCGGTGTGATTTTCACTGCGCCCGTACCGAAATCTTTGTCTACATATTCATCCGCAATAATCGGGATTTCTCTGCCCACGAGCGGCAAAATGAGCATTTTGCCCACGAGGTGGGTGTATCTTTCATCCTCCGGATTTACGGCAACGGCAGTATCGCCGAGGAGCGTTTCCGGACGGGTGGTTGCGATGGTTAAGTACTCATTGGTATCTTTGATGAAGTACTTGATGTGCCAGAAATGGCCTTCTTGCTCGGTGTATTCCACCTCTGCATCCGACAGCGCGGTTGTACAGTTCGGGCACCAGTTGATGATGCGGCTGCCCTGGTAGATTAAACCCTTCTTATACAGGTTTACAAACACTTCCAAAACGGCATCGGAGCAACCTTCATCCATGGTAAAGCGCTCTCTGTCCCAGTCGCAGGAGCAACCGATTTTCTTTAATTGGTTAATGATACGGTCGCCGTACATCTTCTTCCAATCCCATACGCGCTCCAAAAACTTTTCGCGGCCGAGGTCGTAGCGGGTGAGACCCTCTTCTTTTCTGAGGTTTTCTTCCACCTTAATCTGCGTAGCGATGCCGGCGTGGTCCGTACCCGGTACCCACAATGCTTCGTAGCCGCACATTCTCTTGTAACGGATTAAAATATCCTGCAGGGTTTCGTCGAGCGCATGACCCATATGCAGCTGACCCGTTACGTTCGGCGGCGGAATTACGATGGTAAACGGCGGTTTCTCGCTCTTTTCATCGGCGTGAAAATAACCGTTGTCCACCCAAAATTTGTACAATCTGTCTTCAAATTCGGACGGATCGTAGTTTTTTGCGATGTTTTTCTGATCGTTCACTTTCTATTCCTCCAAAACTGTTTTGGTTTTTACATGTAATCCGGCAGGATCATCGTCATGGCGATTGCGATGCAGGCAAGCAGCATCACAGCCTTTAAAAGCACGATTTCTTTCTCGTCCGGCTCCCGCTTTAAAACGCGCTCTAAAATCTTTTTTGCGCAAAAGGCGATGATTGCACAGACGATTGCCAAAATGATACAAATGATTTTCATAGCACTCAATCCTTCTTATTGTATTGTAAAATCCGTAAAAAGTCAAGTATTTCACAGGTTTTCGATTGTTTTAGCCTTAGAAAGGTGCGCCGCCGGAATTGGCTAAAAAATGTAACTGACCTGCTCACCTGCGCAAATGGAAACTATACTATTTTATTATACCAAAGAAAGCACCGATGGTCAAGGGTGACAAAGTTGTATAAAATCACCATTTCGGGCAAGGATAGATAGCGGAGGCGGTTTATGTGTTTGTACTGATTTTGCGTGCACTTGTTTTGTATTTGCTTGTGATGTTTTCTTTGCGGCTGATGGGCAAGCGGCAGGTGGGGCAACTTCAACCTGCCGAGTTGGTAATAGCGATTATGATTTCCGATGTGGCATCTATACCGATGCAAAATACGGGCGTGCCGCTGCTTAGCGGCATAGTACCGATTTGTATTTTGGTGATTGCGGAACTTTCGATTTCGTATATTTCGCTGAAAAACCGCAAACTGCGCGTGGCTTTTTCGGGCAGTCCGAGCGTTTTGGTGCACAAAGGGGTGCTTGACGAAAAGGAGATGGAGCGCCAGCGCTTCAACATTGACGATTTATTAGAGGAATTGCGCGTGCAGGGGTATGCAGACATTTCTCAGATTGAATATGCCATTTTGGAAACGGGCGGGCAAATCAGCGTGATCCCGAAAAGTGCGGCGAGAAATCTGACGGTGGGGGATTTGCAACTCAAAGTCTGTCAGGAGGTGTTGCCGTATGCGCTCATTACGGACGGATGCGTGGATGATACGGAGCTTATGCGCGCCGGCAAAACAAGAAAGTGGCTTGAAAAACAACTCAAACAGCGCCACATAGAAAATGTCAAAGCGGTGTTTTTGGCCTCACTCAATGCGCAGGGTGAGCTGTTTATACAGACAAAACAGAATAGAAAGCGGTGAGCGGATGAAAAGATTTATTTTTGCCGTTGTATTGTTTGCGGTTGTGCTTGGAGGTGGCGGATTGTTTCAATGGATGCTCGGAAATTTCGGCGAGCAGATGCAGGCGCACTGCGCGGCGATTGAGCGTTATGCAAAAGAAGAAAACTGGACAGCGTTGGATGGGCAGGTGCAGGCATTAGAAAAATTTTGGGATAAGAAAGAGACGGCACTGACGTATATTGCCGACCATGCGCACTTAAATATCATTACCGCCGCACTCGGTGAACTGCAAATGGCAACAGATGCGTGTGACGGGATGGAGGCGCTTTTGGCCAATGCGCGTATGCGCAGCGAAGCGAGCGCCATTGTGGAAGATGCAAGTTTTCGCCCCGAAAATATATTTTAGAAAGAAAATCTGCAAATCCTATTGAAAAAAAGGGAAAAAAGGTATATAATAATTCTGTTTGAGATTTATTTTGGTATGGAGGCAAACCATGGGCAATACAATTTATATGGATAATTCCGCCACTACGCCTTTAAAGCGCGAGGTGCTGGATGCGATGATGCCGTATTTGACCGAAGAGTTCGGCAATGCGTCTTCTATATATTCTACCGGCCGTAGTGCCAGAGCAGCGGTAGATAAGGCTAGAGAAACGGTTGCAAATGCGCTTGGTGCCAAGCCGGGAGAAATTTATTTTACGGCTTGCGGCTCGGAGGCAGACAACTGGGCAATTAAAGGCGTGGCTTACGCGTGCCAAAGCAAGGGTAAGCACATTATTACTTCTAAAATTGAACATCATGCGATTTTGCATACAACACAGTATCTGGAAAAGCAGGGGTTTGAGGTTACATACCTGCCGGTGGATGAAACCGGTCTTGTAAGCCCGGACGACTTGGAGGCGGCTATCCGCCCGGATACCATTTTGGTCAGCATCATGTTTGCAAACAACGAAATCGGTACAATTCAGCCGATTGCAAAGCTTGCAAAGATTGCCAAGGCACACGGCGTGCTGTTTCACACGGATGCGGTGCAGGCCATGGGCAATATGGAAATTAATGTAAAGGAACTCGGCGTGGATTTGCTGTCGGTTTCTGCGCATAAGATTTCCGGTCCGAAGGGTGTGGGTGCGCTGTATGTGCGTACGGGTGTGCGTATTGACAACTTTATGCACGGCGGTGCGCAGGAGCGCAGTCGCAGAGCGGGTACAGAAAATGTCGCGGGCATTGTCGGCTTTGCAAAGGCAATGGAGCTTGCAACGGCGGATATTCCGGCGCATATCGAAAAACTGACTGCGATGCGTGAACGTTTGATTGCAGGCATCGAGGAAAAGATACCGTTTTGCCGCTTAAACGGGCATAGAACACAAAGACTTTGTACGAACGTGAATTTCTCGTTTCAGTATATTGAGGGCGAAGCGCTGCTTTTAATGCTGGATATGTACGGTATTGCGGCTTCGAGCGGCTCGGCTTGTACGTCCGGCTCGCTCGATCCGTCACACGTGCTGTTGGCCATCGGCCTGCCGCACGAAATTGCACACGGCTCGCTTCGCTTGAGCCTGGGCGATTTTAACACGGAAGAAGAAGTAGACAAGGTGATGGAGGCTTTGGTGCCGATTGTGCAGAGATTGCGTGATATGTCGCCTTTGTATGAGGAGGTAGCAAAAAATGTACAGTGAACAGGTAATGGACCATTTCGCAAATCCGCGCAATGTCGGCGAGATTGAAGATGCAAATGCAGTCGGTCAGGTCGGCAATGCCAAGTGCGGCGATATTATGAAGATGTATATGAAAATCAATGATGACGGCATCATTGAGGATGTAAAATTTAAGACCTTCGGTTGCGGCGCCGCAGTAGCGACAAGCTCTATGGCAACCGAGCTTGTGATGGGCAAGAGCATCGAAGAGGCGCTTGCGCTCACCAACAAGGCGGTTATGGATGCGCTCGGCGGTTTGCCGCCGGCAAAAATCCACTGCTCAGTCTTGGCAGAGGAAGCCATCCATGCAGCAATTGATGATTACTACACACGAAAGGGTATCCCGAACCCGAATCCGCGCAAATGTGACGGGTGTTGTGAGAGTTGCCACCACCACGAATAATTTCAGTGCCGTAAAAATGGTCTGGAGCATAAAAAAGCTGAAAATAATTCAGCTTTTTTTATTACGAACAAACATTACCCTCGACGTACTGGTGTACGCCTTCGGGCCAGCCGGCGATGCCGGTGCTGTTTGTCCGTTCCAAACCATTTTTCCGGGCCCTGATGACTGTAAAAAAGTCCGGAGCATAAAAAGGAATGTGCACACATTCCTTTTTTCTTGCTTTTTGCATGGGTTTCGTTTATAATGGGAGAGGAAATAAAATTCTAACTGAATCTACAGGGGGATTTTTTATGCAAAGAGAAAAATTTTCGTCCAGACTCGGCTTTCTGCTGATTTCGGCAGGGTGCGCCATCGGTCTGGGCAATGTATGGCGCTTTCCGTACATTGTCGGCAAATATGGCGGCGCGGCATTTGTTTTGCTGTATCTGGCATTTTTGCTGTTGATGGGTCTGCCGATTATGACGATGGAGCTTTCCGTCGGCCGCGGCAGTCAGAAAAGTATAGCGATGTCGTTTGATGCATTGGAAAAGCCGGGCAGCAAGTTTCATTGGTATAAGTATATTGCCGCTGCAGGTAACTATCTGTTGATGATGTTTTACACGACGATTGCTGGTTGGATGGTGATTTACTGCAAAAAGATGATTTGCGGCGAGATGGTTGGCATTACGACGGATCAAGCCAAGGCGGTATTCGGTGAAATGACGGCTGAACCGATTTGGATGACGGTTGCGATGGCGATTGTGGTCATCGGTTGCTTTGCGGTTTGCTCCGGCGGCTTACAAAAGGGCGTAGAAAAAATCACAAAATGGATGATGCTTGCGCTTTTGGCGATTATGCTCGTACTGGTCGTAAATTCGCTTACGATGCCGGGCGCGTTGGAGGGACTTCAGTTTTATCTCTATCCGGACTTTGGTAAACTGATGGAAGCCGGCTTGTTTAATGCCATTTTTGATGCGATGGGTCAGGCGTTCTTTACGCTCAGTATCGGTATGGGCTCGATTGCGATTTTCGGCAGTTACATCGACAAAAAGCATTCGCTGACGGGTGAGGCTGTGCGCATTACGCTTCTCGACACAAGTGTTGCATTTATGGCAGGTTTGATTATATTCCCGGCTTGCTTTACTTATGGTGTCAATCCGGATGCCGGCCCGAATCTGATTTTTGTCACCCTGCCGAATGTGTTTGCCGCAATGCCGGGCGGACGCATCTGGGGGACGCTGTTTTTCGTATTTCTTTTGTTTGCGGCGCTGTCTACGGTCATTGCCGTGTTTGAAAACATCATTTCGTTCTGGATGGATTTGAAGGGCTGGAGCAGAAAAAAGACCGTGCTCATCAACGGTATTGCGCTTTTGATTTTGTCGCTGCCGTGCGTGCTCGGCTTTAACGTGCTTTCGTTTATTCAGCCGCTTGGTGCAGGCTCGAACATTATGGATTTGGAAGACTTTATCATCAGCAACAACATCCTGCCGCTCGGTTCGTTGGTATACTTGATTTTCTGTACCTACAAGTTCGGTTGGGGCTGGGATAACTTTATCGAAGAGGCGAATACCGGCGACGGCCTTAAGTTCCCGAAAGCCATTCGCATTTATGCAAAATATGTTCTGCCTTTCATTATTCTGTTTATTTTTGTGCAGGGATATATTGCGAAGTTCTTTTAAAAATCAACAACAAAAAAGCGCCAAGTTCAATTTTGAACTTGGCGCTTTTGGTTTATGTAATTAGTTCATGATTGCAACTTCGGTGTCCTTATCGAAGAGGTGAATCTTGTTCGGGTCAAGCGCAACCTTGATTGCATCGCCGATCTTAGAGGTCGATTTCGGGTTAACGCGTGCTGTGAACGGTACGCCTTCTACGAGGAGGTAGAGGTAGGTTTCCGCACCCATCATTTCTGTGATTTCAACCTTTGCATCAATTACGGATTCTGCATTTGCAGCGATGGACGCTTCGTCATCGCGCAGGTCTTCCGGACGGATACCCATGGTTACATCTTTGCCGAAATATTCAGCCGGGATTGTAGCTGCCTTTTCTGCTTCAAGCTTAATCTTGCTTGCGCCGAAGGATACGAATGCATCGTCACCTTCCTTGGTGAGTTTTGCATCGATGAAGTTCATCTGCGGGCTGCCGATGAAGCCTGCAACGAACTTGTTAGCCGGTGCATTGTAGAGGTTCATCGGGGAGTCTACCTGCTGAACAATACCGTCCTTCATAACCACGATGCGGCTACCCATGGTCATAGCCTCTGTCTGGTCATGTGTTACATAGATAAAGGTTGTCTGCAACTTCTGGTGCAGCTTACCGATTTCTGTACGCATCTGTACACGCAGTTTAGCGTCGAGGTTGGAGAGCGGCTCGTCCATCAAGAATACTTTCGGCTCACGCACAATCGCACGACCGAGGGCAACACGCTGTCTCTGACCGCCGGAAAGCGCCTTCGGCTTTCTGTCGAGGAGGTGTTCGATGTCGAGGATTTCTGCTGCTTCCTGAACGCGTCTTTTGATTTCGTCACGCGGCATCTTACGCAGTTTCAAACCGAATGCCATGTTTTCAAACACGGTCATGTGCGGATAGAGGGCGTAGTTTTGGAATACCATTGCGATATCTCTGTCTTTCGGAGCAACTTCGTTTACGAGTCTGCCGTCGATGTAGAGTTCGCCGTCACTGATTTCTTCCAAACCTGCGATCATTCTCAGAGTTGTGGATTTACCGCAACCGGAAGGACCAACCAGGATGATAAATTCCTTGTCTTCGATCTCAAGGTTGAAGTCGCTTACTGCAACAACGCCGCCCGAGTATCTTTTGTAGATGTTCTTTAAGCTTAAGTTTGCCATTGTCAAATACCCCTTTCCTTTTTAGGAAAAAATATTGAA
This sequence comes from Clostridia bacterium, assembly GCA_045652745.1. Taxonomy (GTDB): domain Bacteria; phylum Bacillota; class Clostridia; order UBA1381; family UMGS1253; genus RGIG2041. Next base: position 108,644 of record JAZRUW010000012.1, read on the forward strand.
ATTTTCCGTTCTTGAAAAATTCACTGTACCTATTATAACATACTAAAAAAGGTTTTTACATAACCAAAGTATACAAAAATGAAAGTCTGTTTTTTAGCATATTGCACAAAAAATGGTACTGTAATTTCTTACAGCACCATTTCGAAGTTTTATCAGTCTTGTGCGTTCTTCTTTGCGGCCTCGATTACCTTGTCTACGATGTTCTTCGGAGCATCTTCATAGCGAACGAAGTTGAACTCGAACATACCGCGACCCTGGGTCATCGAGCGCAAGTCGGTTGCGTATTTTGCCATTTCCGCTACCGGAACTTCAGCTTCGACCACGCCGCTGTTCATGCCGAGGATGCGGCCGCGGCGTTTGTTGATATCGCCGATGACATCACCCATGAGGGTTTCCGGAACGGTAACGGTTAAGAAGCCGACCGGCTCTAAGAGAACCGGATTTGCCTGCGCCAGACCTGCTTTATAGGCAAGACCTGCGGCAACCTTGAAGGCCATTTCCGAAGAGTCTACCGGATGGTAGGAACCGTCAAGCAACGTTGCTTTCAAGGAAACGACCGGATAGCCTGCGAGCACGCCGTGCTCCATACATTCTTTTAGTCCCTTTTCCACAGCCGGGAAGTAGTTTTTCGGTACGCTGCCGCCGAATACGTTTTCGCAGAACTCCAGACCTTCGCCCGTGCCCGGCTCAAACTCAATCACAACGTGGCCGTACTGACCGTGACCGCCGGACTGCTTTTTGTGCTTGCCTTCTACCTTCGCGCGACCGCGGATGGCTTCTCTGTACGGTACAATCGGCGCTTCGAGCTTGGCATCTACCGAGAACTTGCTTTTAAGCTTACTTAAGATAATGTCCAAATGCTGTTCGCCTTGACCGGATAAAATCATCTGCTTGGTTTCTTTGTTGGTCGTCAGGCTGATGGTCGGGTCTTCTTCACGCAGTTTGGTAAGACCCATGCTGATTTTTTCTTCGTCGCCCTTTGCCAGCGGCAGTACGGCGAGGGAGATAATCGGTTTCGGATAGTCGATGCCTTCGAGTTTTACAAATGTGCCTGCCTTGCAGAGCGTATCGCCCGTAGCGGTTACGGCAAGTTTGGTTACTGCGCCGATATCGCCGGCGGAGATTTCGCTGACTTCAATCTGCTTTTTGCCCTTTACGGCATACAGACGGCCGATTTTTTCGCTTGCATCCTTGTTCGGATTATAAACGGTGGTGTCCGCTTTAATGCTGCCGGAGAGTACGCGGAAAATTGAAAGCTTGCCAACGTACGGGTCGGCTACGGTTTTAAATACGACGGCTGCAAAGTCACTGTCCGGCGATGCAACGATTTCCACCGGATTGCCGTCTTTATCTTCGGCAACGCTGGCTTCGGCTTTGACCGGAGACGGCATGATTTCCACCATCTTATTCATAAACAGTTCTACGCCCTTGCCGGAAGTGGTATCGCCTGCAAATACAGGGATAATCAGGTTTTCCTTAATACCTGCGCGGATACCCTTCTCAATTTCTTCTGCGGTAAAGGCTTCGCCTTCAAAGTATTTTTCCATCAGCGCATCGTCGGTTTCCGCAATCTGTTCGGTCATCGCTTCGCGCATGGATTCCAAAATGGCCTTATGGCTGTCCGGTACCGGAATTTCGCTCATCTTGAAGCCGTCTGTGGCATAAGCCTTGCCGGAAACGGTGTCGATAATACCGGTCATGTTTTTATCTGCATCCAAAATCGGAATGGAGAAGGCAACAACGGCCGCACCGAAACGGCTCTTAATTTGCTCTAAAATGCCTTCGTAATCTGCATGCTCGTTCTCAACTTTCGATATATAGATAGCGATTGGCAAGTGGTGATTTGCTGCCGCGCGAAAAGCCTTTTCCGTGCCGACTGCCACACCGGATTTACCGCTGACTGCGATGACTACGCAATCTGCGCCGCGCATACCTTCGTATACGCCGCCGATAAAATCAAAATATCCCGGGGTGTCAATTAAATTCAGCTTGTGACCTTTCCACTCCACCGGTGCCACCGCTGTGCTGATGGAGAAATTACGCTTGGTTTCCTCTGTATCAAAATCCATTGTTGCAGAGCCGTCGGCTACGTTGCCAAAACGGTCGATAGCGCCACTGTGAAACAGCATTGCTTCACACAGTGTTGTCTTACCTGCACGACCGTGACCCGTAAAGCAAATGTTTCTGATTTTGTCCATCGAAAAAGTACCCATAGAAATACCCCCTTTAAGATTTGTGTATAGACTAAGATGTCACTAAACAATGAAAAATTGCGCAAACGCCTTAAAACTATACTATAATACTTGTATATTTCTCTTTTTATGTAGGATTTCCTTTTGGAATACTAACCAAGATTATTTTATCGGTTTTGTGCAAGGTGCACAAGGAAAAGCGCAAAAATACGGAAAAATGATACAAAAGCGACGACTTGTATCGACAAAGAGAGTTGTTCTTATAGAAAAGAGGGAGGGTTTTTGGGCAAAATGCCAATGGGGGATATAAACAAAAAGGAGACATTCTGATGAATGTCTCCTTTTAAATACGTTTGGTTTCTTATCTTGCAGATTTCTTGGTTACATCGCTCCAAGCGCCCCACCACGGACTTGCAATGAAAATCGAGGTGAAAGAACCGCATACAATACCGATGATAATCGGCAGTGCGAAATTCTTTAAGGAAGATGCGCCCATGAAATAGAGCACGATGAGTGTAATCAAAGTTGTGATGGAGGTGTTGATAGTACGGGTCATAGACTGCCAGATACTCTTTTCAACAACTTCCGTGTTGGTGCTCTTTCTGTCTATCTTTCTGTTTTCTCTGATACGGTCAAAGATAACGATTGTATCGTTGATGGAGTAACCTACAACCGTTAAGATTGCTGCGATAAATGTCGTCGAGAGCGGAATCTTTGCGATTGCATATACGCTCATCATAACGAGTACGTTTGCAATGAGGCAAAGTACGGCCATTACGCCGCTCTTCCACTCAAAGCGAATCCAGATGTAGATGAGCATCAAGATTGCGGCAAGCAAGGTAAACAGCAGGGTTCTGGTCTTCATTTCGTTACCATAGGTTGCTGCCTGTGTTGCACTGCTGAGGGTGATTTCTTCCGCCTTTAAGCCGTGCTTGTCAGCGACTGCCTTGATACCTGCGTCTCTCTGCTCCGGTGTGAGCACGATGGACTTGATTACGATGTTTTGCGAGCCTGTACCCGTCAGCTGTACGGTCGGCTCGATTTCGATGCCTGCAGCTGTCATGTAAAGCGAAGCTGCTTCAGCACGCTCTGCGCTTGTGAGCGCTTTGCCCATGCCGAGTTCTACGGATGTACCGCCTGCGAAATCAATATCCTGTCTGAAACCGCCGTTTACGAAGAAACCGATTAAACCTGCTACAATAATCAGTACAGGAATAAGAGTAAACCACAGTTTATTTTTTGTTACATTAAACATTTACTTTTACCTTCCTTTCTAATTATTCAGCATCTGCTTTTTTAAGCATGTTTGCGCCGTATGCCTTCGGGTTTACGATATTTAAGCCGACAACCTGATTTAAAAGGAAACGTGTCAGCGTGATTGCGGTGAACATGGAGAGTACGACACCGATGAGCAAGGTGATTGCAAAGCCCTGTACGGTTGCAACGCCCGACGCCCACAGCACGATTGCCGCAATCAAGGTGGTGATGTTACCGTCTAAAATTGCAGTAAGTGCACGCTTGAAGCCTGCATCTACGGAAGCACGAACGGTCTTGCCGTTTCGGATTTCTTCCTTAATTCTTTCAAAAATCAATACGTTTGCATCCACGGCCATACCGATGGAGAGGATGATGCCTGCAATACCGGAAAGGCTTAAGTTGATGCGGAATGCGCCGATAATCAGGCAGGTTAAACCGATGTAACCGATGAGCGAGATATCTGCAACTAGGCCCGGAAGTCTATAGAAAATCAGCATGAAAATCATAATGAGAAGGATACCGATGAGTGCCGCCCAAAGGCTTGTAGCAAATGCGCCTTCACCGAGCTCTGCGCCGACTTCGCTGGATTCGATGGCTTCAAGTTCAACCGGCAACTGACCGGACTTAATCTGATTTGCAAGCGTAGATGCGGTTTCCTGTGTGAAGCTGCCGGAAATTACGCAAGTATTGGAGTTGATGGTTTCGGAAACCATCGGCATGGAAATCGGCACATCATCCATGCAGATTGCGATGTAGTTTTTGCTTTCAGCGGCCTTTGCAGCTGCAGCAGCGGTTGCTTTTGCAAACTTTTCGCGGCCTGCATCGTTGAGCGTCAGGCTTACATAGTGCTCTGCGTTGGATAGTTCACTGACCTGACCGTATTCATAGCTTGCGCTGTCTACATCCTTACCTTCCAATACAACATTGCCGTCCGCATCCTGGAAAGTCAGTTTTGCGGTGGAGCCGAGCAGCGAGATTGCTTCTTCGGCTTCAATGTTCGGGATTTCAACGCGGATGCGGCTTGCGTTTTGCAGTCTGCTTACGCGCGCTTCCGTGTAGCCGAGGTAGGAAAGACGTGTACGCATAACGTCTTCTACAACATTCATTTCTTCTTCGGTTACGTTTTCAGCCTTTGCTTCAAAGGTGATGGTCGAACCGCCCGCGAGGTCGATGCCTTCGTTAAGACCGCCCTCTTGCAGGATACCTGTGTAATACTGCTTGCCGAACAACGTGATACCGCCGAGCGAAATTGCTGTGATGGCAACCACGATGATTAAAGCAAGCGCCATGAAAATACCGCTTTTTACTTTCATGTTTTTTGCCTCCTTGTGCTTTATGGTTAATTTAAATTAGAATTCCATTTTTTCTTCGAGGTAAGCTGCCAGCTCGGAAATCGGCATACGCACCTGCTCCATGCTGTCACGCTCACGAACGGTTACGCAACCGTCCTGCTCGCTTTCAAAGTCGTAGGTGATACAGAACGGTGTACCGATTTCGTCTTGGCGGCGATATCTTTTACCGATGGAACCTGCATCGTCAAATTCGATACGGAATTTCTTAGAAAGCATCTCGTATACTTCGCCTGCCTGCTCGGAGAGCTTCTTCGACAGCGGCAGTACGGCAGCCTTAATCGGTGCGAGTGCCGGATGCAAACGCAGTACCACGCGCACATCGTCGCCTTCCAAAGCTTCTTCGTCGTACGCATCTACTAAGAATGCGAGTGCCACACGGTCTGCACCGAGCGACGGCTCTACGCAGTACGGTACATAACGCTCGTTGGTTACCGGATCGGTGTAATCCATGCTTTCGCCGGAGTGCTCTGCATGCTGCTTTAAGTCGTAGTCTGTTCTGTCTGCAATACCCCAAAGCTCGCCCCAACCGAACGGGAATACAAATTCGATATCCGTTGTTGCGTTGGAGTAGTGGGAGAGTTCTTCTTTCGCGTGGTCGCGGAAACGCAGGTTTTCTTCGCGGATACCCAAGGTGAGCAGGAAGTTCATGCAGTAGTCTTTCCAGTATTTAAACCAGTCTAAGTCCGTACCCGGTGCGCAGAAGAATTCAAGCTCCATCTGCTCAAACTCACGTGTTCTGAACACGAAGTTGCCCGGTGTGATTTCGTTACGGAAGGATTTACCTACCTGTGCGATACCGAACGGAATCTTCTTTCTGGATGTACGCTGTACATTTTTGAAGTTTACAAAAATACCCTGTGCGGTTTCCGGACGCAGATACAGCTCGGACTGGGAGTCCTCTGTTACGCCCTGGAAGGTTTTAAACATCAGGTTAAACTTACGGATGTCCGTGAAGTTTTTCTTGCCGCATTCCGGACAAACGACATCGTTTGCCTGGATGAACTCGAGCATTTGCTCGTTGGTCCAGCCGTCAACGGCAACGGTTTCGCCCTTTGCCTTGCAGTGGTCTTCGATGAGCTGGTCGGCTCTGAAGCGTGCCTTACATTCCTTACAGTCCATCAGCGGGTCGGAAAAACCGCCCACGTGGCCGGATGCAACCCAAGCCTTCGGGTTCATAATGATTGCAGCATCCAGACCGACATTGTATCTGGATTCCTGTACAAACTTTTTCCACCAAGCACGCTTTACGTTGTTTTTGAATTCCACGCCGAGCGGACCGTAGTCCCAGGAATTTGCAAGTCCGCCGTAGATTTCGGAGCCCGGATATACAAATCCGCGGCCTTTACACAGCGCGACGATTTTTTCCATTGTTTTTTCAGAGTTGTTCACTTTTGTCTACCTCCATAAATATGCTTCACACTTCTGGCTGAAGTATGAGCCAAAGGCGATAGGGAATACACACCCCAACAGCCCTATCCTATAGTTTATCAAAAAATGGGAAAAAGTCAAGTTGTTTGGTGCACCTTTTTAATAATATATAGTAGTTTTTCAAAAGAGTATTGAAATAATTGTAGAATTTTGCGGTAAAACAGTGTTTTTTTGTTCAATATGCCGACTTGAAAGATGCGCAAATGTGTGTTAAGATATACTTACAGTAAATTATGGAAATGCTAGGGGGCTTTACATATGAAAAAAACAGGTATGACCAGACCGGTGGATGAATTGGGCAGAGTGGTAATCCCAAAGGAAATACGAAGCAGTCTGCAAATTGAGGTCAAGGACAGGCTGGAGATTTTACTCGACGGGGATGCAATCGTCTTGAAAAAATATGACCCGAGCTGCATGTTCTGCGGTGCAACCGAGCATGTGGAAGATGTGATGGGCAAAAATATCTGCCGTGCTTGCGTGGAAAAACTTAAGAAACTGTAACTGCAATTCACTAAAAAATACCTTGCAACGAACGTCGGTTTGTGTTATAATCAAATGGTTGTAACGCAAAGCGGCGTTATATATTTGCAAAACAGGAGTGAAAGTAACATGTCGGGACATTCCAAATGGAGTACAATTAAAAGAAAAAAAGGTGCAAACGATGCACAGCGTGCGAAGATTTTTACCAAGATTTCGCGTGAGCTGACCGTTGTGGTTAAGGCAGGCGGTCCGGATCCGGACAGCAATTCCAAGTTAAAGGATATTATGGCTAAGGCGCGCGCCAACAACATGCCGAATGACAACATTATGCGTACCATCAAAAAGGCGGCTGGTGAAACGGGCGGCGATAACTATGAAGATGTAACGTATGAAGGCTACGGCCCGAACGGTGTTGCCGTTATCGTAGAAACGCTCACGGACAACCGTAACCGTACCGCAGGTGATGTGCGTCACTATTTCGATAAGTCCCACGGCAACCTCGGACAAAACGGCTGCGTAAGCTTTATGTTTGACAAGCAGGGTATCATCTTAATCGAAAAGGAAGACAGCATTGACGAAGATACCTTAATGATGGAGGCGCTCGACGCAGGTGCAGACGATTTTGCGGCTGAAGACGGTATTTTTGAAATCACCACTACGCCGGAGAGCTTCTCTGCCGTACGTGAAGCGCTGGAGGCAAACTACACGCTCGCTTCCGCCGAGGTGGAAATGGTGCCGCAGACGACGGTGGAGTTGACAGACCCGGACGACATCAAGTTTATGAGCAGACTGTTAGAGATGCTGGAAGACAACGATGATGTGCAGAATGTATATCACAACTGGAACCAACCGGAAGAAGAATAATAAATGAAAAAGCAGATGTCGCTGACATCTGCTTTTTTGATTGGTCGGAGTGACGTGACTTGAACACGCGACCCCTAGACCCCCAGTCTAGTGCGCTACCGACTGCGCTACACCCCGATATGATGGACAGTATATCACAGTTTTTTGCGTTTGTAAATGGGTTTGGGAAAAAAGATGAAGTAAGCCATCCGTATACGGGAGATTTCAGTGAAGAGTGAAGAGAGAATAGTGAAAAGAGAATAGTACAAAAAGAAACGACAACTTTCTTGTCGAAATTTGCCGTTTCTTTTTGGCACCCCCGACCGGAATCGAACCGATGACTAATCCTTAGGAGGGATTTGTAATATCCTCTTTACTACGGGGGCTAATTTAAAATTATGTAATTGCAAATGCGAGCACAAAACTTGAAAACAAATCCCTCCGTTATAAAAGGATTTGTAATTATGAGCGAAGCGAATAACAAGGTTCGCACAGCCGTCAAAATCTTTGATTTTGGATACGGCGTGCGGTTCTTATATCCTCTTTACTACGGGGGCGTAACCTTATTTATTTTACTATGAAACATCGCGCCTGTCAAGCAAGACGGGCAAAGTTTAACAGTTGAAAAATGTCGGTTTTTCTGTTAGAATGAAAGCAGAGAACAAAACCGAAAAGAGGGATTGGGATGCGAAAAAGGATTTTAGCGATGTTTGCGGTAGTTATGTTGGTGCTTGCGGGATGCGGCAAAACACCGCCGCAGACGGAGGAAATGCCGCCAGTGCAGGAAGCGCCGGTGCAAAAACAAGTGCCGAGCGAGGCGGACTTGTTTTTGGAAAAGTATGTCAACACCGATGCACGTCCGATTGCCGTCATGGTGGATAACGATAACAAGCAGGCGCGCCCGCAGGCCGGTATGGAGGACGCTTACCTGATTTACGAAATGGTGGTCGAAGGCGGTGCAACGCGCTTTATGGCGCTTTATCGCAACACGGATACGGCAAAAATCGGTCCTGTACGCTCGTCGCGGCATTACTTTTTGAATTATGCGCTGGAAAATGATGCGATTTATACGCACTACGGCTGGAGCCCGAAGGCGATGGAGGATATTCCGGCGCTTGGCGTGAAAAACATCAACGGTGTAGAGGGCGGCAGTGATATTTTCTGGCGTGAGCGCAAGTTCGCGGGCGACTGGCACAGCGCATATACAAGCATGGAAAACATAAAAAATAAAGCGGAAAATTGGGGATATAAACTGACGACTACGCGTGAAAACGGACTGGTCTACGGCGATGAAACGACCGCGCCGCAGGCGGATTTGACAGCCACAAAAGTTTCGCTTCGCTATTCGTCGGCCTACCGGACAGGCTATACATATAATGCGCAAACCGGCTTGTATGAAAAAACGATTTTTGAAAGTCCGCACAAAATGCAGAGCGGAGCGGTGCTTTCGTTTAAGAATGTGCTTGTTCTGTATGTTTCGGACGGCCCGCTCGGCGACGGCTCGGACAGACGCGAGGTGTACACCACCGGCAGCGGCAAAGGCTACTACATTTCCGGCGGCGCGGCGGAGGAAATCACATGGTCCAAAGCTTCACGCGGCGCAGATACCGTGCTGACCAAAGCAGACGGCACACCGCTTAAAATTTATCCGGGCAAAACGATTGTGAATTTGATTTCGCCGGGGATTGGCGCGGATATAGAGTAGACAACAAATAAAAAAGGACTTGCAAGGGCAAGTGGTCTTAAGGATACAATGGTTTTAGCCGGTAATTTACCGAAAATAGTTCGTAAAAAATCTGCATTATACGCGAGTATAATGCAGATTTTTATGTTCCTCTTTCTAACAAAATTCCTCGACTAAAACTGCCAACGGCACCTTAAAAGGTAATCGTTTGGATGAAGAGCAAGGCAAAAATGACCGACATCCTCGCGGATTTCGGTCATTTTTAACACAGCTATTCGCCAAAATATTGCTTTTTAAGGCGTTTTATCCTTAAGAACACTCGCCCAAGGGCAAGTCCTTTTTTGTATTGCAAATTCTTATTTGTACAGCGGACCGTAGGTCTGGCAAGCTCTGTAGTCCTGACCTTCCTTGTCCATACCGAATGCGTTCCATGCAGCCGGACGGTAGATATCCTCTTCCGGTACGTTGTGCATGCAAACCGGAATGCGCAGCATCGAGCACATGGTGATGAGGTCTGCGCCGATATGACCGTAGGAGATAGCACCGTGGTTTGCGCCCCAGTTCATCATAACCTCATATGCGGTTTTGAACGGAGAACCTTCCTTGCCGTCGCAACGCGGTGCAAACCATGTGCACGGCCAGGTCGGATTGGTGCGCTCCATTAAGGTGTCGTTGACTTCCTTCGGCAGATTTACGGTCCAACCCTCTGCAATCTGCAGTACCGGGCCGAGACCCTTTACGAGATTCAAGCGAATCATGGTTACCGGCATTTCTGCGTAGGTATCAAAGTGGCTGGAGAAACCGCCGCCGCGGAAGTTATCAAAACCGGCTTCGCACCAGGTGGTTGCGTCGGTCATCTTCTTGATATCTTCTTCGGTAACTTCCCACCAACGCTTCATGGTTGCGTTGCCGTTTTCGTCTGTGCATACGCCGGAAGCGTCCAGACAAGCGGCACCGGAGTTGAGCAGGTGGATGATACCATCGGATTCGGCAGCCTTGCCTTCGAGCTTATAACCGGTTACGCGCTCGGTTGCTTCGCCGGACCAGTAGGTACGTACATCAGCGAAAATCTGCGCGCGATGGGTCAAAAGACGCATCATCAGCATACCCATACCGTTGAGCACGTCGTTTTCGGTTGCGAGTGTGAACGGCTCACGTGCGCCTTCGTAGTCGAAGGTGGAGCTTAAAAGCGCTTCCGGATAGTCGCAGTTCGGCCAATGGTCTGTCCACTGACGCTGACCCTGGAAACCGCCTACGATGGCATTGTGGCCAACCTTTTCTTCTTCAAAAGCATCCGGGAGGTTTTTGTTGCCTGCCATCAAATCCTTGATGATGCAGTACATCTTTACGGTAAACTCCCACTGCTTTTCTTTTTCTTCTTTTGTAAACTTGATGCGGCGTTCTTCGCCTAAGAACTCAACGCTTTCCGGATTGTCGTCGCGACCTTCCTTGCAGTGCTCTTTGGTCCAGGCAAGGGCCTTTTGATATTCTTCTTCGTTGTAGATGCCTTCTTCCATACGGCGCAGAATTTCCACCTCGTCGACGGATTCTACGCGCATACCAAAGTAGTTTTCCATCATATCCTGGTCGATAATCGAACCTGCGATACCCATACACTGGGAACCGATTTGGAGATACGACTTACCGCGCATGGTTGCAACTGCAACTGCGGCGCGACCGAAGCGCAAAAGCTTTTCTTTTACGTCTTCCGGAATGTCTGTAATCTGGTCTAAATCCTGTACCTCGTGGCCGTAGATGCCAAACGCCGGAAGACCTTTTTGTGCGTGACCTGCAAGCACGGCTGCCAGATAAACCGCACCCGGACGCTCTGTGCCGTTAAAGCCCCAAACGCCCTTGATGGTCTTCGGATCCATATCCATGGTTTCCGAGCCGTAGCACCAGCACGGGGTTACGGACAAGGTGATATCCACGCCTTCTTTTTTAAATTTGTTTGCGCAAGCGGCTGCTTCCGGTACACGACCGATGCAGGTGTCCGCCAGTACAACCTTTACCGGCTCGCCGTTGGAATAAAAAAGATTTTCCTCAAAGAGTTTCTTTGCGGCATTGGCCATTGCCCATACCTGCGGTTCTAACGATTCGCGCAGCATCATCGGGCCGCGGCGACCGTCTACAACCGGACGGATACCGATAACCGGATATTCGCCTACATATCTGTTCTTTGCCATAGTTCTTACCTCCGTATAAAAATTTTCGGCTAATTTATACCTTATAATATAATCATATACTTGAAAATAAGATAATACTTGTGTTATAATGGAAAAAAGTATAATAATATTCAGTTTGTGGTGGGCGTATGATATACAACGAATTAAAACAGCGCGGCACGGAGGATTTTCCGATAGAGCTTTATGAGATTTCCGAGGGGCACACGCGCTATGAAATGGCGGCGCATTGGCATAACGAAATCGAGGTTATCCGTGTGCTGAAAGGCAAATTGCAGGTGAAATTAAATAATTCGGCTTATGCGGTCGGTGCAGGGGAGATTGTGTTTGTCAATCCGGAAACGGTGCATCAGGCCATCCCGGAAGACTGCGTGTACGAGTGCATCGTATTTCATACCGATTGTCTGCCGGCGCCTGTACTCGGCGCGCAGCATTTTATCGAGAGTTTAAAAAATCACGAATATGTGCTAAACGAGTACCATCCGTCGCCGATGCCGGAATTGGCCGAGGCGGTGGATGCATTGTTTGCGGCCTTAAAAGTGCCGTCATCGGGGTACAAATTTAAGGTGATCGGCGCGCTGTATTCTCTGTTTGGCGTGATTGTGGATGCGCATTTGTACGCGCCGCTCGGCGTAGGCGCGCTTTCAGCGGATAAAAATGTGCCGAAGCTCAAAGCGGTGCTTTCCTTTATCCGCAGTCACTATGACAGCCCGATTACGCTGTCGGACATGGCCGCCGCCGCCGGGATGTCATCGAAATATTTTTGCTACTTTTTCAAGGAAATGACGGCGAAGACACCGGTGGAATATTTGACGCTCTACCGCATCGAAAAGGCATCGCGAAAGCTTCTGCACTCCGACATGAGTGTAACGGCGGTGGCGTACGCGTGTGGATTTAACGATTTGAGTTATTTTATCAAGACCTTTAAACAGGTCAAAGGCATTACGCCGGCGCAGTTTCGCAAGCATTAACATTTGTGGATTGGATGGAGGAAATCTTGCGCGGGCGGGCAAACTGACGCCGGTAAAAGTGGCGAAATGGTTTGAATAAATGCAAAATGCAAAAATTACAACCAACCTCGTAGGGGCGAGCCTGTGTGCTCGCCCGTTTTTTATACGCGGAAAAGTTGATAGTCGCAGACATTATTTTTATGATAAAAATATACGCGCAAAACAGCCATGGAGTTTTGTAAGAAAATTTAAACCTGCACCGTAGGGCAGGGGCTTGCTCCTGCCGTGCGTTTATGCGATATTCGCGGGCGATTCGTGAATCGCCCCTACGCGCAAATGACAACCAACCCCGTAGGGGCGAGCCTGCGTGCTCGCCCGTTTCATTTTGCCTACATAATTTGTGCAGATTACGGCTATCTTACATTTTGGTGTAACAGTTGACATTTTTGGGAAATTATTATACAATATAAGGTGGTGTAGGCTATTTTGCACCGCTAGATAGAGAATAATGAAATCTGCGATGAACGGAGAATGAATTCATGGCAAAAAAATATGATAATACAAGTATAACCTCACTCAAGGGTGCGGAGCGTGTGCGTCTGCGTCCGGCGGTTATTTTCGGCTCGGACGGCTTAGACGGCTGTTGTCACTCGTTTTTTGAAATCGTTTCCAACTCGATTGACGAAGCGAGAGAGGGGCACGGCGACCGCATTGAGGTAACGCGCTTTTTAGATAAGTCCATTGAGGTGTCCGACCACGGTCGCGGTATTCCAGTGGACTATAATGAAAAAGAGCAACGCTATAACTGGGAACTGGTGTTTTGCGAGCTGTATGCCGGCGGTAAGTATAAAAACAACGCGGGCGAAAACTACCAGTACAGCCTGGGTTTAAATGGCCTTGGCAGCTGTGCAACCCAGTATTCGTCCGAGTATATGGACGTAACCGTTATGCGCGACGGCCATAAGTACCGCCTGCACTTTGAAAAGGGCGAAAATGTCGGCGGTCTGGAAAAAGAGCCGACACGCTTTAAGCAGACGGGTACGACCATTCGCTGGAAGCCGGACTTAGAGGTGTTTACGGATATTGACATTCCGCTCGAATACTTTTTGGAAACGCTCAAAAAGCAGGCGGTGGTCAATCCGAACCTGATTTTTGTGTTTTATAATGAAACCGAGTCGGGCATGGATATGTATGAGTTCTGCTACCCGAACGGTATTGTGGATTATATGAAGGAACGCATCGGCGAAGCGCCGATTACCGAGGTGCAGTATGCCGAGGCAGAGCGCCGCGGCCGCGACCGTGCGGACATGGACGACTACAAATTAAAGATGCAGTTTGCCTTTGCGTTTACCAACAAAGCGCCGTTTATCGAATACTACCACAACTCCAGCTTCTTAGCGGAGGGCGGCTCGCCGGACAAGGCGCTGCGCAGTGCGTTTGTGGCATCCATTGACCAGTACCTGCGCCAAAACGGCAAGTACCAGAAAAACGAATCGAAGGTGACTTTTGTAGATGTAGCGGATTCGCTGGCGTTTGTGTCGAGTTCGTTTTCGACGATGACGAGCTTTGCCAACCAGACGAAAAAGGCCATCACCAATGAATTTATCCGTGAGGCGATGGCGGAGTTTTTCCGTCAGCAGCTCGACATTTACCTGATTGAAAACAAGGCGGAGGCGGAGAAAATCGCCACGCAGATGCTCATTAACAAGCGCAGCCGCGAAAGTGCTGAGCGTGCGCGTGTGAATTCCAAAACGAAGCTGACGGGCAGTATGGACGTCACCAACCGCGTACAAAAGTTTGTAGACTGCCGCTCCAAAGACGTGGAAAAGCGCGAGGTCTACATCGTGGAGGGTGACTCGGCACTCGGCTCCTGTAAGCAAGGGCGCGATGCGGAATTTCAGGCGATTATCCCGATTCGCGGTAAAATCTTAAACTGCTTGAAAGCGGATTACGATAAGATTTTCAAAAGTGAAATTATTACCGACCTTTTGCGCGTGCTCGGTTGCGGCGTAGAGGTGCAAAACAAGCACAACAAGGAATTTAACAAATTTGACCCTGACCTTTTGCGTTGGAGCAAAGTGATTATTTGTACCGATGCCGATGTCGACGGCTATCAGATTCGTACATTGGTGCTGACGATGATTTACCGTCTGGTACCGTCGCTTATTGAAATGGGCAAGGTATATATCGCGGAATCGCCGTTGTTTGAAATCACACATAAGGATGAAACCTATTTTGCCTATACCGAGGCGGAAAAAACGCAGATTTTAGAAAAGCTCGAAGGCAAGAAGGTAAAAATTCAGCGCTCCAAAGGTCTTGGTGAAAACGAGCCGGAGATGATGTGGCAGACGACCATGAATCCGCAGACGCGCCGCTTGATTCGCGTAGACGCGGCGGATATGGAAGAAACGGAAAAGATGTTTGATTTGCTCTTGGGTGACAACCTGCAGGGCAGAAAAGATTATATTGCCGAGGTCGGTGAAGAATACATCGATATGGCCGACGTAAGCTAAGGAGGTGGCAGACGTGGAAAATCAGAATTTTACACCGCAAATCATTACGGATACACTCAAAGACAACTACATGCCGTATGCGATGAGCGTAATTATTTCGCGTGCCATCCCGGAAATTGACGGCTTTAAGCCTTCGCACAGAAAACTTTTATATACGATGTATAAAATGGGCCTTTTAAACGGCGCACGCACGAAATCCGCCAACGTTGTGGGTCAGACGATGCGTTTAAATCCGCACGGCGATATGGCGATTTACGAAACGATGGTGCGCTTAACGCGCGGTCACGAGGCACTTTTGCATCCGTTTGTAGACTCCAAGGGTAACTTCGGTAAGCGTTATTCGCGCGATATGGCGTTTGCCGCTTCGCGTTACACCGAGGTCAAGCTTGATGCCATCTGTTCGGAAATCTTTGCGGATATGGACAAAAACACCGTGGAGTTTGTCGACAACTACGATGCGACCATGAAAGAGCCGACCCTGTTGCCGACGGCGTTTCCGAATATTTTAGTCAACCCCAACGAGGGTATTGCGGTCGGTATGGCTTCACAGATTGCAAGCTTTAACTTAAAAGAGGTCTGTGCGGCGACGATTGCGTTTATGAATGACGAATTTGCGGATTTGTCTGCGCTTATGCCGGCACCGGATTTTTCGACGGGCGGCGTACTTCTTTATAACAAAGAGGAGATGGACAAAATCTATGAAACGGGGCGCGGCAGCTTCAAACTGCGCTCGGTATACACATACGACAAAAAGAACAACTGCATTGAAATTACCGAAATTCCGTACTCGACCAGCATTGAAGCCATCATTGAAAAACTGGCCGAACTGATCAAAGCGGGCAAGGTACGCGAAATCAGCGATGTGCGCGACGAATCGGATAAGAGCGGTTTAAAACTGACGCTTGACTTAAAGCGCGGTACGGATGCCGATGCGCTGATGACGCGTCTGTTTAAAATGACGCCGCTGGAGGCATCGTTTGGTTGCAACTTTAACTTGCTCATTCACAGCCGTCCGATTGTGCTCGGCGTGCGTGGTATTCTGGATGAGTGGGTGAAATTCCGTATGGATTGCGTCAAGCGCGGTCTGGCATACGATATTGAGCAAAAGAGCGCAAAACTTCACTTGCTCGAAGGTTTAAAGAAGATTTTGCTGGACATCGACAAAGCCATCAGCATCATCCGACATACCGAGCAGGAAGCGATGGTTATTCCGAATTTGATGCGCGGCTTTGACATTGATGAAATTCAGGCAGAGTATGTGGCGGACATCAAATTGCGTAACTTAAACCGTGAATACATTTTAAAGCGTGTAGAAGATATTGAAGCATTAAAGGAAGAAATTGCGAACCTCAATAAGACGCTTGCAAGCAACCGTCTGGTGAAAAAGCTGATTGCAAAACAGCTTGAGGCGATTGCGAAAAAGTACGGCGCGGACAGAAAGACGCAGATTGTCAACGATGACGAAGTGGAGCATTTTGATGCGAAAGTAGTGATTGCCGATTTTGCGCTGACCATCTTCTTTACAAAGGAAAATTACATCAAGAAGGTGTCGGCGGTATCACTTCGTTCTTCGGGTACGGAGCACGCGCTCAAAGAAGGCGATGTGATTTTGTCTGCGCAGGAAACCAACAACCGTTTCGATTTGGTGATGTTTTCTGACCGACAGAACGTGTATAAAACGCGCATCAGCGATTTGCCGGAGGGCAAGGTGAGCAAAATGGGCGAGTATTTGCCGAATTTGTTGCAGATGGAGCCGGGCGAAAAGATTATCTTTGTTTTGCCGACCGAAAAGTACGAGGGCAATTTGATGTTTGCTTTTGAAAACGGTAAGATGGCAAAGGTGCCGCTTTCGGCATACGCGACCAAGACCAACCGTAAAAAGCTGACCAATGCGTATTACGGCGGCTCTAAACTGGTGAAAATTCTGTATTTGGGCGAGGAAGACAAGGAGTTTATGGTGTATTCCAACCTCGGCAAGGCGCTGTATCTGCACTCGTCTAAGGTGGCGCTCAAAACCACCAAGACTACGCAGGGCGTGCAGGTGATGATTTCCAAAAAAGGCAGCGTGGTTTCCAATGTGGAGCCGATTGAAACCTGCGGTATAGAAGATATTTCGTATTACAAAACAAAGAATATTCCTGCGATGGGCAATTTCCTGCTCGATGAGGATACGCCCGAAAAGCAGGTAGCGTTGTTTTAAAACATAAAAAGGATGTGACAGATATGCTCGAATATGAAGAGTTTCGATTGGAAATGGAAGGCTTGACCGATAAGATTACGGAATTGAAAGATGCGCTCGATATAGCCGGCGCGCTGGAAAAGGTTGCGGCTTTGGAAGAAGAAACAACCAAACCGGATTTTTATACGGATATGGAAAATTCGCAGAAGGTACTCCAGCAGGCAAAGCAGTTAAAAGATAAGGTAGAGCGTTATGAAAGACTGGTGTCCGATTGGGAGGATGCAAAAACTTTGGTGCTGATGGGCATTGAAGAAGACGATGATTCACTTTTTGACGAAATCAAGGAAGCGTGTGAGCTTGTGAAGACCACGCTTGACGAAATGACGCTGGAAACGCTGTTGACCGGCAAGTATGACAAGTGCAACGCCATCATTACCTTCCATGCAGGTGCGGGCGGTACGGAGGCGCAGGACTGGGCTTCCATGCTGATGCGTATGTATGAAATGTGGGCGGCAAAGCGCGGCTACGGCTGTGAGGTGCTTGATATTTTAGACGGCGACGAAGCCGGCATCAAGAGTGCAACCATTCAGATTACGGGACTAAACGCCTACGGCTATACCAAGGCGGAAAAGGGCGTGCACCGTCTGGTGCGTATCTCGCCGTTTGATGCTTCGGGCAGACGTCATACTTCGTTTGCCTCCGTGGAGGTTATGCCGGAAATCGAAGACGAGATTGACATCAAAATCAATCCGGAGGATTTGAAGGTGGACACCTACCGTTCCAGCGGTGCGGGCGGTCAGCATGTCAACAAAACGGAGTCTGCCATTCGTATTACACATATTCCGACCGGCGTGGTTGTAGCGTGTCAGAATGAACGTTCACAGTTTAAAAACCGTGATACGGCAATGAAAATGCTCAAAGCAAAGCTCGTGGAAATCGCAGAGCAGCAGCAAAAGGATAAAATTGAGGACATCAAGGGCGTGCAAAAGGAAATCGCTTGGGGCAGCCAGATTCGCTCGTATGTATTCCATCCGTACAACATGGTCAAAGACCACAGAACGAATTTTGAGGTCGGCAACATCGGTGCGGTGATGGACGGTGATTTGGACGGTTTTGTCAATGCATATTTAAAATCCGCCAGCCTCGGCACACTGAATTTGAAATAAAATGTATATAAAACGGCAATTCGATGGAATTGCCGTTTTTTTGCACAAAAAACAAGCCGGGTTCTTGTGCAAGTGCTACAATTGACAGCAGGTGAAATTTTTTATATAATTATTGTAAGTGTAGTTATGTATTTAAGTCGAGGAGAGTAAGGATATGAAGAAAAGACTTTTGTGTTTGCTTTTGGTTTTGCTGGCAGTTGTATGCTTGCACACGTCTGCGTTTGCAGACGAGGTGGAATATATTGACCAGATTTTACCACCGCTTGGCGGCGGTTATATGGATGAGGAAGGTAACTTTATCTTGGACGCGCCGGCAGAAGAAATACTGCTTACGGCAGACTTTGTCGGTAAGAAGGATGCGGTAGTATCTTGGTGTGTTTTAGACGGGAAGGATGTCGTTGCCATCCGAAGACATGAGAATTCTGTGAATGAGGGCGTTTTAACGGCGCTTTCAAACGGCACAGCTTCGATAATGGCCTATTTGGAAGACAACAGCCAGTCCGTCATTGTAGGCAAAGTCATTGTCAGCGAACAGCCGGAAACACAAACAAATTCTGTGGTGACGGTTACAACAAAAGTAAAAGGCGCAGGTTATATTCATAATCGTGTGGATGCGCAAACTACAGAGAATTGGTATATAGGAAAAACGCTTCGAGTTCCTCTTGGAACCGAATTGGATTTGATTGCACAAGAAACGAAAAATCCGTTTAAGTATTGGATTGTACGAGATGCATACAATAAAGAAACAATTGTTTCCAAAGAAAAAAATTACAAACTTAAGGTTGGGACAGATGTGACCTTAGAGGCCGTATTTGACCAAACAGATGACGGTAGTTTTTTCGGTACGAATGTTACCTTTTTATACAACAATCTGGTTGCAAGCAATCAATACATTTTAGGCAAGGCATTGCAATTGGAAAAAATTCAACCCCCGTATCAGAGAAATAAGGTTTTTGAAAAGTGGGTTTCCAAACAGGCGGATGCAGATGCGGTTTGGGAGGATAAAGCACTTGCTGCATCTGAATTGACACAAGCTACTGTTTTTGAAGCGAGCTATACAGACAAAGAGGTGCAGGCAGAGATTTTGGTTGTCGGCGGCAGCGGCAGCGGTACTTACGCATATGGCGAGGCCGTTGTAGCGCAGGTGACGGATGCACCGCAGGACGGAAAACAGTTTTTGTTCTGGTCGAAAGACGGCGCGCCGGTAAGTTATGATACAACCTATGCTTTTTCTGCAATGCAGGATTGCACCGTGACCGCGGTGTTTGGCGCGGCGGTGGAAACGGATGGTATCAATATGGTGATGCAAACGCCCGTGGAGGACGGCGATGTAATTGCATTTACGTTTGAACGTTATGTGCCGGAAGGCTATGACTTTATATCCAGTGGTTTTATTGTAGGCGAATATGAGAGTTGTATGATAGGGGATGCGGGCAATTATATGGAAGGGGTTTCCTATCGCAACGGCACGCGCACCCAATTTACAAAGAGTTTGACCAAAAAGTCGGACGTTACAACTTATTACGCACGCGGTTATGTGATTTATAAAGACGGCGATGCGGTGAAAACCATCTATACGCCGGCACAGAAGATTGTAATTGAATAAGCAATAAAAAATATGCACCTGAAGGACACTCGCCCGAGGGTGCATATTTTTATTATTTCTTCTCTGTTTTTTTGTCTGGTTTCTTTTCGGGCGCGTCCTTTTCAATGCAATCAATTAAAAATTCGCATGCGATTTTGGAAACGTAGCTGATGGCTGCAAACTGCATTGCGGTGTCCGACAAATGCTGGCCGGGACTCTTTTTTAAGTCCTCGCGCATGACCTGCAGCATTACCTCGTACACGTCTTTGAATTTATCGTAGCGTGCAGCAATGGTGTTGTCACCGGCATCCATATCGAGCAAGGTTTTTGTATCGTTTACGGATAAAACCTGCTTTAATTTGGAAATAATGGTTAAGTAAGCCAAATGTTCTTTGGAATACTTTTTCCCGTTGGAGCGCGGCAGAAGTTCTGCTTTGATGTAGTTGTTAATCATGGCAGAGGTGATTTCGTCATCCTCGCCGCGGTGCGAAATCGGTGTGCGCGCAAGGTAGGAGAGCACCTGGTCTTTATACAAATCTATGTCCGGAAAAGTATCGTAGTCCGGCAAATGTAAGGTTTCAAAAAAGTCATACAGTTTCTTTTCTTCGGGTAACATAATATACACCTCGATTTGTTATTTCAACTATAAGATTAGCACAGAATATACAATTTAGCAATAGTTTTTTTGTATTTTATATTGACATAACGAATATTTTATAATATAATTTTTATAATTAGATTTGTAAATTTAAAAAATCACATATATGCGGAGGAACAATGCAATGGCAGTAAGACTTTTAATCGATTCAGCATCGGATTTTGACATCAAGGAAGCACAGGCAAATGATTTGCTTTTTGTGCCGCTTTCCATCAACTTCGAGGACACCTCGTATGCTGACGGTGTGACCATCGAGAAAAATCAATTCTATGAAATGCTTTTAAACGGCGATATTTATCCGAAGACCGCACAGCCGGCACCGGATTTGTTTTTAGAGCACTTTAATGCGGCAAAGGAAGCGGGCGATGACCTTGTAGCCATCGTGCTCTCCAGCGGTCTGTCCGGCACACTGCAAAGCGCGCTGATTGCAAAGGATTTGTGCGAGTATGACGGTATTTATGTTGTGGACAGTTTAAACTGCGTAACAGGACTGCGCATCCTCATTGACGAAGCAATTAAAATGCGCGATGCTGGCAAGAGCGCGCAGGAGATAGTGGCCATGGTGGATGACCTCAAAAAGCGCATTAAGATTGTGGCAATGGTGGATACGCTTGAGTATCTCTACAAGGGCGGCCGTTTGACCAAAGCGGCGCAGCTCATCGGTACGATGGCATCGTTAAAGCCGTTTGTCAGCCTCGACGAAAACGGTAAGATTTTCGTTTTGGATAAGGTCATCGGCAGAAAGAAAGCGTACAGCCGTTTCTTCAAGATTTTGGAGGAATGCCCATTTGACCCGGACTATCCGATTGATTTTCTGTATTTCTACGAGCCGGAAAACGGACATAAGCTTGCCGAAGATGTGGCGGCGCTTTATCCGGGCGTGGATGCAAAGCGCGTATATCCGTGCGGTCCGACCATCGGCGCGCATGTCGGCAACAATGCTTACGGTTTTTCCTATGTGATGAAA
Organism: Clostridia bacterium; assembly: GCA_045652745.1. Classification (GTDB taxonomy): domain Bacteria; phylum Bacillota; class Clostridia; order UBA1381; family UMGS1253; genus RGIG2041. The sequence goes on from JAZRUW010000012.1 coordinate 130,081, forward strand.
AAGTAAAATGAACAAAAAAACTGCTGCATACAAGGGCGAGTGTTCTTAAGGATAAAACGCCTTAAAAAGCAATATTTTGGCGAATAGCTGTGTTAAAAATGACCTAAATCCGCGAGGATGTCGGTCATTTTTGCCTTGCTCTTCATCCAAGCTATTACCTTTTAAGGTGCCGTTGGCAGTTTTAGTCGAGGAATTTTGTCGGAAAGAGGAACATAAAAAACTGCATTATACTCGCGTATAATGCAG
>JAZRUW010000013.1:0-25704 GCA_045652745.1 Clostridia bacterium
CCTCCTTTAATTCCTTCGAGCTTTTTTTACCCCAAGCGGGCCATGCCCGCGCCCCCCGCCGCTTTGGGGCCGAACGTTAGCCACCTGTACAGGCTTTTAACTCTTCTTATTTCATGCTCGGAAGAATTTTCTCCACGTCGCCATGCGGTCTCGGAATAACATGTGTAGCAACGATTTCGCCGAGTCTCTGTGCGCTTGTCTTACCTGCTTCAACAGCAGCCTTAACCGCACCGACATCGCCGCGAACCATTACGCTTACGAGACCGGAACCGATTTTCTCGGTACCAACCAGTACAACGTTTGCAGCCTTCAGCATTGCGTCTGCTGCTTCAATTGCAGCAACCAGACCTCTGGTTTCTACCATACCTAATGCTTCTAATGCCATTTTCTTCTCCTCCTTCTTGATTACTGTTTCGGTTTTTTCAACCTCTTGTTTATTCACTGCTGCGCTATTTTTTGGCGCAGAGGATTTCGTGGTTTTTGCAGTAGCCATTTTAATCTACCTCTCTTAGATGGACGGCAAAATCTTTTCTACATCGCCGTGCGGTCTCGGAATTACATGAACTGCTACGAGTTCGCCGAGTCTCTGTGCGCTGCTTGCGCCGGCTTCTGTTGCTGCCTTTACAGCGCCAACATCGCCGCGAACCATTACGCTTACGAGACCGGAACCGATTTTTTCTGTGCCGATGAGGGTAACCTCAGCTGCCTTTACCATTGCATCTGCTGCTTCTACTGCTGCAGTCAGACCTCTGGTTTCAATCATACCAAGTGCTTCTAATGCCATTTTAGATTTCCTCCTGTTTTGCTTTTATTATAATTTTAAAAATTATTCGTTGATGATGGCAATCTTAAGACCTTCCATCTTCAGATTTACCTCGTGCGCCTCGTTGATTTTGTCGAGCGGGAAGCGGTGGGTAATCAAATCTGCCAACGGCAGGCCGATGCCCTTTGCACGCTTTAAGAAATCAAAGGTGGTCGCATAGTCACGCAGGGTGTATACCCAGGAACCGACAATGGTCAGCTCCTTCGAGCAAATATCAAAGTGCGGGTTGATGGTTGCATCGCCGCCATTGATAAAGAAGCCCAACTCGCAAAGACCGCCGCCGTGACGCACAAACTTGTAAATGTTCGAATGTGCAATCGGGGAGCCTGTGCACTGGAACGCAAAGTCTGCCGGATAGCCGCCAAACGATGCCTCAACTGCCTTGGTCAACGCCTCAATGCCCTTGTGATCTTTAAAGTTTACGGTTGCGGTTGCGCCCATCTTCTTTGCAAAGTCCAGACGCTTTTGCTCGCCGTCTACCGCGGTGATGTTTTCAATACCCATGGTGCGCAGAATTGCAATACACAACAGACCGATCGGACCGCAACCCTGTACAGCCACACGGCTGTTAAAACGAAGGATGCCCGTCGTCTTTGCACGCTCTACGGCATGAATCAATACCGCACTCGGCTCGATTAAGATTCTGGAATCCAAATCGAGGTCACTTACGTTAAATACGGTAGAGCCGCCGCGAATCACGATATAATCGGCAAACCAGCCGTTTAAGTGAATATCGTCATCCGGCAAAAGACCGTATACGTCTGCACCGCCGACATTCTGCTTGTTTAAGTCAAACATGGTGATATCCGGGTTGTCTTTGAAAATCATACAGGTAACAACCTTGTCACCAATCTTAAGCGCCTTACCCGCGCTGTCCTTGGTTACGTTTTTACCCATCTTCACGATTTCACCCGTACCCTCGTGGCCTAAAACGAGCGGAATCAGACCGAACGGGTCACGCTTGAATTCATGCGCGTCCGTGCCGCAGATACCGCAGCCTTCCACCTTTACGAGGATATCATCATCACCGAGCTCGGGGATGGCAAACTCCTTGATGTCATAATGCTCCAGGCTTGTCAGCATAGCTGCACGCGATGTTGCCGGAACTGCGCCGGCGCTCTTGCCCGCCGATGCGCTGCCGTTCGGATTTAACTCAGAAAGCACCTGCTTGACAATGGCCTGAATTTTTTCTTGTTCTATATTCATGTCTATTCTCCTTTCTATCGCATTTGTTGCTGTCCGTACAATATAGACAATGCATACGTCACTTTCCGGCAGGCTTTCTGCCTGCTTTTGTGTAACCGAGCAAAGCACGAATTTGTGCTCCGTCACCGTCTTTGCACCAATGGCTGCAAGCAGCCCCGACAGCGATTTTACAGTAGGGGCGCAAGACATAAGCTGTATGCGCTCCTGCTTTGAAGCGGCGTAACCGCCGCATGCAATCAGATGATAAGTAAGCTCGCTCGCTTGGTCGGCATTTATGTAAACACAAACGCTCCCCATACCGCTTTGGGCAATCTGCCGTGCGGTCTGTTTTAAATCGGATTTTGCACCGGGATAAATATTAACCAAGTGCTTCCTCCTCGCAAATACTTGCGCCGAATGCACCGAGCGCCGTATCCTGCGGCTCCGTACCGCCGGAAACGCCGATGCTGCCAATCAGCTTGCCGCCCACATAGAGCGGTTCGCCGCCGCCGAAAATGACAATTTTTCCGCCGTTGGTCTGCTGTATCCCGTACAGCGGCCCGCCCGGCGCGGCCAGTTTGGATAAATCCACCGTTTTCATTTTCAGCGCTACCGAGGTATAGGCTTTGTTTACGGCGATGTCGTAGCTGGCGATGTAGGCATCGTCCATGCTGACCACCGCAACCGTATTGGCACCGGCATCCGCAATCGCAATAACCGCGTTTACACCGACGCGCGCCGCCTCTTTTTCTACCCGGGCAATGATTTTCTTTGCAAGTGCGAGCGACATTTTCACTTCAGCGCGTGCCGACAGCACGCTTTTTGCGACCGAGGCCACAATGCTTTCAAGGTTTTCTGTGTTCATGCTGCCCACCTCGCTTCTATATGTTATAAAGCAATTATTTGTTCATTTCAGCGATAACCTTCTTGGTGATTTCAGCAATCAGGTCAGCCTCGTTTGCAGATGCGCCGTGCTTGTGTGCGCCGCATGCACCGCAGCTATGGCAGCTGGACTTACCGTCCTTTGCGTTCGGGCAAAGGTCTGCCGGATGCTTACCGGTCATGCCGAACTGACGACGGATTTCATAGAGACGTTCTACCTGAGACGGGGACAACTCCTTCGGGCCGCCGAGCATCTTTGCATGGTAGAGCAGCTGTGCATAAAACTCTAAAGATTCCATCTTGTGATAAGCGGAAAGCAGGGAATCGGAGTAGGAGAGTGCACCGTGGTTTGCCAAAAGCACTGCATCGTAATACTGCAGATACTTTTCAACTGCATCCGGAATTTCGTTGGTGGACGGTGTGCCGTACTCTGCAATCGGAACGCAACCGAGGGCGATAACTGCTTCCGGCATAATCGGCTGTGTCAGCGGAATACCTGCGATTGCAAAGCTTGTTGCATAAATCGGGTGCGCATGCACAACGCTCTTTACGTCCGGACGCTGTGCGTATACGCGCATATGCATCTTAATTTCGGACGACGGCTTAAAGTTGCCGTTTGCCTGGATTACATTACCGTCTTTATCTACCTTACAGATATAGTCCGGTGTCATAAAGCCCTTGCTCACGCCTGTCGGTGTGCACAAAAACTCATTGTCGGAAATCTTAACGGAAATGTTACCGTCGTTGGAAGCAACCATGCCTCTGTCATAGATACGCTTACCGATTTCACAAATTTGTTTTTTGATTTCGAATTCAGATACCATTTTTATTTCTCCTTTTCTTTTTTGTTTTTCTTTGATTTGATACTTGTACGCCTATATAATACCACCATTATGTGGTAATGTCAACACTTTTTGTTGGTTTTTCTTTGTTTTTTCTGTGTTTTTCTTTTTTTATGTATTTAAATGTGATAATATTGCGTCTACACCCTCACCGCTTTTGGAATTGACGAAGAAGACTTTCTTGCAGCCTGACAGTCTGAGCCATGCTTCAGCCTGCGCTGGATTGCCCTGCGGATCGTCTATCTTGGTGACGATGCCGATGACCTCACGGTTGACCATGCAGGTGCAGTTGGGCGGAAACATCGAGTAGTCCTCGGTCGCCGATAAAAGAAGTCCCACCACATCCGCCTCATAAGCGTAGAGCGCAAGCGCCGTTGCCAGGGAAGCATTTTGCAGATATTCGCCCGGTGTGTCGATTAAAAAATCGCCATAGGACACATACTGCGTCTTTTTATAGGTGGTCGGTTCTTTTTTAAGCGCCTGCGTCAGCGTCGTCTTGCCGGAGCCGCTGCGCCCGATTAAAATCAACTTCTTCATAGGCATCACGTCTTTGTAATCGGACAAACCGTAAACTGCAGCTTCTGTTCGCAGTAGTCCATCAGCGCATCGAGCGCCGACTCTACCTGCGAAACCGTTCCGGTCACAATCAGCGTTCCGGAAAAGCGGTCTACAAAGCCGAGCGTGATGCCCGAAGCCTTCAGCGCAATATCGCCTGCGATAATCGCTGTTTCACTCGGCGACATTGTAACGATGCCGATGGCGCCTTCGTGCAATTCTGCTGTCGGGTCAAGTCCGAGTTTCTTATATAAAATTTCATCGGGATTTGCAATGATATGCGCCAGCGTAATCTGCTTACCCGGAACGATTTCCTGTATGATGCGCATTTTATCCTGCATGGAAAGCTCGTTCATGTTATCAACCTCCGATTTGCGCCTTTAATCCGGCGCGTTCACATACCGCCTTGAGTGTTTGCATATGTTCGTCGCTCGGCGTTTCAATGTGCGACATGGTGTATTCTCTGCCGAGCGCCGCATATTTGTCCGAACCGAACGGGTGGTAGGGAAGCAAATGAATTTCACGCACATTCGGCAAACTTGCCGCAAACTGCGCAATGGACTCAATTTCTTCTACCGTATCATTAAACGTCGGAATGACCGGCACACGGATAATCAGCTGCTTTGCCTGTGCGGCAATCTTTTTGGCATTTTCTAAAATCCGGCTGTTCGGCTTTCCGGTAAAGGCCTCATGCTTTGCCGAGTCGGTGTGCTTAATATCCATTAAGTACAAGTCGAGGTACGGCAAAAACTTTTCAATTACCTCAAAGCTTGCAAACCCTGTCGATTCCATCGCTGTGTGTATGCCGTAGAGCTTACAACTCTTTAAAAACGCCACCGCAAAGTCCGGCTGCAAAAGTGACTCTCCGCCCGAAAGCGTTACGCCGCCGCCGCTGCGCTTGTAATACGGCATATCCTTTATGATTTTCGCCATCACTTCGTCTACCGTTACATCCTGTCCCACGGTTTTTGCTTTGCCGTTTTCCAGCATCGTCTGGATTTCAAACTTCTGCGATTCGGGGTTACAGCACCACTTGCAACGCAGTGCGCAGCCTTTCAAAAACACAATCGTGCGGATGCCCGGTCCGTCATGTACGGAAAATTTTTGTATGTTAAAGATTCTGCCCTTTACGGCACCGAGTTTGTCTATCATAAGTTACCCTCAATTAAAATGTAGTCTGCTCCGTTCTGCGGATGATGTCATCCTGCAGGGACTTGGAAAGCGAGGTAAACAGCGCGCTGTAACCCGCCACGCGTACTACAAGGTTTTTGTAGTTTTCTGGATGCTTTTGCGCATCGTAGAGTGTATCGCGGCTCACGACATTAAACTGTACGTGGCTGCCCTTCTGGTCAAAGTACGCACGGATGAGCGATACGAAATTGTCAAGTCCCTTTTCGCCTTTGAGTGCAGACGGATGGAATTTCATATTAAAGAGCGTACCGTTTGAAGCAATGCCGTGGTCGAGTTTTGCAACAGAGTTTGCCGCCGCCGTCGGACCGCATACATCGCGCCCTGCGCAAGGGGAAACACCGTCTGCCACCGGCGTAAATGCCAGTCTGCCGTCCGGCGTTGCGCCCGTCTGTGCACCGAGCGGCACGTTGGCCGATACCGGATACAGACCTGCCTGATACTGACCGCCGCGCGGATTTGTGAATTTTTCCATCGGACGGGTGTAGGTGTAAGCCACCTCACGCGCCAGCAAATCCACTTCCTCAATGTCGTTGCCGAAACGGTCGAGCTTCTCAATTTCCGCCAAGATTTCTGCACCGCGTCCCGCACCCGTTTCCGGAAGCGAAGCACGCACCTGCGCGTAAATCTTTGCAATTTCCTCTTCGCCGACGGTTTTGCCCGATTGCATCAGCTGACGTGCAATTTGAGTGGTCAGCTTTTGTGCATCCATGCCGCCCTGTCCGCCGAAATTGCTTTCCAGTGCGGCTTTAAGCTCTGCCATGGTAAATTTCTTTTCTTCAAATACAAGCTTTTTTATCGCAAACATCGCATCGGCCATATTCGCAATACCGAAGCCCTGCGGGCCGGTAAAGTTGTAAACGGCGCCACCTTCCTGCACGCTTAAGCCTCTGCCGATACAGTCTTCAATCATCGAAGAAAGGAACGGGAGCGGGGCACGCTCGGCGTGTGCCTTGTCGATGGCATTGTCTGCGTTGACCATGAGTTTAATCTGGTATTCCATCTGCGCCTTATAGGCATCAAAGAACTGTTCAAACGTGGTCATCTGCGTCACGTCGCCGGTATCAATGCTGATGGTTTTACCATTTTCCACGCCGCGGTTAAACACCAGCTCCATAACGCGGCACATATTAAAGAATGCGGCATCGTGCCAGCCGTCGGTTTTACCCGATTTTTGCGGCTCTACACAGCCGATAATGTTATAGTCACGCGCATCTTCCAGCGTCAGACCGCGACTTAAAAGCGAAGGGATAATCACTTCGTCATTGTAGTAAGCAGGCAATCCCACGCCCGTGCGTGTCAGTTCTGCGGCACGCACTAAAAATTCATGCGGAGAGCCGTTCCATACACGCACCGAGAACGACGGCTGCGGCAAAAGCACATGCATCGTCGCTTCAATACACATAAACGAAAGCTCGTTGGTCGCATCCTGACCGTCCGGTGTCTGACCGCCGGCAATGAGGTTTTGGAAGGTGCTGTAACCTGCAAAGCCTTCTGCGCTTGCCAAATCGCGCACCTTGTTGATGTCGTTTAACTTCACCCAGATACAGTCGATATACTCCTGTGCCTGTTCAAGTGTAAGTATGCCTTTTTCGTAGTCCGCTTTAAAGTACGGATACATATACTGGTCAAAACGGCCCGGACTGATGGAATGGCCGCTCGATTCCGTCTGTAAAAGCATCTGCACAAACCAGAACGACTGACAGGCTTCATAGAAGGTTCTTGCGCCGTACTCAGGCACACGTGCACAGTTTTCGCTGATTTTTCTAAGCTCTGCCGCACGCTTTGCATCCGAGCAGGTCGCCGCCTGCTTTGCCGCTTCTTCGCTGTAACGCTTTGCATAGGTAATTACCGCTTCGCAGCTCTCAATCACCGCATCCAAAAAGCTGTTTCTCTGCACATAGTCGCCGTTGCCGATATCGAGCTTTGCCTTGGCCGCTTTTGCCTCGGCAATGATGCCGTCGTAACCGATTTTCAGCACTTTAGCGTAATTTACGGTCACATGGCCCACGCCGTTATAAAAGTAGTTGCCCGGCGTAAAGATGTTGTGCTCCATCGCTGTCAGCGTTTCTTTTGCCATATACGCGGTGGCAAGCTCGCTGGTCGTCTTGCCCTTCCAGTACGGATGGATTTTGCGAAGTCTCGCCTTGGTTTCTTCCGAAATATAGAACGGGTCTGCGCTTCTGGTCGCTACCGTATCCAGCTCGCCCTCAAGCCATTCGTAAGAAAACTCCGGAAACGTCTGGCACGAGCGCGGATGCACCGTTGTCGAGCCGACAATCAGCTCCTCCGGACGAATGGTAACCGGCAGGTTTTCCAAAACATGACGGAAAGCCTTTGCCTTTCTTTCAATCATCGGCAAATGCTCCGTGCGTTTAAACGACTCGGTCATCAATTCCGCGCGGTCTGCCTCAATTTGCGGCATCTCGGCAAACAAATGGTCTACCAGATGCGAAATTCTCGGGCTTTTTTCAATTCTCGGGAAATTATAAAACTGCATATTCTTCCTTCCTTTCGGGAAAAATAATTTTTCTATATTAAATCCATTACGTTGTCTGCAATTTGATTGCAGATTTTATGTACCTCTGCCTTCGCATGGCGCATAGCTACGCGGTTTTCGACCGCCGAAAGCATCGGAATATCATTTATATTGTCACCAAACGCAATCACTTCTGCCGGCGAAACGCCGTAGCGCTCCAACAGAAATCTTGTGGCGCTGCCTTTGTCCGTGCCGCTTGCGGTATACTCTGTGTGCCTTGCATCGGCATATACAGCGTTGAGTCCGTCAGCACGGAAGGTTGTGTCATACACAAACGCCTTATATACCGGCTCGGCCACCTCACAGTTTTCGCAAAATTCCACCGCGTGACCGCGATAATGCAGTTTTGCCTCGCGCACAAACGCACTGTGGCCGCGTACATAAGTAATGCTCTGCCCCTGCAAAAGCAGAGGTGTAACACCTTTAAACTGCGCTACCTCTATGCGCGGCGCCGCATAAATCAGCTTTTCACCCTCATAGATGAGCGCACCGTCACAGGCTACAAAACACATTTTCTCTATCACGGGTTCAAACAAATGCCAAAGCTCGCTGACATTTCTGCCCGAAGCAACCACAAAACGGATGTCCCGTTCGCTCAGGCAGCGGATTTTCTCAAACATCCGCGGGGATATTGTGTTGTGCGGCGGCAGCAAAAGCGTGCCGTCCAAATCCGATAAAATCATTTTCATAACTTTTCCACCTATCCGTATACTATAATACCGCGATTCAAAGAAAAAGTCAATACAAAAAACAAATAAAAACAGAAAAACACAGATTTTTTATTTTGTAAATCTGTGTTTTTGCTTTGTTTTTCAATTATAAGTAAAGATTATTTTTGTTTTTTCTTTGTTTTTATGTCTTTTATAAGGCTTAAAAATAAAAATACGCCCTCAAGAGAGGGCGTACGACACGGATTTCATTTTCGTTGTAGGGGGCATTCACGAATGCCCCGTTTATTCTGTTTGCGAAATATACAATTCCTCCATTTCGCATTGCAGCGTTTCCAATTCCTCAATCAAATCCGTAATTTTGTTAAAAATTTGAAAATATAATTCTTTGTCCATCTTTTTTCCATCCTTTCTACAATAAAAAAATGCGCAGTCAAAGGCTGCGCATGAAAAACGCATGCCTTGTTGATGCGACTCAAACAATTTTTGCGACAAAGAATGCAAAAAAGAGCATGCATTTTTACCGAATGGTAAAATACATTCTTTATCGCTAAAAATGAATAGTTTAAGTCGCATACTCAGTATAACACATACAATACGCTCTGTCCACAATTTTCGACCGCTTTTTTCGACAAAATTTTCGCATAAAAAGAACGGCACACCGGCCGTTCTCTACAATCATTATTTCTTCTTCAATTTTACCACACATCGGTTAATCGGAAAACCTTTGGCAGAGAAATTGTCCTCATACTCGGTATGTACATTGCCTTCTTCGTATTCGCTGTTGTGTAAATCATAGCAAAGCTCGCTCACATCCGCCTCCACCAAAGCAAATTCCTCTAAGGAAAAATCAAACAACGGGCGATTGTCCGTCTTAAAATGCACGCTGCCGTTTTCGTTTAACACCACAGCGTACTTTTCTAAAAACGTGCGGTAGGTTAAGCGGCGCTTTGCCTGTCTTGCTTTCTTCCACGGGTCGCTGAAATTGAGGTAAATTCGGTCAATTTCGCCTTCGTCAAACACCTCGCAGATGTCCTTGGCATCAAAATTGATAAAGCGCACATTCGTCACGCCCGCCGCCTTCACCTTTTCCATCGCAATGATGATGACGTCGAGGCAAACCTCCACGGCCACATAGTTAATGTCCGGATTGTTTTGCGCGGTTTCGGTGATAAATTTACCCTTACCGCAACCGATTTCCAAATGAATCGGGCAGTCGTTACCAAAAAATTCATGCCACTTACCCTTTAAGGAAAACGGCTCTGTTACCGCAATATCCAAATTTCTCTCAAACCGCGCATCGCGGTTTTTCTTTCTTCGCATTCTCATAGCTATTACTCCAAATTTAAAATAAACGGGCGACCACAGAGGGTCGCCCCTACAATATTATTTAATAACGGTGGGGATAGGAAAAAAACTTTGGAATGAACAAACTGAGCCAAAGCGTAAGCTTTGGGCAACCCGAAGCTGTATATATTATACAGCGAGTGGCAAAGTTTGTTTATAGCAAGAAAAACTTTTCTTGCGTTCCGGAGTTTTTTAACATCCCCCTAATTTCAACAAATTATCTAATCTCGGTCATGCCGCCCATATACGGGGAAAGTGCTTTTGGAATCGCAACCGAGCCGTCTGCACGCAGATTGTTTTCGAGGAAAGCAATCAGCATACGCGGCGGTGCAACTACGGTGTTATTTAAGGTGTGTGCAAAGTAGTTGCCGGTTTCCTTGTTCTTAATGCGGATGCCCAAACGGCGTGCCTGCGCGTCGCCGAGGTTGGAGCAGCTGCCCACCTCAAAGTACTTTTGCTGACGCGGCGACCAAGCCTCCACGTCGATGCTCTTTACCTTCAAATCTGCTAAGTCACCCGAGCAGCATTCGAGCGTTCTTACCGGAATATCGAGCGTTCTGAAGAAGTCTACGGTGTTGTTGTAGAGTTTTTCAAACCATGCCGGGCTTTCCTCCGGCTTACATACAACGACCATTTCCTGCTTCTCAAACTGGTGAATTCTGTATACACCGCGCTCCTCGATGCCGTGTGCGCCGACTTCCTTTCTAAAGCACGGCGAATAGCTGGTGAGTGCCTGCGGAAGCTCTGCTTCATCAAGCGCAGTATCAATAAACTTACCAATCATGGAGTGCTCACTTGTACCGATTAAGTACAAATCTTCGCCCTCAATTTTATACATCATATTTTCCATTTCCGCAAAACTCATAACGCCGGTTACAACGTTACTTCTGATCATAAACGGCGGAATGTAGTATGTAAAACCGCGGTCAATCATAAAATCGCGCGCATACGATAAAATTGCGGAATGCAAACGCGCAATATTGCCCTTTAAGTAGTAAAAACCGTTACCGCTGGTCTTTCTTGCGCTGTCTAAGTCAATACCGTTTAAGCTTTCCATGATGTCTACATGGTACGGCACCTCAAATTCCGGTACAGCCGGCTCGCCGTAACGCGCAACTTCTACATTTTCACTGTCATCTTTACCGATCGGCACGCTGTCGTCAATAATGTTCGGGATTACGAGCATGCGCTCGCGGATTTTTTCTTCCAAAACAGTAATTTTCTCTTCCAACTGCGCCAGTTCAGCCGCCATATCGCTGACCTGCTTTTTGGTCTGCTCCGCTTCGTCACGCTTGCCCTGTGCCATGAGCGCGCCGATTTGCTTACTGATAGAGTTTCTCTGGCTTCTTAAATAATCGCAACGCTGTTTTGCTTCGCGAAACTGCTTATCAAATTCGATAACCTCGTCGACCATAACGAGTTTTTCGTCTTGAAATTTCTTTTTGATGTTTTCCTTTACCAATTCCGGATTGGTTCTGATGAGTTTAATGTCTATCATTTTCTTTCTCCCTTTCCATCTATGTGCTTTTTATTCAATCACTCTTTTAACGCGCTTATACAGCGTCGGGATTCTCTGTTCAATCTGCTCCTGTGTCAGCTCATCCATCAGTTTTGCCATCAGCGAATAATCTTCGTCCACATACGCCTGATAAAGCTTTGCCACCTTCGCCTGAACTTCCTTTTCCGCTTCAGCCTGCTCCGCTACCTCCGCTGAAGCTTCCACAAGCGCCGCGTGCTCCTTTTGCAGATTGGCAAGTTCGGTTGCCAGGGCAACATTTTCATTTTGCAGATTTATAATTTTCTGCTTGGAGGTTGCCGTCAGCGTACCCATCACGCTTAAATCCCCGTTATCATCGACAATTTTACTCTGGGTAAACGTCGTTACTAAAATCAGCAAAATTGCAATCGCAAACAAGACTGCAATATAAATCCATAATGTTTTTGTACTCTTTTTCATCTGTCCTCACCTATTTTACCTTGATAATTTTGCTGTGCATATAAAATCACGCGCCGCTCCTCATCGGAGAGTGCGACGGTGCTCTTGCCCTGCACTACCGGTTTTAAATACGTATTGGAAATATCACGGCCGAAAATACCGCTCACCACAAAGCCGCAATCCTTTTCGTCCAAAATTGCAAAACTGTAACTGAGTTGATTGGACATTGTGTCAAATGCATCGTAGCGCAGATAACCGATTTTCAGTCTGCCCGCCGTGCTCCTTCTTTGCACACGCTCCATCTCCGATAAACTCTCGTTAATCTTCTCGGAAAGCTCATCTATCTTATTATAATACAAAACAATCGTTTCGTCCAGTTTTCCGTTGGTACAATTTTTCAAAATTCGTTTTAATTTTCGATTGTTGTATGTTGTCACCCGAATGGTGGCAATTAAAGCAATCAAAAGCAGTATATCGAAAATCACCAATGCATAAATGACATTCGTCATATCCGAAAAAAATGCGCTCACCGGTTTTTCTCACTTCCTTTTTTGCCTTTTTACAATTTGCGCTAAAAAGCCTCTAAAATGCGCTGTATTAAAAAATAGGTTAATTTAATAGGTTTACATACCTACATCTCTGAAAATTCAATACAGAGCATCCATATTTTTACATTTTATGTCTAAAATTGTAATATTTTTAAAATTCTGTCCAAATCATCGCCGCCGTAGTACTCAATTTCTATTTTACCCTTTTTCGCACCGTTTATAATCTGCACCTTCGTGCCGAGCTTATTTGCGATGCTTTTTGAAAGCTGCTGAAGTTCAATATCCAGTGCGGTCGGCTTCTTTTCTTCCGATTTTTTATTTTTCTCCTTCGGTAAAATTTTTGCAAGCGCTTCTGCCTGACGTACGCTGAGTTGTCCTTCCACGATGCGCGCCGCCAAAACCTCCTGCAACTGCTGTGTCGGCAAAGACAAAATCGCACGCGCATGGCCGCCGGAAAGTTTTCCGGCTTTCAAAAGCGCCAATACACTTTCCGAAAGCGCAAGTAAACGCAGTGCATTTGCAACTGCCGGGCGGGATTTACCCACACGCTGCGCAATTTTTTCCTGCGTTAAATTAAACTCATCCATAAGCTGCTTGTAACCGAGCGCTTCTTCCACCGGGTTTAAATTTTCACGTTGTAAATTCTCAATTAACGCAACTTCCATGACGGTTTGCTCATCATAAGTGCGCACAATCGCCGGAATTTCCTTGATTTTTGCCAGACGTGACGCACGCCAACGGCGCTCACCGGCAATAATCTGATACTGGCCGCCGGCAATTTCCTGTACCAGAATCGGTTGCAAAACACCGTGTTCACGGATAGAATCCGCCAATGCCGCAAGTTTTTCTTCATCAAACTGCTTTCTCGGCTGCGCACGATTTGGTTCTACTTGAGAAAGTTTTAAAAGTATAACTTTATCTGTTGTGTCTTTTTCCGGCAAGCCCGGAGCAGTTACCGAAGTTGTATCTTCTGTAAACAGCGCGCCAAGGCCTTTGCCCAATCCACGTTTTGCCATATTTATCTCTCCCCTCGGCTTACTTATTTGCCGTAATCACTTCATTTGCAAGTGCAATATACGCATCTGCACCCTTGGAGGTAATATCGTAAGTGATAATGGATTCACCGAAGCTCGGCGCCTCACTTAAACGCACATTTCTCGGAATTGTCGTATTATACAACTCATCCGGAAAATATTTTCTGAGTTCTTCCAATACCTGAAGCGACAAATTCGTTCTGGAATCATACATTGTCGCAAGTACACCTTCAATCACAAGGTCCGGATTTAATCCTTTTTTCACCTGTTTAATTGTCGCTGTAAGTTGCGAAAGTCCCTCTAATGCAAAATACTCACACTGCAATGGGATTAAAATAGAATCTGCGCACGTAAAGGCATTGAGTGTAATGAGTCCGAGCGATGGCGGACAGTCAATTAAGATAAAATCATAATTTTTTTTGACCTTATCCAAACATTCTTTTAATTTAAATTCTCTATTTTCAATCGAAACCAATTCGATTTCCGCGCCGGCCAAAGAAATATTGGATGCAATACAGTCCAAATTTTTCTGATTTGTCTTTAAAATCGCCTTTTTAGCCGGTAAATCGTTAATTAAACAATCATAAACGGAACATTCTACATCAAATTTATTGATACCGATACCGCTGGTCGCATTGCCCTGCGGGTCCGTATCGACCAAAAGCACCTTCTTTTTTCGAAAAGCCAAGGCTGCCGCCAGATTTACGGCCGTCGTTGTTTTGCCAACGCCGCCTTTCTGATTGGCAACCGCAATAATTTTCGCCATAAAAATCACCTTTCATAGAGATTTCGTCTTATATTTTATCATATATTGTAAATATAGTAAAGTAAAAAGTGATTTTTAATTAAAATATGTTTCACGTGAAACAAAAAACAGTAATAGAAAATAAAAAAAGAATGTTTCACGTGAAACATTCTTTTTTTATCAATTAAATATCTAAATTCATTACGGATGCCGCATTCTTTTCGATAAACTCACGGCGCGGCTCAACATTGTCACCCATCAGAATTGTAAAGATTTCATCTGCCTGTACGGCATCTTCCAAGGTAACACGAAGCATTGTACGTCTTTCCGGATCCATAGTCGTTTCCCAAAGCTGTTGGTCAGACATTTCACCGAGACCTTTGTAACGCTGTACATCGCACTTTCCGCCCATTTCTTCAACGGCTTTCTGCATTTCTGCATCACTGTATGCATACTTTACATTCTTACCCTTCCAAATCTTAAACAGCGGCGGCTGCGCCAGATATACATAACCGCCGTCGATAAGCGGACGCATGTGTCTAAAGAAGAATGTCAAAAGAAGTGTACGGATATGCGAACCGTCGACATCGGCATCGGCCATAATGATAACCTTGTGATACTTTAATTTTTCTACATCAAAGTCATCACCGATACCTGCGCCGAGCGCCATTATAATCGGCAGAAGTTTTTCATTGCCGTATACCTTATCCAAGCGCGCTTTTTCTACATTGAGCATCTTACCCCAAAGCGGCAGGATAGCCTGAAAGCTTCTGTCACGTCCCTGCTTTGCACTACCGCCCGCAGAGTCACCCTCGACGATGTAAATTTCATTTTTCGCCGGGTCTTTACCGGAACACTTTGCAAGCTTACCTAAAAGCGAACTGTCACCGCTCGTCACAGACTTTCTCGTTGCTTCACGCGCTTTTCTTGCAGCTTCTCTTGCTTTCGATGCCATCAGCGCTTTTTCGACAATCATTTTTGCCACAAGCGGATTTTCTTCTAAGAAATCTGCAAATTTGTCACTTACGGTCTTATCTACAATGCCACGGAATTCCGAGTTACCGAGTTTTGTCTTGGTCTGACCCTCAAACTGCGGCTCGGAAACCTTAACGCTGATAATCGCCGTTAAGCCTTCACGCACGTCTTCACCGGACAAAACCAAATCCTTGTCCTTATCTTTTACAAGATTGTACTTTTTAATATATTCATTAAATACTCTTGTTAAAGCCGTCTTAAAGCCAACCTCATGCGTACCGCCTTCGGTCGTTTTAATATCATTTGCAAAGGAAACCAGCACCTCGCTGTAATTGTCCGTATACTGCATGGCAATTTCCACGTAGGAGTCGCCTTTGCTGCCGTCAAAGTAGATAATATCGTCATGAATCGGAATCTTACTTTGATTTAAGTATTTTACATACTCGCGGATACCGCCTTCATAAAGCAGTTTATTTTCAATCATTTCTTCACCGCGCTTGTCCATAAAGTGAATGGACACGCCGCCGTTTAAGAATGCCTGCTCACGAAGTCTTTGCAAAAGCACATCGTATTCGTATTCGATGGTTTCAAAGACGGTATCGTCCGCTTTCCAGGTAACCTTTGTACCCTTCTGGCCCTCTTTTGCCTTACCGATTACCTTTACCGGACCGCAACTCTTACCGCGCTCGTATTTCTGGTAATAGATTTCACCGTCATGCACAACCTCTACCTCAAGATACTCGGAGAGCGCATTTACAACGGACGAACCTACACCGTGCAGACCGCCGGATACCTTGTATCCGCCGCCGCCGAACTTACCGCCGGCATGCAGAATCGTAAATACAACCTCCAAGGTAGAGATGCCCATTTTCGGGTGAATACCGACCGGAATACCGCGGCCGTCATCCGTTACGCTGACAATATTGCCCGGCAAAATCTCCACTACGATATTTTTACAGTGGCCTGCCAATGCTTCGTCTATCGCATTATCTACGATTTCATATACCAAGTGATGCAGACCGCGCACCGAAGTAGAGCCGATATACATACCCGGTCTCTTTCTTACGGCTTCTAAGCCTTCCAGGACTTGAATATTACTCTCGTCATACCCGGAATTTACTTTCGTTTCTTCCATTTTTTACCAATTCCTTTCTAAAGCCAACTCTGTTCAAGCGCACGTTTACCGAGCGTCTGCGCGGAAATCGGCGAAACATAAACCTTATAATTCTCTTTATTACCGCATAAAATATAGCTTTTCGGAAGGTCAGCGATACTGACATCCACAACTCTGCCGCTTTTTTGCGCGGTTTGTAAAAATTTTTGCGTACGTTTGGATATACTCGTTGTTTCCAAATCAAGTATGGCAATCACATCTTTTTTGGCTACAACGACATCCGAGCCCAAATGCAAGTACATTTTAATCCTCCCTGACACGTCCTTTATTTACATAAAAGAACCGTGCATTGGTATGCGCCTCTTCTTTATCGGTACAGGTTAAAATCACCTGCTTATCCTTAATTTTACCTGCAAAATATGCGCGGCGGTTTTTATCCAGCTCGCTCATAATATCATCGAGTAAAATCACGGGATAGGTCTTTTTTATGCTGTAAACCGCCTCGGTCTGCGCAAGTTTTAAACACAAAACCACACTTCTGTGCTGTCCCTGCGAACCGTAAATTTTCACTTCACGCCCGTCGATGGTAAATTCGATATCATCGCGGTGCGCACCGATATTGGAAACCTTCGTTTCTATATCACGGCGGCGGTTCTTTAAAAGCAAATTCAGCATACTTTCTTTCACGGCAGCGTAGTTTTCAAAACTCTGCGCCACATTGGAAACATAATTAAAATCTAATTTTTCCGTTGAAAGTTCTGCATAGAATTTTTGAACAAACGGCTTTAAAAAATTGATAAATTCTACACGGTAAAGCGCAATTTTTGCACCCAAATCCGCCAAAGATGCATCCCATACATCCAAGGTTTGCGCTTCTGCGCTGTCCGGCTGCAATCGCTTTAAAAGATTATTTCTCTGCTTTAAAACCTTTAAATAATCATTTAAAACAGATACATAATTCGGCTTAAGCTGGCTAAGTGCCATATCCAAAAATCTGCGCCGTTCCCCGGGACTGCCTTTAATAATATTTAAATCCTCCGGCGAAAACATAACCGCACTGATATAGTTTGCAATCTGACTGATTTTTGAAAGCGAAACCCCGTTAAAGGAAACGAGCTTCTTTTTTCCGCTTTGCATAATCATTTTGCCTTCAAAATCGCGCACTTCATCGGTAAATTCCACTTCTATACTTGCACTTGTACACCCCTGGCGAATCATTTCACCGTCATCGGCTCTGCGATGAGAGCGACCGCTGCAAAATACGAACACGGATTCCAAAATATTGGTCTTACCCTGCGCATTATTACCGTAAATAATGTTTGTTTTTTCATCAAAATGCAGTTCGGCAAAATCATAATTTCTGAAATTTTTAATTTTCAGTGTTTTAATATACATTTTTACTCAACCGTAATCAAAACATCAGCGTCTTCAAATTCCACCAGCACTTTATCACCGGAACGGATTTTTTTTCCGCGCATCGTGCACTTTTCACCGTCATAGTACACCATTTCGGACAAAATCAAATCCTTCGCCTCTGCGCCGGTCTCGGCCACGCCGGAAAATTTCAAAAGCTGATCCAATTTAATATATTCTGTTGTAATTTTTACAGAAATTTTTTCCATATAAATCTTCCTTATTTCAGCATCGGTAATACAAGATACATAAATTCATTTCCTTCTACCGGCTCCATTACGCACGGACTGCCCGATGTGATAAAGCGCAAAAGTATTTCTTCGCAATCACAGTTTTTAAGTGAATCGAGCAAGAATTTTAAATTAAATTTAATTTCAAACGGCGAACAGTCACATTCTACCGAAATCGTATCATTGATTTTACCCGAAGCGGACGAACAGCTGATTTCAATTTCACCCGTACGGATATTGAGCGTCAGCGGACTTTTCACGGATTCGTTGGAAATAATCAAAGAAGCGCGGTCCACCGCATTTTCCAAATCCGCTACATTACATTTCACCGTAAATGCAAAATCCTTCGGAATCGCATTTTTATAATTGATGTACTCACCGTCGCGCAGTCTGGACAGCACGATAAAATTGTCAAACTCAAACAGTACATTTTTGTCGGAAAAATACATTCTTAAATAAGTATCGTCATCTTTCACAATTTTTAAAAGCTCGCCGAGTGTTCTGACCGGAATGATGGCATGAAAATTTTTATTGGTTTCGTCAATCATTTCGTTGCGGATGGCCACTCTGAAGCGGTCGGAGCCAACCACGGAGAGCTTGTTATTTTCCACTTCAAAATATGCACCTGTCAATACCGGTCTTGTGGAGGTCTGCGGAATGACATAAATTGTCTGCTTTATAATACTTCTCAATACATTGCTCTTAATATTAAAGGAAAAATCGCGGCTTATATCTGCGATACGCGGGAATTCCTGCGGCTCCATACCGGAAATATCAAAATGTACCTTACCGCACTTAATTTTGGTCAGATATTTTTCGTCCGACTCGATTTCCACCGGTGCATCCGGAAGCTTACGCACAATATCACCAAACATTCTGGAATTTAAAACGATGGTACCCTCCTCTAAAATCTGTGCAGGACATTCATAACGGATACCGATTTCCAAATCATTACCCGTTAAAATAATCTTGCTTTCGGAGCATTCAATTAAAATACCCTCCAATACCGGCAGCGTAGACTTTTGCGATACTGCCTTCTGCACGGTATTGATTGCATCGGAGAGGTTGTTTTTGTCGCAGATAAATTTCATGTTTAAATCAAATCCTTTTTCGTAAATTTTTCCTTTTTAAGCGAGCGCTTAAACTCAAGTAATATAAAATAATTTTAGTAGTAGTTGCAGTAGGGGGTGTGGAAAACTTGTATAACTGTTTTAAATCGCATAATACAGGGATTTAATTGACTTATTTTTCTGTGAAAAAGGTGTGTATAAGTCAAAAAAGTTATCCACAAAAATCATAATCCATACTGTATCCATATAAACTTATCCACATTTTCATATAAAATTATGGAAAACTTTTTAATGGAAAATGGATTTTAACTGTTTGGTCAGCATCGAAATTGCATACTTTAATTCTTCGTCCGCGTCGAGTTTTTTATTGATGGTATCTACCGCATGCATCACCGTTGTGTAGTGGCGGTCATATGCTTTGCCGATGGATTCAAAACTCATATCCGTTAAGGTACGGCAAAGGTACATGGCAATCTGTCTTGCATCGGCAATGTTTTGCATCTTTCTCTTACCTTTGATATCCTCTACCGGAATATCATAATATTTAGATACCGCATCGTTAATGGAATTTGCGGTAATACGCACAACGGGGACCAGGGTTTTCAGCGATTCCTGTGCCATCGGCAAATCAATGCTCTTACCGGTGATTTTTGCATAGGAAAATACCTTTAAAAGCGCGCCTTCGAGCTCACGGATATTGGATTTACAGCAATCGGCAATATAACAGTAAACATCATAAGGCACTTCTATACTCTCCACCGAAGCCTTTTTTTGCAAAATTGCAATACGCGTTTCATAATCCGGCGGCTGAATGTCTGCCTGAATACCGCCGGAGAAGCGTGTCTTTAATCGCTCCTCAATATCAATTTCTCTCGGCGGACGGTCACTGGTGAGCACGATTTGTTTTCCCGCATCGTAAAGCTCGTTAAAGGTATGGAAAAATTCCTCCTGCGCCATTTCCTTGCCTTCCAAAAATTGAATATCGTCTAAAAGAAGAATATCTACATTTCTGTATTTTTGACGAAATTGTGCCGTCGTTCTGTTGGTGATGGCCGTAATCAGTTCCGTTGTGAATTTTTCCGAAGAAATATAAACCACGCTTAATTCTCTGCCGTACTTTTTCATGGAAAATTCATTGGCATAGTTGCCGATGGCCTGCATTAAGTGGGTTTTACCCAAGCCGCTGCCGCCGTAAATCAAAAGCGGATTGTAAACACTGCCCGGACCTTCGCTGACACCGACGGAAACCGCATGTGCATAATGGTTGGAATTACCGACCACAAAGGAATCAAAGGTGTACTTTGCATTTAAATTATTTATTTTTTGTATGCCCGGGGTTTGCATTTCCGGTTGACTTCTTGCTGTAAATTCTACATCGACCAGTTTACCGGTCAGCGAATGAATTGCGGAAATGATATTTGCATGATATGGTTTAATCATCTGAATCATCAAATCGTTGAGCATGCTCAGTACGATTTTAGAATCATCCATAGAAATTGGTTTTATGTCCAAAAACCAGGTGTTAAATGCCGTCGGTGTGACGTCCGGCTCTATAATTTCTAAAGCCGATTTCCAAATTTTTTCAACATCCATTTTCAAAACTCCTAAACTAAAAATCTACTAGTTGTGGTTTAATAAAACTGATAAGTTATCCACAATTATGCACATCTATATGGATAACTCTATGCAAAATCCCTTAAATCAGGTGTTTTTAGTCAATCGAAATGTGGAAATGTTTATGTATAAAATAAAAAAACGACCTGTAAGGTTTTTATGTAAAACTACATATTGTGGTTTACATAAAAGGGATTACAAATATAGATACTATGCAAATAATATACTACGATAATTATACCAAAAATTATGGAAAAGTGCAAGCAAAAATATAAAAAGAATTGACAATATTGAATAATTCTTTATAATATTTATTAAGAAATAAAAATTTAAATTTAAAGGAGAAAAAATTATGATTAAACATATCGTTATGTGGAAATTACCGGAGGAAAAAGACGGATTAAACAAAGAGCAAATCGCGCAGAAAATTAAAGCATCTTTAGAAGCGCTTCCGGCAAAAATCAGTGAAATTGTATCGCTGCAGGTCGGTATCAATTTTAATACCGGTGCCATGGCATATGATGTTTGTCTGGTAACGGATTTTAAAACGACTGCAGATTTGGATGCGTATCAGAAGAATGAATATCATCTGCAGGCGGCAAGCTATATCCGCGCCGTAAATGAAGGCAGAGTGGTGGTTGATTACGAATATTAAAAGAGGTATTTTATGAAAAAATTCATTGCAGGGTTTTTAAGCATTGTTTTATTACTTTGCATTTGTACTTTTCATGTATCGGCACAAACGGAAACGGTAGATGAAGAAAATTTTGAAACGGCATCGGAAAAGGTAGTGATTAACAATCATACCTTTTCTTATGCAGCACGTCCGAAGGATGGAGAAGCCGTAAATGCTCAGGCTGATTACGGGGTATTGATGAGTGATAAAACACAGTCTTCCAAAGTAAAAATCAATTTTAATGAATTGTATACGGGCAATTTTATTTATGAAATGGATTTTCGTCTGGAGAATAGGCTTTCTCAAGCTGCAAATGCCGTAAAATTAGTGCGTTTTTATAGAGAAAATACAGAGACCTCGCTCATTACATTAACGGATTCCAAAGAGGACGGTTATAAAATCCGTGTCTGCGGAAAAGATGAAAACGGAAATTATACTTATGTTTCGGGCGGAGATAACACAGGTAAATTAAAATATAAAACCTGGTATCATCTGCGTGTAAAAATAGATGTTGTAAAAGATGTTTATTCCGTTTATGTAAATGATTATCCGGTGGCTGAAAATCAAAAGCCATACCGTAATTCGTTTTCAAACGGTATAGATAATGTAATTATTAACACCGACAGTGCGCTCGACAGTGCATTCTTGATTGATAATATATCCGTCAAGCGTGCGTTGTACATAGAATCCAATGTTTATAAAATATATAAAAACTGTATTTTCGGTGATTTTGAAGATACGCAGACAGATGAATTTTTGTATAATCTGCAATTGCCGATGCATTCGATTGTAAAGCTTTACAGCGATTATACTGCAAAGACTGTGCGTACGGGAAATGTAGAAGACGGAGACGTACTGGAGCTTGTTTCAAAAAAGGATGCATCCGTTAAAATCATTTATACCTTAAATCAGTTTTCAAATTCGAATGTGTATTATGTATCATCCAGTGGGAATGATTTCAATGACGGTTTAACACCTAATACGGCTTTTGCAAGCTTGAATCAAGCAAAAAATGCGGTAAATATTGCGAAAGCAAAGCAGCCGAACCGTGCTTATTATGTAAAAATTTTACCGGGTGAATATCAAATGGATGAACCGGTTGTATTTACAAAAACAGACGGCGGCAGCGCCGAATATCCGATTATTTACGAGCGCTACGGTGAAGGAGAGGTTATTTTTAAGGGCAGTAAAGTTATCGAAAAGGCGGAACCGGTACAGGACAGTAAAATTTTAGATGCCGTGCTTTCGGATGATGCAAAAAGCAAACTTTTGCAGATTGATTTAAAGGCAGAAGGTATCAAAATTCCGCAAATGCCGGATAATTACGGTTTTGGTGCAGGCGGTGGTTATTATCCGCTTCGTGTATACATAAACGGTCAGGCGCTGACCGAGGCAAGATTTCCGAATGCGGGCGATGTACAAATTCCGGTAAAGACGGTAAATAACGCGAAGACTTTTACTACAGACGGCGGTTATGATATAGAGTATTATGATAATGATGCACCGCTGTGGCGTACAAAACTTTGGAATACGACGGACAGAGATATTTTTATTGCCGGTACAATTGCGCATGAGTATGCGTATAATCATCTGCGCGTAAAGAAATTTGATCCGCGAAATAAAAATATTGTTACGCAGGGACGAGGCAGTTATGCGCCGCCTATCGGTAAAAGCTATTTTTGGTTTACAAATATATTGGAAGAAATCGACGTGCCGGGCGAGTCGTATCTGGATGAAGAAAACGGTATTTTGTATTTCTATCCGTACGAAGATATGGTTAATGCAAAAATTGAGGTTTGTACCTTCGACAAAGAAATGCTTCAACTAAATGATGCCGATTATATCACCTTCAAAAATTTAAATTTTGAATATTCAAACAAAAAATTTTTACTGGCAGAAAATTCGGATTACTTGACCATAGACGGTTGCATCATGGCACATACCGGTGAAACCGCAGTGCAAATCAGCGGAAATCATACGTTAATTCAGAATTGTCATATCTACGATTTGGCCGGTGCGCGCGGCCTGGGCGGTATTCATCTGACCGACAGCGGTGACCGTGAAAGCTTAACAAGCGGTGCAAGCAAAATCACCAACAATAAAATCCACGATACGGACGTGATTTACAACGTATCGCAGTCGCCGGCAATTTATATTTTAAATTCCGTCGGTACGGAAATTTCCAATAATGAAATTTACAACGGCACGGCATATATGGTTCGTGTGACCGACTGCAATGACATTGTATTTAAGCGAAACGAAATCTATAATGCAGTAACGATGAGTTCGGATGCCGGTGCGGTGACTTGGGGCAGAGATATTACGCTGCTCGGATTTAAAGTGATTGAGAATTACTTCCACGATATCGGCAACAACATCGGTATTCGTGAGCAGGACTCGACGGGACAGGAGTGTAAGCGCATAGGCCAGCAGGCGCTCTTCCATGATGACGGCTCTTCCGGCCCGTATGCATACGGCAATATTTTCTATCAGGCAAAAACAAACGATACGAGAAATACTTATACGTCTGTCAAAGCCAACGGCGGACAGTACGGTATCTGGGAAAATAATATTTTCATCGGCGGCGAAAGCGCAGCATATTTCAGTTCCTGGAGTACGGGTCAAAATTATAACGGCAATAATGTGCAGGATATATGGTGGCTGAGAAACTATAATGTATATGAGCTTGAAAGTGACAAAGACGGTAGCGGCGGTACGGCGATTTACTGGGACAGAATCAGCAATCCGGAATTAAACTTCTTTGAAAATGAGGTCTGGAAAGCAAAGTATAGCGACCAATACGGCGCATACTGGACGCTCTTTACGCCGGAGAAAAAACAGGCGTTGGAAGCAGCATACGACTCGACGGTGAGCAATATCAAGAACAATCAGGCACTTTTGGATGCGGCAGCGGCGAAGAGAGCGTTACTGCTTAACACAAACATTATGAAAAATAATGTGCTGATAGATACATTAACGCCGCTGGAATATAAGAATACTGCAAATTATCATGAGGCAGAGGGCAGTGTAACGGCGAAATATACAACGGAGCAAGCGCAGAATTGGTTTAAAGCGTATGGTACAGACTTTGATTTCACCAAAAACGGTCTTACGGAAATACAAAAAACCGTTCCTGCTTTTGCGGCGATTGATTTTGATGCCATCGGTTATAAAGCACCGGAAAAGCAAAACGATTTTGAAATTTCTGATGTGACGCTGGAAAATCAAAATCTTTCTCTGACTTTGAAAAACTGTTCGGAACAGGCGCAGGACTGCAATTTGGTGTTGGCGGCATACAGTGGTGACAGATTGGTGGAAATAAAAGCAGTTTACAATTCTATGCGTTCTAAGGAAGCCAAACCGATTTATGTTACATTCAAAGCGGCAGTAAACGATGTCAAGGTATTTGTTTTAAAGGATTTTATAAACAAGCAACTTTCTAAACTTTCTTTAAAAGTTTCGGCACTGCAACCATGATACACATAAAACAGTACACAAAGGGCGAGTGTTCTTAAGAATATTCGCCCTTTGTGTGTTGTTTTTTTATTTTGATAGTAGTAGACCAAAAATTTGTGCTAAAATAAAACCGAGGTGAAGATCATGAAAAATTTAAACGGTTTTATAATGCTACATAGAAAGATAATAGATTGGGAATGGTATGAAGATGCCAATGTGCGCAGTGTGTTTATACATCTTTTGTTGCTTGCAAGCTTTAAACCGACGAGATGGCAAGGGATAGAGCTTTTGCCCGGGCAGGTGGTAACGAGCAATGCACATCTGGCAGAGAAACTCGGGATAAGTGTAATGCAGGTGCGTAATGCATTAAAAAAATTACAGGCATCAGGAGAAATTTACGTAAAAACAACAAACAAATTTACGCTTGTAACCCTTGCAAATTGGGCACTTTATCAAATCGGAGAAGAAAAAACAACAAACAAAGAACAAACAAATAACAATCAAACAACAAACAAACAACAACATCGTAATAATGTAAATAATGTTAATAATGTAAATAAGTATAAGGCTGCGCCCAAACTGCAGGTTTTTAATGCAGATAAATATGATTATGAGGCAATCCGTAAACGTGCAAGAGAAAAAATCAGAGAAAAGATTGCGAGATGACCGATAGGTGCGCATGCTGCAGAGCATGCCTGCCTTTACGGAAGCATTATAATTTGCGCATACAAAAAGGAACGGCATCGCCGTTCCCTTAGTATTATTCTTCAGCGCTAATATAGGCATCTTCCATTGCACATTGCATGGCTTTTAACTCTTCAATCATATCCGTGATTTTGTTGAAGATTTGAAAATACAGCTCTT
>JAZRUW010000014.1:0-5956 GCA_045652745.1 Clostridia bacterium
GATAGATATAATGAAATCGCAGTAAAAACTGCAAAAGATAATGGGGTTTTTATAAATGATCTTAATCAATTAACATGTAATTGGGGTAGTGAATGTTATAAAGACTATTGCCATTTTACAAAACAAGCTTCGGATGTTTTAGGCAAGGCAGTTGCCAAAAAAATAATGGAACTTTTATAGTCTTTTAATATTTTTAGGCCTGACTTGATACGAGCATATAAAGATTGTCGAATGTTGTCGATTAATAAAAATCCCCTCCTGAAAGGAAAAACTGCTATGTCATATGGTTGCAAACAAGTAGATGAGTTTTTTGATGAGATAAATGAAATTACAAAGGTATTTGCGATTTCAAAAGACGAGTGGATTAACCGATAAATTCCAATTTGTTTATGTGTTTTTTAGGCATAACTCTATATGAACTATATGGATATGTCGAATGTTGTCGAGAATAATAAATAAGAATTTGACGAGGCTAAAAATAATGGTTATTGAAACAGAACGTTTACTATTAAGAGAAATGACGGATGGGGATTTTCACGCACTTTATAAGGTGTTATCAGATTCGGATATAATGCAGCATTATCCCTATGTATTTGATGAAAACAGGGTAAGGAACTGGATTGAGCGAAATATCGAAAGATATCGGGTGTTTGGTTTTGGACTGTGGGCTGTATGCTTGAAAGAGACAGGTGAAATGATAGGTGATTGTGGCTTAACGATGCAACTTATTAACGGAGAAATAAAACCTGAAATCGGATACCATATCAGAACTGACAAGCAACGAAAAGGATATGCAAAAGAAGCGGCAATTGCTGTCAGAGATTGGACTTTTAACAACACTCCTTTTAACATCGTTTATTCTTATATGAAGTATACCAACGAAGCATCAGCCAAAACTGCTATGTCATATGGTTGCAAACAAGTAGATGAGTTTTCTGATGAAATAAATGAAAATACAAAGGTATTTGCGATTTCAAAAGACGAGTGGATTAACCGATAAATTCCAATTTGTTTATGTGTTTTTTAGGCATAACTCAACACGAACCTGCTGTTAAAAGGACTTGTATCTAAACCGTCTGTTCCGCATATAAAGGAAAGATACCAAAGTTTATTGAAACAAATTACAATAAATATAATAATGCAATATATTATTAGCACATACAAAATAAAATATTACAAAGGAGGAATTCTTGTGATTCCAGCAATTACACTTTTTGTCGTGACCTACATACTTATACTTGCTTTCAGCAAATATAGAACCTATATTGCCCTCGCTTCGGGTGCAATATTTGTTTTGACGGGCATGCTTCCGCTTTCGGATTTGCTTTCGTCAATTGATTTCAATGTTTTGCTTATGATTATCGGAACTATGGGCCTTGTTGCTCTGTTCACTGAGAGTAAAATGCCTGCAATGCTTGCCGATATGGTTATGGAAAAGGTTCCTGATGTCAAGTGGGCGGCTGTTTCCTTAGCATTGTTTGCAGGTATAATATCAGCTTTTGTAGATAATGTTGCAACGGTACTCATGGTAGCTCCCATCGCACTTGCCATATGTAAAAAGCTTGACACAAATCCCGTACCGTTTATAATCGCTGTTGCCGTTTCATCTAACCTTCAGGGGGCGGCCACCCTTGTTGGAGACACTACGGCAATTATGCTCGGTTCAGCACTTGATATGAGCTTCCTTGACTTTTTCTGGTATAAGGGCAGACCGAGTATCTTCTTTGCAGTAGAACTTGGCGCATTTCTTTCGGCGCTTATTCTTCTTTTTATATTCAGAAAGGAAAATGGTGCAATTCCAAAAAGAGATGAGCTTGCCCGAGTAACAGATTTTGTGCCTACCATACTTCTAGTGATGGTTCTTGTGCTTCTTATTGCCGCGTCGTTTATCCCTGTTAAACCTGATATAACAAACGGCGCAATATGTTGTGTTTTACTTTTAATCGGACTTGTGTATACAGCGTTCAAAAAGAGAACACTTTCGGCAGTGATTGCACCTCTTAAAGAAATTGACTTCCAGACAATTGGAATTCTTGTGGGAATATTCCTTATGATAGGCGGCATATCATCAATGGGAGTTATTGATGCACTGGCAAATCTGCTTGCACGCACAGGCGGTGGAAATATTTTTGTGTTATATACGGTGATTGTTGTTGCATCAGTGATTATTTCCGCATTTATAGATAATATACCATATGTTGCAACGATGATTCCTGTTATAGCCGGAATTGCTACGGCTCTTAATATTGATGCGACACCTCTCTATTTCGGACTTCTTTCGGGTGCAACACTGGGCGGTAACTGTACCCCAGTAGGAGCCTCTGCTAACATCACCGGAATTGGTATTTTGAAAAAATCGGGATATACTGTAAAGAATAGTGATTTCTTCAGAATTGGAATTCCATTTACAATAGCGGCGGTAGTGCCTGCATATATTTATATCTGGATAATGTACGGAATTTAATGACCATTTGCCAAGTGTTTTTGCAAAGTGAATTTGTGAACAAAACTTTTCCATTTGGACAAGCGGAGATAACGATTAACTTAGGCGCTTACAACGTAAGAAACAAAAATGATTTTTTTCTCCCAACTTGACAAAATCATAACAAAAAAGTGTATATTAAGCGGCGGGTGCTTAATATACAGATAAAATTACGCCGCAGGCGATTTTTATACCGGAATTGCCGGAGGGCTGCGTTGTAAAGTCATCGGGGGCGGAGTGGATTATAACAGTTTTTCCTATTATTTCTTGTGCGGAAAAGCGGTTTGTTAAAAATGCAGAAAAGCCAAAACCATTTGCGCCAAATATAGGTGGCATATCGCCTGCATGGTATGGATGGGAGCAACCGTTGGGGTTATAGTGTGTTTTGGCATTTGCGAAAGGGTCGGTATCATTGCCTGTGCAACTATCACCGCTATGGATATGAACTGCAAATATTGGCTTTTTACAAATTTTATCTGATACAGGCAGTCCATTTAGTTGCATACAAACCAGTATACCTGCCTGTACTTTATAAAAGTAGACAGTGCCGTTAATTTGTGGATAGTCATTGCTTCCTTTAATTTTTGCAAACGCATAAGGCCTTTTTTTGATATT
Source organism: Clostridia bacterium (assembly GCA_045652745.1). Taxonomy (GTDB): domain Bacteria; phylum Bacillota; class Clostridia; order UBA1381; family UMGS1253; genus RGIG2041. The sequence goes on from JAZRUW010000014.1 coordinate 3,098, forward strand.
TAGTATAGAATTATTAAACATATAAATCACCTTAAAAATTTTTTCTGTATATAATATGCTTGCTTTTATATAGTTGTGACTTTTGCCCCAGTCTTGACAAAATCATATGCGGTCTGTGACCGCGTCGATATGAATTTCTGACGGAATTTACGATATGTACTTTGTACGCGATATACCTAAAGGTGCGATATGTCCCTTCGGGACGAGAAATACAAAAGAGGTGTATACAAATGAATGCACAAACGAATATTACCTATGTGTTTATACCGTTTCGCTTTAATGCAGATGCGCCGCTTCATGCGATGCATAGCGCGCTGACGCAGGGCGGACATTGGACACAGGTGCAAGACGAGATTAAATACATGCTCAAATACGTGGCGGAAAAGCATGACAGCAGCCATCCGGACAAGTGTCGGAGCATGCACTATACGCTGACGCAGGATGGATTTCGTGCGCTTTTGGGGTTGGAGCCGGATGCGGTTTTGTATACGGCGCCACATCTGTTTGATGGCCGCGCGGTGCAGTTTGATTTTGCGCTGCAGAGCGTACAGCTCTACTGCTTTGGTATGGGCGTGGGCATTTTGGCGTTCGGCTTGCATTTTCCGCAGTCCTACTATCTTTGGATTTCTTCGGCGCTGTACCATATGAAAAAGGTATCCAAGGAAAAGGTCTACACGTTGCCCGATGCGTGCGATACGCAAGAGGGTGTAACGCTGTTGGAGATTGCGCGCCGTCTGACGGCACCGGTCGGCAATTTTGATTTCTTTTTCTATGCCAATGCGGGTACGGAGCGCGCCAATGCGCTGACCTACATAGAGGCGGAGGAAAAGGCGAATTACAACCGCGAGCTTTACTATCTGCGCCGCTGTTACGGCGAGGGCTTTTTGTTTGCAGAGGATGCAAGCAAGGACGCCAAGGAAATTTTTTCGCCTTCGCCGGATGTGCATTGGGGCGTTTCGCCGGAGGCCGCTGCATGCGTGGTGTGTCCGACAATGGGAAGAGAGGAATTTATTCACAAGACCTTTTATAAAAACTTTAATGCGCAGTATTTGTTTATGTATGTGCTTTTACTGCATCAAAAATATATGCTGTATCTGTTTTTGACACAAATCGGCGTCGGGATGCACAATGATTTAAAGACACTCGAGCATTACCGCAAACAGCTCTATGAGTTTGAGACGGACTTTGTGTTCACGCACGTAACCGAGGTGGAGCAGTATCAGCGTTTATATACGTACATGAGCGAGGCTTTTGCGCTCAAGCGTATGTTTGAAGATGTGCGCGAGCCGCTTATTTCGCTCGGCGAAATCCGCCAGAGAGAGGCGGAAAAGGTGCAGGAGCGCAGCAGTAAACACTTAAGTTATGCGCTGGCGCTGTTTTCTATGATTGGTCTGGTTTCGGCACTGACGGACGGCTGGGAGCTGGCAAAGCATGCGGCAAGATTTTTCTTTAACGGTAAAGGCGCGATTGCGATGCTTGTGATTTTGGTTGCCGTGCTTTTGGTGCTGTTCGGTTGGGTCATCCACATGTTGTTGTCCGATTCCAAGAATTGAGGTGTAAGCAGATTGCAGTACAGATATATCGGTTGTTTTATAGACAAAGAAACGCTGGAGGCGGCGTGCGCATCGCTTGCGCGCACACCGCTTTGGCGCAATATAGAAAATCCGCATGTGACCTTTGCTTTTATGCCGGAGACGGTGGATGTGTCGCTGTTCGGGCAAAAGGTGTTTTTAACGGTTGTCGGGTACGGCAATGACGGAAAAAATGAGGGACTTGCGGTACAGGTACGCTGTGAAAATGACAGATTGCAGACCATGGCCGAGGCAATCGCCGTACCGCACATTACGCTTTCGGTGGCAGAAGGCGCGCATACGGTGGACACGGCAAAGCTTTCCTTTGCGCCGGTTGCACCGTTTGCATTGGAAGGCGTGTTTGGCGGTTATATAGAAAATGTGGGTGCAGATATAGAGAAAAGGGCGTAGTATGGATAAGGATTTGTATTCGTATTTAAGTGAATATTCTGCCGAGGCGCGCATCCCGATGCACATGCCGGGGCATAAACGCCGTTGTGCGATAGCGCCGTATATGCAAATTGACGCGTCGCTCGACTATACGGAAATTGACTATACCGACAATTTGCACGCGCCGAGCGGCGTATTGAAAGCTTCGATGGAACTTGCGGCCAAGCTGTGGGGCAGTCAGGCGGCATTTTATCTCGTAAATGGAAGCAGTTGCGGGATTTTAGCTGGCATTCGTGCGCTGACCAAGCGCGGCGATACGGTGCTCGTTTGCCGTAACGCACATAAGTCGGTGTACCATGCGATAGAACTTTGCGGACTTCGGCCGGTGTTTATAAAGCCGGAAAATGTAGATGGGTTTGACGTGTGCGGCTCGGTCGCGCCGGCGCAAATCGAGGCGGCGTTGGCGGCGCACGATGATATTTCGCTGGTAATTGTGACCAGTCCGACCTATGAGGGTGTGCTTTCCGATATTGGCGGTATCGCTGATGCGGCGCACCGATACGGCGCGGCGCTTTTGGTCGACGAAGCGCACGGTGCGCATCTGGGACTCAATCCGGCCTTTGAACAAGGCGCGGTGCAGTGCGGTGCGGACTTGGTGGTGCAAAGTCTGCATAAGACGCTTCCTGTATTTACACAGACGGCGATTTTGCACGTGTGCTCCGAGCGCGTGGACACAAAACGGCTTCGCCATCAACTTGCCGTGTTTGAAACGAGCAGTCCGTCGTATCCGTTGATGGCTTCGGCAGACGGATGCGTACGCAGTATTTTGGAAAGTGCAGAAGTGTTCGACTCGTGGCTCATCGCTCTTGCAGGTTTTTCTATCAAGTCGGATCGTAGC
>JAZRUW010000015.1:0-82704 GCA_045652745.1 Clostridia bacterium
TTAATACTGCTCTTGAAATTAAAGAAGAAGCAATGTCAAAGCTTCCTGCTGATTGGGCAACAGCATTAGCTGCAGAAGGCGCAAAAGCAGATGAAGTTATTGAAACAATTTTAGAAACAGCTTATGATATAGTTTCATATAGTTTGGACGCTACATTAGTTGATATGGTTGCTCCTTTAGCAGAAGAACTTGTATTTAATACTGTTGCGTACCTTGTAAATAACATTAATGCTGTTGAAGCAATAAAAGCAACAAATCCAAATGCTTTGATAGCGATTGCTGGTTTACACAATCCCGTTAAGGGCTTAATGGTTTCAGTAGATGGTCAAGTTGTTGACCTTGGCGAATATGTTGATTACTTTATTGAGGCTACAAATGTGTACAACACAATTTATGCAGCAGCAAGTGAAAATGTAATTTTTGTTGAAGCTGACGAAACAGAAATCGCAGGTTATGAAGGTACAATTAATATTGACACGACTAATCCCAGTTCGCTTATGCAGGCTATAATGACATTGGACAATAAGCTTATAGCAGGTACAGTTGTAACAGAAAACGGACACAACTACATTGTAAATCAGCTTAAAACTGCAATTACAAAGGTAAATCACATTGATTCTGATAATGATGATATTTGCGACAAGTGTGGAGCAGACCTTTCGCCTGTAACCCCTACACCGACTCCTACACCAAACAGACCTGGTCCTGGCGGTGGTGGATCGGTTGTAAGCCAGTTCACAATTAAGTTTGAGACAAACGGCGGCAGCAAAATTGATAGTGTAAAAGTTGAAAGAAAAGGATTTCTTACAGAACCTGTTGCGCCAACAAAAGAAGGTTTTGTGTTTGATGGTTGGTACACGGATAAAGAACTAACTAAGAAGTACGACTTCTCACAAGAGGTAACGAAATCGTTTACACTTTATGCAAAATGGACGAAGGTGAGTGTAGTTGATAAGTTTACTGATGTAATTAAAGCTGCATGGTATTATGAATACGTGAAGACAATTGTTGAAAAAGGGCTTATGAAGGGTATTACTGATACGCAGTTCGCTCCGAATGCAACTCTTACAAGAGCAATGTTCGTAACAATTCTTCACAGAATTGAAGGTGAAGTAGCAGTAGAAAATGGGGCTAACTTTGTTGATGTTGCGGCTGATCAGTACTATGCAAACGCAGTAAAATGGGCAAATGCAAATGGTATTGTGAAGGGCGTTAGTGAAACAGAGTTTGCACCTGATGCAGAGGTAACTCGTGAGCAGATGGCAGCAATGATTACAAGATATGCAGAATATAAGAAGCTTGAGGTAGCAGAAAAAACTGATGCTACTTATACAGACGCTGATGCCATTGCAGAATATGCAAAAGATGCTGTAAACATAGTTAATAAACTTGGCATTCTTATTGGTAATTCGGACGGAAGTTTTGCACCAAAGAATAATGCTACAAGAGCAGAAGCTGCAACATTATTTGTAAGACTCCTTGGTGTGCTTGGAAAGTAATTTACAAAATATAAAAAACAACAAGGATGATTACTTATGTTGATTTAATAACAAAGCCAATTCAGGTTAGATTTGTTATTTTGAAGCAAAAGGGAAGATACCAAGCGATTTAAACCAGACTTGAAATCAAGACAGTAAAATAGCACCTGATTATTTTTAAAAAAATCAGGTGCTATTCTTTTTCAAACTTAATTATATCACTAACTTCACAATCCAAAACAAAACAAAGTGCATCAAGTGTTTTCGTACTTATTGCTTCGCCTTTTTTTATTCTGTGAAGTGTGTTTGCAGAGAACCCTTCTTTGAAAATTAAGTGGTATTCTGTTAATCCTCTTTTAAATAAAGTATTATAAAATGGTTTATAACTAATCATTCTTATCACCAAAATAATATTATCATACTCAAAGTATTGACAACACTCAACAAATTGAGTATAATTATTTAAAAAATACTCATATATTACATTGCAAAAATCCAAGGAGGAAAAATGACTACATTATTAGTTTTGACAACAAGTATGATAATATTTCTTATAATTATAGTAATGCTTATAATAAGAATTCGCACTCTTAACAAAAAAATTAAATATGTTGATGAAGCAAATATGTGGCATAAACTTGCTATTACAGATGATTTAACAGGTATTTATAACAGAAATGCATACAATTTATATGTTGATGAAAGCAAATCAGATGCAAAAAAAGAATCTAGGTGGATAATTCTTTTTGATGTTGATGATTTTAAGAAAATTAATGATACAAAAGGCCATTTGGTTGGTGATGTTGTACTTAAAGATGTAGCCAAATTGCTTTTAGAAATTTTTTCCTCATCTCAATATAGAGTTTTCCGCATAGGGGGAGATGAATTTTCGGTTTTGGCTGAAGATGTTTCTGAAAATGAAATTATTGAGCATTTGAGTTCTTTAAAAAAGCGTCTTGAGCTAGATGAAAATATAAGTTTATCAAAAGGATATTCAGTGATTAAAGATAATGCTGAAAAAGCATTTAAGTATGCAGATGAAATGCTTTATGCGGATAAACTATCTAAAAAGTGCAAAACTGTTCTGCAGAAAACATCTGAGATTTTCAACCAGTAAATATGTCATCTAAACCCTTCGGCTCATCCAAATAAAGAAGCACCCCATTGGGTGCTTTTTTGTTTGGAATAAAATAATTTATCTTAAACCATTGAAATGTATTTTGAAAAGTGATATAATACCTCTAAACTTAATAAACGGGAGCTTGTAGTACAGGCTGAGAGGAAGGTGTGACCTTCGACCGAGAACCTGATTTGGATAATGCCAACGTAGGGATGCCTGATACGCAAGTGTTAGGAGGAACAGTAAACTTTTAGGAAGTTACCAAATCGGTAACTTCCTTTTTTTGTTTGGCTAGGTTTGTTTATTAGGTTAATAAATGGCCGGAGTAGACGGCAGAAAGAGGTAATTTATGTTAGGAAGATGTCTTGAAAATGTGAAGGAAAGGACGCCGCTTGTGCACAACATTACCAATTATGTTACGGTGAATGATGTCGCAAATGCGTTGCTGGCTTGTGGTGGTAGCCCGATTATGTCAGACGAGCCGGAGGATGTTTCGGATATTACATCTATCTGCGGCGGACTGAATATCAATATCGGGACGCTGAATCAAAGCAGTATTGAAGCCATGTTTATTGCAGGCACAAAATCAAAGCAACTCGGACATGTGGTTTTGCTTGACCCGGTGGGTGCAGGCGCAAGCAAACTAAGAACAGAAACGGCACTTAAAATTATGAAGGAAATCAAGCCCAATGTGATTAGAGGAAATATATCGGAGATTAAAACGCTTGCTCTTGGAAGCGGAACAACCAAGGGTGTAGATGCAGATGCCGCAGATATTGTATCAGAAGAAAATCTTGACGCAATGGTAGAGTTTGCAAAAGCATTTTCAGAAAAGACGGACGCAGTTATTGCAATAACCGGAGCGATAGATTTGGTGGCTGATTGCAAAAAGTGCTATGTAATTCGAAACGGATCACCTATGATGAGCCGTATTACAGGAACCGGTTGTATGCTTTCGGGCCTGGCTACTGCCTACGCAGTTGCAAATCCTGATCATATAACCGAAGCAGTTGCGGCATCCGTATGCGTGATGGGTCTTGCCGGCGAGATAGGTGTATCTAATATGAAAGACGGGGAAGGAAATTCAAGTCTTCGTAATCACATTATAGATGCGATATACAACATGGATGCAGAAATTCTCAACAAAGGAGCAAAATATGAACTGCAATAAAAAATCATTGCTTTTATATGCGGTAACCGACCGCACGTGGCTAGACGGCGAAACTTTATATGAACAGGTTGAAAAGGCAATACAAGGCGGTGTTACATTTGTTCAGCTTCGTGAAAAAAACCTTGATGAAGAAAGTTTTCTGAATGAAGCATTAGAAATACAGAAACTTTGCAGGAAGCATAACATCCCTTTTGTTATCAATGACCATGTTGAAATTGCAAGAAAGATAGATGCTGATGGTGTTCATGTGGGACAAAGCGACATGAAAGCCGGAAATGTGCGAGCAATTCTCGGTGAAGGTAAGATACTTGGTGTGTCGGCGCAAACGGTAGAACAAGCTCTGCTTGCTGAAAAAGAAGGCGCAGATTATCTTGGCGTGGGCGCCGTATTTCCGACAGGTTCAAAAGCAGATGCAGAAGATGTAAGCCTTGACACCTTAAAAGAAATATGCCGTGCGGTGAGCATTCCTGTGGTTGCCATTGGTGGAATTGGTGCGGGAAATGTATCCAAACTTGAAAACAGCGGTATATCGGGAATAGCAGTAATCAGTGCAATTTTTGCAGCAGAGGATATTGAATCTGCTACAAAAAACTTAAAAGAGTTAACCCAAAAGGTGGTGGCTGAATGATAAAGGGCGCAATTTTTGATTTAGACGGAACTTTAATTGACTCTATGTTTATTTGGGATACTATTGGAGAAGATTATTTGAAATCTTTCGGTATAGAACCAAAAGAAAACCTTGCGGAAATTTTTAAAACATTTACGCTTGAACAAGCCGCAGAGTATTATCGAAAGCAGTATGGGGTTACACTTTCTGTTGAGGAAATCGTAGATGGCATAAATAATATGGTGGCAGAAATATATCGGACAAAAGTAATGCTTAAACCGGGTGCAAGTGATTTTTTGAAAAGATTGCAGAGGTCGGATGTGAAAATGTGTATTGCAACCGTAACAGACAGACCTATTGCAGAAGATGTTTTGAAACGGTTGAATGTTCGTGAATACTTTTCTGCAATATTCACTTGTGCTGAGGTTGGATATAACAAAGAAACACCCGAAATTTACAGAGAAGCGCTAAATCATCTTGGAACTCCCAAAACGGAAACCGTCGTTTTTGAAGACGTGCTTCACGCCATAAAAACGGCTAAGGAAGATGGGTTTAAGGTGGCGGCAGTTTATGATGCACACGAACCCAAACAAGAGGAAATAAAAGAAGTTTCAGATTATTACATAATGGATTTTGGTAGTTTTTGTTTTAAGACGAAAATGAAAACGGCGCTTACGATTGCAGGCAGTGATTCCAGTGGCGGCGCAGGTGTTCAAGCCGATATTAAAACCATGACAATGCATGGGGTTTATGCAATGAGTGCAATTACGGCACTGACGGCACAAAACACGCTTGGAGTAAGAGCGATTTTAGAGGTGGCACCTGACTTTTTAAAACAACAACTTGATGCGGTGTTTGAAGACATATTCCCGGATAGCGTGAAAATCGGAATGGTGTCATCAAGTGCATTGATAGAAGTAATCGCAGAACGGCTAAAACATTATAATGCAAAAAACATTGTAGTAGATCCCGTAATGGTAGCAACAAGCGGCTCTGCGCTCATAAAGACAGAGGCAATAAACACATTGGCTGAAAAGTTATTGCCCATTGCAACCCTTGTAACTCCAAACATTCCCGAAGCAGAAATCTTATCAGATATGAAAATCAAGAGTAAGGACGATATGATCAAAGCTGCAGAATTCATTGACAAAAGCTATGGATGTAGTGTTCTGTTAAAAGGTGGTCATAGCATAAACGATGCAAATGACCTTCTGTGTGAAAACGGCCGATTTGTATGGGTTGATGGTAAAAGGATTGATAATCCTAACACACATGGAACGGGATGCACTTTGTCAAGTGCCATTGCATCCAATCTTGCTAAAGGATTTCGCCTCGTGGATGCGGTGAGAAAAGCGAAAGATTACATATCTGATGCACTTTCAGCAGGCCTTGATTTAGGGGATGGTTCGGGGCCAATAAAACATAATTTTAAAATAAATAGTGGTATCTAAACCATTCGGCCTACCAACCAAAGAAGCACCCATGCGGGTGCTTTTTTGTTGGTATATGAAACTCAAAATGCTTTATTATTTCAGCATTTGACGGAGCTTTCTTCTCGTTCGGTTTATATGCCGTTCAAAATCGCCCTTTGCGATAAATTCTGCAAGCACATATTGCTCAAAGACAGGTACGGTACAGGAGTAAAATCCCATTTTGTTATAAAACGGCTGGACAAGGTCTTTCGGCAATACCATGTAACCGATTCTCATGGAGGGCGCAATGGTTTTTGTGAAGGTATTTACATAGATTACACTGCGCGTGGGCTCAAGCGAAAAAACGGTGTCTTCATTTTTGGTGGATATTGTAAATTCCGAATTGAAGTCATCTTCAATAATTACGCCACCCCGGTCCTTTGCCCATTGTATATACTCATTTCGCTTTGAGGCGCTTGCAGTGATGCCGCTCGGAAAGCTTCTGAAAGGGGTTATATGCAGGACGGATGCACCGGTTTTTGCAAGTTGTGATGTTAAAATGCCGTCCTTGCCCAATTTGAGCAAATCACACCGGGCACCGTTGGCTCTGTATACGGAGTGAATCTTTTCGTAGGACGGATTTTCCAGGGCATATATTTTATCACGGCCCAAAAACTGCACGATCAGGCCGTAGAGATATTCTGCGCCTGAGCCGATTACAATCTGGTTATATCCAACATGAATGCCTTTGCTTCTGGCAAGATAATCCGCAATTGCTTTTCGAAGCTCGGTGCATCCGGCGTTCGGAGATTTTATCAAAATGTTTTCTCCGTGTTTTGATATTACATTGCGCATTGTCTTGGCAAGTACGGAAAACGGGAAATCGTTTGTTTGCTCATGCGGGAGTTTTGCGGGCATATCGGGCACATCATTTTCTGCAATCGGCACAAAATCGTTTTTTCGGTAGGCAACAAAGTAGCCTCTGCGTTCTTGCGCTTCGATGTAGCCTTCATCACATAAAATTCCGTAAGCGTGCTCAACGGTAATTACACTTGTTCGTGTTTCCTCTGCAAGAATACGCTTGGAAGGCAGTTTGTCTGCGTATTTATACAGGGAATTTATGATGTCGCTTCGGAGTTGTTCGTACAGCTGCATATATGCTTTTTTTGGGGATTTTGCATCAATGGAATATTTCATCTGGCTATATTAAATTCTCCTCAATTGGTAATTGCGATATGTTCAGAATTATTATATAATAAACAAAAATTTTTGTAAAGGGGTTTTCGAAATGAAAACAAACACACAAAAAATTGTAACGGCGTCCATGCTTGCAGCGCTTTGCTGTGTAGCGACAATGATTATCAAAATACCGTCGCCGCTTAAAGGATATCTGAATTTAGGTGACTGCGTTGTGCTTCTTTCCGGTTGGCTTTTGACCCCGGCATATGGACTTGCGGCTGCGGGCATCGGTTCTGCACTTGCAGATTTGTTCTCCGGTTATGCGGTATATGCGCCTGCAACTTTCATCATCAAGGGTCTTATGGCACTAATTGCGCATTTTTGTTTTAAAGGTATACATAATAAGATTGGCAATACGCCTGCAAGAGTGATTGGCGGTGCGCTTGCTGAAATTGCAATGATCCTCGGTTATTTTGTTTTTGAAGGATTTATGTATGGCTTTGCACCGTCCGCGGTAAATATACCCGCAAACGGCGTGCAAGGCATTGCAGGGTTCATTATTGGACTGGTACTTGTGAAAATATTTGAGAAATCAAAGATGTTTTGAGTCCGGATGGCGGTATTTTCATTATATTACTCTATAAAAGAGCACTTACAGAGTGCTCTTTTGGTATTTAGAAAAAAATCTAAATAGCTATTGACAAAACAATTAAGCCATGATATATTGTATTTAGATAATTATCTAAATACCGGCAGAAGGGGGTATGTATATGGGCATGAATGAAACATTAAAAGCAATTTCCGATCCGATACGCAGAGATATTTTACAAATGCTGAAGGGCGGAAGGAAATCCGCAGGTGAAATTGCGGAGAAATTTGATTTGACGGGGGCGACGGTGTCGTATCATTTGTCCAAACTCAAAAGCGCGGATTTGATTGCCGAACAAAAGTACAAAAACTTTATTTATTACGAACTCAACACATCGGTTTTCGAAGAGGTTTTAAGTTGGATTTATACTTTGGGAGGGAAGCAAAAATGAAAAAGATAAAATGGAAATATCTCTTGCTGACTTGTGCGGTTTGTCTTTTGCCGATTGCGTTCGGCGTAGTTTTATGGGAAAAATTGCCGCAGACCATCGCTACACATTTTAATATACACAACGAGCCGGACGGGTTTTCTTCCAAAGCCTTTGCGGTGTTCGGTTTGCCGGTGCTGATGGCGGTTTTGCAGGCGATTTGCTGTTTGATTAACGATTTCAATGCGGCAAAGCACGGTGAACGCAAGAAATTTGAACATGCGACGAAATGGATTATTCCGGTAATGAGTATCCTGTTGCAGGGCGCAATATTTGCGTATGCCCTGGGTTTGGCGATAGATATTCACAAGGTGGCGTGTGTGATTGTCGGCGCGGTATTTTTGGTTGTCGGCAACTATCTGCCGAAATTCGATTATGTGAAAAACTATGATTTAGATACGCAGAAAGCGAGAAAAATCAATCGTTTTATCGGTTATGAAAGTTTTGTGATGGGACTGTTGTTTCTGATCAGCATCTTTATGCCGCCGGCGTTTAGTATTGCCTGTCTCATTTTGTTAATCCCGTATGCAGTTCTCAGTATTGTTTACAGTATTTGGGTTATAAAAAGAGGATAACTTGCATAATTACATCCGAAGCTACACATACTTATCGTATCAAAACAAAGGATGTGAAAGTATGGTAGAACAGGATACAATTAAGCTTTTGCGTGAATGTGATGCAGGCGTGAAGATGGGGATTGACTCCATTGACGATGTGCTCGATTCGGTTCAGAGCGATTCGCTCAAGCAAATCCTGACAAAATGCAAAGACGAGCACGACAAGCTCGATGCGCAGATTCAGTCGCTTCTGGATTCTTACCAAGATGAGGGCAAGGAGCCGGCGGCGATTGCACAGGGAATGTCGTGGATGAAAACGAATTTCAAGCTTGCGATGGACAACTCGGATGCTACGGTGGCGGATTTGATGACGGACGGTTGCAATATGGGCGTAAAATCGCTTTCCAAATATTTAAACCAGTATGCGGCGGCGGACGAAAAAAGCAAGGATATTACAAAATCCCTCATTCATTTGGAAGAACGGTTGGCTGTGTCGCTTCGGGATTATTTGTAAAAAACAATTTCAAAACGCACCTGATTGTTGCAGGTGCGTTTTTTTATACCCGTGAGGCTGAATTGACAATCTGGGCATACTGTGATAACATAGTACATAGATATTGAAATAATAAGCGGGGTTCAATTGCGCTTTTGCATTTAAGAAGGAGGACAACGGTATGAATATTTGTGTATACGGAGCATCGAGTAACAGCATCGATAAAATATATTTGGATACGGCTTATGCGTTGGCTTGTGAGATGGCCAAACGCGGACACACCTTGATTTATGGTGGCGGCGGCAATGGCGTGATGGGTGCCTGCGCACGCGGCGCAAACGATAACGGCGGCAAAATCGTCGGTGTTTCGCCGAAGTTTTTTACGGTGGACGGTGTGCTTTATGACCACTGCACCGAGTTTATCTTCACCGAAACCATGCGCGAGCGAAAAAAGATTTTGGAAGACCGTTCCGATGCGTTTATTATTGCGCCGGGCGGCATTGGCACGTTTGACGAGTTTTTTGAAATTTTAACACTCAAGCAACTTGAGCGTCACAATAAGCCGATTGCGATTTTCAATGTAAACGGCTATTACGATGCCATGCTTGAAATGCTCAAAAAGACGGCTGACGGCAAGTTTATGACGCAAAAAAGTTTAGAGCTTTTTGAAGTTTTTGACGAGGCTGGTGCAATGCTGGATTATATCGAAAACTATGATGATGCACCGATGGATATTCGCGAGTTAAAGGATATTGGTTGAAAATTGGAGGCGCGTTTGCGTTGACCGCTGTCTTATTCGGCAGTGGACTTGCGGAAACCGCGTATGCGGCATCCGAACGGGACGGTATATTAAACGTTTGAGGTGACAAAACATGTGTAATATAGCAGGTTACATCGGTAAAAAACAGGCGGCTCCCATCCTGTGTAAAATGATGAAAAAGCAGGAGGGCTTCGGCGCCGGGTACTATACGGGCATCACCACGCATGACGGCATGAGCATGCACACGGTCAAGGTGCTCGGCAATATGAAAAACCTGCTCGAAGAAACGAAAGCCGTTACATTTCCCGGCACAATCGGCTTTTTGCACAGCCGTTCCAAATCGGGCGGCGGTGTAGAGTGGGGACATCCGTTTACCGCAAAAGGCGGTGACTTATCCTATATTGCCAATGGTGCTGCCGGCAGATTTTTGACGGAAGAGCATAAACAAAAACGTTGCGCATTGGCACTCGAACTTGAAAAGAAAGGGTACGAATTTTTGTCCAGATGCGAGGGTGTCATTGGAGATTATCCTGCGCTTTCGGACGGTACGGCAATTCACATGAGTGATTTGATGTGTCAGTATATTGCGTGCCTGATCGATGAAGGCTATTCGCCTACGGCGGCGATGAGCAAGGCAAATTCTGATTTGCCGAGTGAGGTTGTCGGACTTGTGATGCGTAAGGAAAATCCGAGAAGCATTTTTATTACACGCATAAATTATCCGATGATGATCGGTACGGCATGTGACGGGGATATTTATCTTGCGACAACAGCCTTGGCCTTTCCGGAAGATGTGCAATTTCGCAGTATTGAACTTTTGCCGCCGTGTACAACCTTTGAGGTGTCGGACGGCGGTTACCGCACAGCGACCGAGCCGGTGCTCATTGATAATATTGCGTCGCTTACGCCGGATATTTATATGAAAGCGTATCCGAAAGTGGTGGACTATTTGCAGGGCAAGCAGGACAATCCGCCTTCGTTTTGGGATGTGGTTGAAAACTGCGCCAATGTGTGGCCGGAGGGCAAAATCGGTCAAGAGGAACCGCTGATTTATGAAATCTTGCGCGCTCTTCATACCGAGGGCAGACTCGGCATTGTCTATGCCGAGGAAGACGGCGCATTTGAAGGTTACAAGATGGACAAATTCAGAGTCTATTTAAAGTAATTTAAAGGAGAGCCTGCGCTCTCCTTTTTCGTGCCCTAAAAAGTGATAAACTGTTGACAATAGGGGAAAAATATGATATATAAATAAGATAGGTTTGTATATTAAAAATGAGGTGCACGGATATGTATATTAGTGAACTTTTCCAGAAAAAAGATGAGTTTCTCGGTAAGGAAGTCACCATAAGCGGCTGGGTGAGAAATCACCGTAAGCAAAAGAACATGGGCTTTATCGATTTTTATGATGGTACTGCATTTAACCTCTTGCAGCTTGTATATGATACCTCCAATACGGCGGTGCAGGCAGTTGCAAGCACATTAAAGGTAGGCTGTAGCGCAAAGGTTACAGGTAAGGTGGTTGTAAACGAAGGCAACGGCTCGATTGAAATTGAACTTTCCGCCGCTGAAATTTTGGGCACTTGTGATGAAGATTATCCGATTCAGCCGAAAAAGCACTCTTTGGAATTTCTCAGAGAAAATGCGTATCTGCGCCCGAGAACAAGATTATTCCAGGCGGTATTTAAAATCCGCAGCGTGGCATCCATGGCGATTCATGAGTATTTTCAAAATAACGGCTATGTTTATGTGCATACGCCGCTGTTTACCGCAAACGATGCCGAGGGTGCAGGCAGCACCTTTACCGTAACGACCTTAGACCCCATCAGCACCGAAAAGCAGGATTATGCAGACGATTTCTTCGGTCAGCATACCTCCTTGGCCGTAACCGGTCAGCTCGAGGGTGAAACATTTGCGCTGGCATTTTCCAAGATTTACACCTTTGGTCCGACCTTCAGAGCGGAAAATTCCAACACCCGTACCCATGCATCCGAATTCTGGATGATTGAGCCGGAAATCGCTTTTGCCGACCTCTCCGATTTGATGGATGTCGAGGAGGATTTCTTAAAGAGCATCCTTAAAACCATCATGGAGCGTTGCCCGCTCGAGCTCGAATTCCTTGAAAAATACAACGGCGTTGCGCTCCGTGAGCGAATGACCGCTTTGATAAATTCCGATATCGTGCGTCTGCGCTTTGAAGATGCCATCACCATCTTAAAAGAAGCCGATGCAACCGAAAACTTTGAATTCAAGCCGGACTACAACGAAGACCTTGCACGTGAGCATGAAAAGTACCTCACCGAAAAGCACTTCAATGCACCTGTCTTTGTCTATGACTGGCCGAAGGAATTCAAAGCCTTCTACATGTATCAAAACGACGACGGCAAAACCGTTGCCGCCGTTGACCTTCTCGTTCCTGCTGCCGGCGAACTCATGGGCGGCAGTCAGCGTGAAACCCGTTACGACCGTCTTACCGGCCGCATGAACGAACTCGGCATCGCCCCCGACTCCCTCTGGTGGTACTGCAACCTCCGCAAATACGGCGGCTGTACCCACTCCGGCTTCGGTATGGGCTTCGAGCGACTCTTAATTTATGTAACCGGTATGGAAAACATCCGTGATGTAATACCTTACCACAGAACCCCGCGCAGCTGCGATTTCTAATCTGAAAGGTAAATTTTGCACAATACTTCGTTGGCATCCTCGCGCATATAAGAATATAGCGCTGTGGTGCGCCTCGTCTTGCATCAAAATTTCCTCTTTCAGCAGATGCAAGATGGTTTGCCGCCGTTTGCGCCTGGTACTGCATCCAAATTTCATAAGGCAAGTTTGAGACTGAGGGATTGTAATATTAAACAAAGAAAGGGAGGTTTTCGTATGAAAAGATCGTTTATTCCGGACGGCTATGTACCGCCGCTGGACGATTATGATATGCAAAGAGCGATTGAAAGCGTTAAGTCGGTATTCCAGAAGGAGTTTGCCGAGGCGCTGAATTTAAAGCGCGTTTCTGCGCCGCTGTTTGTAACGGAAAGCTCCGGCTTAAATGATAACTTAACCGGTTCCGAGCGTCCGGTATCCTTTGATATTCCGGCGGTAGGCAAGGATGCGCAGATTGTGCAATCGCTTGCCAAGTGGAAGAGATTGGCATTAAAACGCTATAACTTCACCGTGGGCAAGGGTCTTTACACCGATATGAATGCGATTCGCCGTGATGAAGACTTAGATAATATCCATTCCATCTATGTAGACCAATGGGATTGGGAAAAGATTATTCCGCGCGAAAAGCGCACGCTTGACTATTTAAAGAAAGTGGTAACTGCGATTGTAGAGGCGATTTGCGAAACCTGTGACCAGCTGCACGCAAAGTATCCGCAACTGAAGACCTCGCTTTCCCGTGATGTGAAATTTATCACCTCGCAGGAGCTTGAGGATATGTATCCGCACATGACCGGACACGAAAGAGAAAATGCATATACCAAGGAGCACAAGACCGTATTTATCATGCAAATCGGCGAAAAACTGCGTTCGGGCAAGCCGCACGATAACAGAGCGCCGGACTATGACGACTGGCAGTTAAACGGCGATTTGCTGTTCTGGAATGAACCGCTCGATGCGGCGCTGGAGATTTCGTCGATGGGTATTCGCGTAGATGCGCAGTCGCTCGATTACCAGCTCAATGCGGCAAATTGCAATGACCGTCGTGAATTGGAATTCCACCGTATGCTTTTAAATGATGAGCTTCCGCTCACCATCGGCGGCGGCATCGGACAGTCGCGTCTTTGTATGCTGATGATTGGCTGTGCGCACATCGGTGAGGTGCAGTCGAGTATCTGGGATGCGCATACCGTGCAGCTTTGCCAAAGATGTGGCGTAAAGTTATTATAAACGATACAGTGACTTGAAGACGTATCAAAACAAACACCTTTTGTTTTGATACGTCTTTTCATAAAAAGGAGATGGATTTATGAGCACACTCAAAGAGAAAAAACTGTTTTTGCTGGATATGGACGGCACAATTTATTTAGACAACGATTTGTTTGACGGCACACTTGAATTTCTGGAGTATGTAAAGTCCATCGGCGGCAGATATATTTTTTTGACGAACAATTCATCCAAAGGTACGGATAAGTACGTAGAAAAACTTGCAAAGCTCGGTATCACGGCAACCGATGCGGATTTTCTGACTTCGGTGCACGCGACGGTGGTGCATTTGCAGGCGAAAAACTACAAAAAGATTTATGCCTTCGGTACAAAATCTTTTGTCGGTCAGCTTGCGGCGGCAGGTCTGCCTGTAACGGACAGCCTGCAAGACGATATTGATTGTCTTTGTATGGGGTATGATACGGAAATGACGTATCAGAAACTCGAAGATGCGTGTATTCTTTTGGGCAGGGGTGTGGATTATATCGCAACCAATCCGGATTGGGTGTGCCCGACGTGGTACGGCTTTGTGCCGGATTGCGGATCGGTGAGCGAGATGCTTTTTAATGCAACGAAGCGCCGTCCGATTTTCATAGGAAAGCCGCAGCCTGCGATGGTGGAGCTGGCGCTTGCCAAAACCGGATATAAAAAAGAAGAGGCGGTCGTTATCGGTGACCGACTCTATACAGATATTGCCTGCGGCGTGAATGCCGGCATCAGCAGTATTTTTGTGCTTTCCGGCGAAGGTACGATGGAAGATTTGGAAAGAAGCGAGGAAAAGCCGGAGTTTGTTTATGACAACATCCGTGCAATTCTTGAGGATTTGAAAAATTAAAACGTTTGGGAGAAATCCGGACGCTGCGCACGTGCTTTTAATAAAAATTTTAAAAAAGTATTGACAAATGCTTTTTGAGGGCATATAATCATTATAAATTTGAATATCACAAAAAGACTGTGACGAGGACGGTCGGATTGCGAAACCTTGAGAGAGTTGCCGGACGGTGCGAGGCAATGGCGGAGCTTTCCAATGACCTATCACCTCTGAGTCGAAGGACCGAAAACGAAAGTGAGTAGACTCCTTCCGTATTGCTGCGTAAAGGCAAAGGGCTTGTTGGAGCTCGGTGAGTGACGGAATAAATTTTTATTTCCGTAATTTGAGTGGTACCGCGGGTGATTATAACTCGTCTCAAAGTTTTCTTTGAGACGGGTTTTTTGTTTTATTCAGATTTGTAACCACATATTAGATTTGTCAGAATGGAAAGGGGACAAAACCATGGATTACAGTTTGAAAGAGGTAGCGGGCAGAATCGTGGAATTGCGCGAGGCAAAAGGCTACACGCAGGAAGAACTTGCAAAACTTACCGGCGTAACGGTAGAGGATTACAAGGTTTTGGAGCAGGGCGAAACAGACTTTAGTTTTACTTTTATCTACAAATGCGCCAAGGCCTGCGGCGTAGAAGTTGTAGATTTGCTCGAAGGCACAAGTACAACGCTTAAATCGTTTGCGATTACGAGAAAAGGCGAAGGTCTTAAAATCTTAAAGAAGCACGGCGTGGAGTATGACAACCTTGCACCGAAGTTTAAAAATAAACTTGCAGAGCCGTTCCTTGTTAAGTTTCCGTATCTGGAAGAAGAGCAGAATGCACCGATTAAGCTGAGCTCGCATAAGGGTCAGGAATTTGACGTCATTGTCAAGGGTGCGCTCAAGGTGCAGGTAGGCAGCCACGTTGATGTTTTGCGTGAGGGTGACTCCATTTTCTATGACAGCACCATTCCGCACGGTATGATTGCGGCAAGCGAGGGCGGCTGTGAATTTCACGCGGTTGTTTTGAATCCGCAGGACGGTCAGGTCAGCGAGGAGTATCCGGAAACGCCGTACACCGCAGTTAAAGTAGCAGATAAAAAGGCAAAGTACGAAACGGTTGCAGATAAATATGTCGAGTCTTCCTATGATGAAAACGGCGTGTTTAACGGCATCACGTTTAAAAACGAAGACAAATTTAACTTCGCGTTCGACTGTGTGGATGCGATTGCGAAAAAGAACCCCGACAAGCTGGCGATGATGTGGGTGGCAAATGACAAGACGGACAGAAAATTCACCTTCAGCGACATGAAAAAGTATTCTGCAAAAACCGCGAACTACTTTGAATCGCTCGGTATCAAAAAAGGCGATACGGTTATGCTTGTCTTAAAAAGACATTATCAGTTCTGGTTTAGTATGCTTGCGCTTCATAAAATCGGCGCGATTGCAATTCCGGCAACCAATCAGCTTGTAGAGCATGACTTTGATTACAGATATAAGGCGGCCAAGGTAAAAGCCATCGTTTGTACCGCAGACGGTGAGGTTTCGGATGAGGCGGAAAAGGCGGCTGCAAATTATCCGGGCATGGTGAAAGTTTTGGTTGGGGGGAAAAAAGACGGTTGGCACGATTTCAATGTGGAAATGGAGCGCTTCAGTACGCACTATTACCGCACGGAAAACACACCTTGCGGCGATGCGCCGATGCTGATGCTCTTTACATCGGGCACAACGGGATATCCGAGAATTGCAACGCATTCGTACAAATATGCACTCGGCCACTATCCGACCGCAAAGCACTGGCACAACGTAAATCCGGACGGACTCCACTTTACAATCTCCGATACCGGCTGGGGTAAGGCACTCTGGGGTAAACTTTACGGACAGTGGCTTTGCGAGGCAGGCATATTTACCTACGATTTTGACAGATTCCATTCGGAAGATATTTTGCCGATGTTTGCAAAATACAATATCACCACCTTCTGCGCTCCGCCGACGATGTACCGATTCTTTATCAAAGAAGATTTGTCCAAGTATGACCTTTCTTCGATCGAGTATGCGACAACAGCGGGTGAAGCATTGAATCCGGAAGTGTTCAATCAGTTTAAAAAAGCAACAGGCCTTACCATTATGGAAGGCTTCGGCCAGACGGAAACAACGCTCTCCATCGCAAACTTTGTCGGCTCCAAACCGAAAATCGGCTCCATGGGCAGACCGAGTCCGTTGTATGACGTTGTTGTTTTAGATCCGGACGGCAATGAATGCAAAACGGGCGACGCAGGTGAAATCTGCATCCGCGTCAAAGACGAAGTACCTTGCGGTCTTTTTATCGGCTACTACTTGGATGAAGAAAAAACCAAAGAAGTATGGCATGACGGTTATTACCATACCGGCGACCAGGCGACGATGGATGAAGACGGCTATTTGTGGTATGTCGGCAGAATTGATGATGTTATCAAATCCTCCGGTTACCGCATCGGACCTTTTGAAATCGAAAGCGTTATCATGGAGCTTCCGTATGTTTTAGAGTGCGCAATCACACCGGTGCCGGATGAAGTGCGTGGTCAGATTGTAAAAGCGACTATCGTGCTTGTGAAAGGTACAGAGGGAACGGACGCACTGAAGAAGGAAATTCAGGAATATGTAAAAACGCATACTGCGCCGTACAAATATCCGAGAATTGTCGAGTTTGTGGAAGAACTTCCGAAAACCATCAGCGGTAAAGTAAGACGTGTTGAAATCCGTAAAAACGACTTGGAAAAATTGAATAAATAATATGAAAAGACGGGCGTTTTTAAAACGTTCGTCTTTTTTGTGCATATTTTGTATTGAAATGAATATCGTTTTGTGATATAGTATACGCTGTAGATTTTTGGGAATTGAGGTAAAACGTATGTTAAAAAAATTATTTGGCCCACAGGATATGCTGACGGGCGCACCGTGGAAAGGCATCGTGTCTTTTACACTGCCGATGCTCCTCGGTAACATTGCGCAACAACTTTACAGCACAGTAGACAGCATCGTGGTCGGCAAGTATGTCGGCGATAACGCCTTGGCAGCCGTTGGCTCGGCGATGCCGATTTTAAATTTGCTTTTGGTGCTCTTTATCGGTATTTCCGCGGGTGCGAGCATCATGGTATCGCAGTATTTCGGGGCAAAAAACCGCGAAAGCTTATCAAAAACCATCGGTAACTGTATCACCGTAACGCTGATTGCCTGTGTGGGGCTGGTTGTGATTGCTCTGCCGTTTATCTGGCCGCTTCTGCGTATGTTAAACACGCCGGAGAGTATCATCGCCGATTGCGCAGGTTACCTGACGATTTCTTTGGTGGGTATTGCAGGTCTTGCGTATTACAATATTTTGTCGGGTATCATCCGTGGTATGGGTGACTCGGTATCTGTGTTGATTTATCTTTTGGTAGCAACCGTAATTAACATTGTACTCGATATTTATTTTGTGGCATCCCTCGGCATGGGTGTGCCGGGTGTGGCATTGGCGACGGTAATTGCGCAGGCGATTTCCTCCGTACTCTGTTTAATCAAACTGTCGAGAATGCGTGAGCATTTTGACTTTAAGTTCAAATATTTAAAACCGGCCGGCGAATATGTAAAAACACTCGTTAGGCTCGGTCTTCCGTCCGGTGCGACGCAGGCAATTATGTCTTCTGCCATGATTATCGTGCAGTCGCTGACCAACCAGTTCGGTGAGCAGTTTATTGCCGCAAACATCATCATTATGCGTGTCGACGGCTTTGCCATGATGCCGAACTTTTCCTTCGGCATGGCATTGACGACCTATGCAGGCCAGAATGTCGGTGCAGGTCTTTATGACCGCGTTACGCAAGGCGCAAAGCAGGGCACATGGATTGCGGTGGCTTGTTCCGCAGTGATTACGGGTATTATTTTGCTGTTCGGTAAAGGCTTGATGGGACTGTTTACGGACACGAAAGAATTGGTGGATTTAAGTTATAATCTCATGAAAATTCTGGCGGTCGGCTATATTGCCATGGCGGTGACGCAGAGCTTGTCGGGCATCATGCGCGGCGCAGGCGACACCGTAACGCCGATGTGGATTTCTTTAATCACAACTGTATTTTTGCGTATCCCGTTTGCTTACGGTATTTCTTGGGCGACCAGAACGCCGGAATTGCCGCATGGTCAGAGCGTATGTATTCAGATTTCGCTTTTGATTACCTGGGTACTCGGTGCAGTCATCACGGCAATCTTTTATGCCCGTGGTAAGTGGAAGGATAAAGCAATTGCAAAATAATAAAAAAGTTTGTTCCCGGAGAGCGGGAACAAACTTTTTTCGTTTTGCCTCTTTTGGATTAAAATAATAATGCAATAAATATGCCAGCAAGCACAATGGCGGTGCAAAACAGTTTGTAGACAATGTGTTTTTCTTTGAAAATCAGCCAGCCGGACAGTACCGTAACCACAACGGAGGATTGCTTGATGATGGTCATTAACGTGACCTGACTGTTGGGGTCGGCATTGGCCTCAAACAAAAGACGATCGCCGAACACCAGCGACAGGCTCATAATCGGAATCCAGTAGTTTGTTTTGATGCTTTTTACCGAAATTTTCTCTTTGCGCACAAGCAAAATGCAGCCGTAGATGAGCGCAGAAAAAAGCATAAACCAAAACTGCAACTGTGCGGAGGTCATATACTGCATCAAAATTTTATCCATTGTGCCGGAAACGGCATTGAAAAAGCAGTTTAAAAGTGCCGCCGTCAGTGTAACTGCGGTTACACCCTTGGCCGAGGTGCTCTTTTTTAAATTCACTAAGAGCAAACCGACAATAACAAGCGAAAGACCGATGTATTTTGCGGTAGTCATCTGCTCGCCGAGCACGAACACGCCGAGCAACGTTGAAAATACCACACGTGACAAATCCATAATACCGTACAGGCTGACGGTCATGGCCTTGAGTGCCCAGAGCGCAAACAGCCAGGCGGCGGAAACGGCGCAGGCTTTTACAAAAGACCAGAAAATAAAAGCCGGTGCAACCGAGAATGCGCCTTGGGAAAACGGCAAGGTTAAAATAAAACCGATCAGCGTGTAGAAAAACAGAATTTCATTTGAACTGCTCTTTTTGAGCGCCGCCTTTTTCATGCCGTCGCGTGAGCCCTTTAATAAACTGTATATCACAATATAAAGAATCCATAAATATTGCATAATTTCACCCCACAAAGAGGTATTGTACTACGCATGAAAGAAAAAATCAAGATTTGTTTACTTTTTCATTCAGATGTGCTATAATGGTTCACGGTGATAAAAAATGGCGGACAAAAAGAAAATTACACAGTGTGAAAGCTGTGCGTATTACGATTATGATGACGAGATGGATGCGTATATTTGTCTTGTCAATTTCGATGAAGACGAAATGGTGAGTATGTTCGGTGCACATCGTTGTTGTCCGTACTATCGGTTCTATGACGAATATAAAATGGTTCAAAAACAGAATTGAGGAGAAAAAGAAATGGAAAAATTATTTGCAGCAGTAGATGCACTCAATGAAGAATATATAAAAATATGGGAAGATGTATGTAACATTGAAAGCCCGACAAAATACAAGGCGGGCGTAGATGCGGTGTGCAAATATTTTTGTGACCTTGCCCGTAAGCGTGGCTGGAAGGTGGAAGAATATACGCAGGAGACATTGGGTAACTATGCGTGTATCACCTTAAATCCGGATGCAACGGGGCAAGCATTTTCTTTGAGCGGACATATGGATACCGTGCAGGAGGTCGGCTCCTGCGGCACGCCGGCGGTGCGCATTGAGGGCGGAAAAATTTTCGGCCCCGGCGTAGTAGACTGCAAAGGCGGTATTGTGGCAGGCCTTCTGGCGATGGACGCGCTTGACAAGTGTGGTTTTCGTGCACGTCCCGTGCATATGATTTTGCAAAGTGACGAGGAGACAAGCAGTCAAGGAAAGGGGATTTCTTTGATGCTTGAAAAAGGAAAAGAGTCGGTTGCGTTTATCAATCTGGAAGGGCATACCGAGGGCAAAGTTTGTTTGCAAAGAAAAGGCATCCGTACGTTTACATTCACGGTACACGGCGTAGAAGGGCATGCCGCTCAATGCGCAAAAATCGGTGCCAATGCGATTGCGGAGGCGGCGTCTAAAATTCTGGAGATTGAAAAAATCAAGGACCATGACGGTATTACTTGCTGTACAAGCCTTATCAGCGGCGGCACAACTGCCAACACCATACCGGGACAGTGCGAGTTTAAAGTAAATGTCCGTTTTGCAACGGCCGAGCAGGAAAAATGGATTTGTACGCGTATGCAGGAAATTGCGGATATGGTTACAATCCCGGGTTGCAAGACGACATTGAGTCATCCTGCGGGCAGACCGGCTATGGAACTGGTGGATAGAAATCTTGTGTTTTTTGAAACTTTAAATACAATTTGGGAAACTTGCGGTCTTTCACGCATGGAGTACAATATGCGCCAAGGCGGTTCGGATGCGGCGCAGATTACGGCGGCCGGCATTCCGTGCATCGACAATCTGGGGGCAGCGGGCGGTAAAATTCACACGATTTACGAGTACGGCGAATTAGACAGTCTGGCGGCAATGGCCAAACGTATGGCGGCGGCAATCTGGAATATTTGAAGAAAACATATACAAAAAACCTTGCAAAAAGCAAAGAGAAAAAGCAATGAAATTTCATTGCTTTTTCTTTGCCGAAAATTAGTTGACTTTTACAAAAATGGTGGTATAATAAGCCTTGTGCGTTTATTTGCATATATTATGATAGGTACATTTTTTCTTTGGGGGAATATACATGAGTACATTATTATCTGTATCCATCGCGCTTTTGGGCGGCCTTTTGATGACAAGACTGTTCAAACCGCTGAAGTTGCCGAGTGTAACGGCATACTTGATTGCCGGTATTTTAATCGGTCCGTACTGCTTAGGGCAGCTCGGTATTGCCGGTCTCGGTTTTGAAAATGCGCAGGCAGTGCATGCTTTGGAGTTGGTTTCCAGCGTAGCGCTCGGCTTCATTGCTTTTTCCATCGGTAGTGAATTCCGTATGGAAGATTTAAAGAAAATCGGTAAGCAGGCCTTTGTAATCGGTATTTTGCAAGCTTTGGTAGCAACCTTGTTTGTAGATATCGCCCTCTTTGTTGTACATATGATTATGCCGGATAAGCTCAGCGTGCCGCAGGCAATTACCCTTGGCGCAATCGCAACGGCAACCGCACCGGCGGCAACACTTATGGTTGTACGTCAGTACAAAGCAAAGGGGCCGCTCACAGATTTGCTTTTGCCGATTGTAGCGCTCGACGACGCTGTAGGTTTGATTGTATTTGCGGTATGCTTCGGTATTGCAAAAACACTCACCAGCGGTCAGGTGGATATGATTTCCATCCTGGTAAATCCGCTTGTGGAAATCGTGGCTTCTTTGGCGCTCGGCGCAATCATGGGTTGGGTACTTACACAGATTGAAAAACTGTTTAACTCCAATACCAACAGACTCAATATGTCTATCGCATTTGTATTTGTTACCGTAGCGCTTTCGATGGTGAAATTTAACATCGGTCCGGTGCATGTCGGCTTCTCTTCGTTGCTTGTATGCATGATGCTCGGTACGGTATTTTGCAACATCTGTCCGTTGTCGGAGGATGTTATGGAAAGAACGGAAAAGTGGACTTCTCCGCTTTTGGCACTCTTCTTTGTAATCAGTGGTGCAGAACTTGAATTAAATGTATTTGCTGATTGGGCAATTGTGGTTATCGGTATGGTATACATCATCTTCCGTTCGATTGGTAAATATTCCGGTACATTTGTAAGTGCTAAGATGACAAAGTGCAGCCCGGAAATTTGCAAATATCTCGGCATCACACTTTTGCCGCAGGCAGGTGTGGCACTCGGCATGTGTACAATTGCCGCAAGTGCTTGGCCGGCAGAGGGTTCGCTTATTCGAAACATCACGTTGTTTGCCGTGCTGATTTATGAACTGTTTGGCCCGCTCTTTACACGTATGGCGTTGCAGGCTGCGGGTGACATTCAGCCGATGAGCGACGAAGTGAAGATGCGCCGTCAGACAAAATTGGCAGAAGCAGAAAGCAAGAAGAATCAATAATTTGAAGCCGAACATCCTCCGATGTTCGGCTTTTCATTGAAAGAAGGGTGTATTTATGGGAAATATAAAAAATAATCTGAAGTTCTCCTGGGACTATCTGAAAACCTTTTTAAAATGGATTTTGGTTGCGGTATTGGTTGGCGGTATCGGTGGCTGTATCGGCAGTGTGTTTCACCTTACGATTGATTATGTGACCGAGCTTCGCGCACAGTATACATGGATTTTATTTTTCCTGCCGGTTGGCGGTTTGGTGATTGCAGGTATTTATGACATTTTCAAAAAGAAAGGCAAGCTGGATACCAACCGTGTGCTTTTGGCGGTAACGAGTGAGGAAAAGGTGCCCCTTGTCATGGCACCGCTGATTTTTGTCAGCACCGTGCTTACACATTTGCTCGGCGGTTCGGCAGGCCGCGAGGGTGCGGCGCTGCAGCTGGGCGGCAGTATTGGTTACAACATCGGCCGAGCGGTACGCTTAAATCAAAGGGATATGCATATTGTGGTGATGGCGGGCATGAGTGCTGTGTTTGCCGCGCTCTTCGGTACACCGCTGACAGCGGCGATTTTTGCCATTGAGGTCGTTTGCGTCGGCGTGATGCATTATGCGGCGCTTTTGCCGTGTGTGCTTTCCGCGATGGTGGGCGCAGGACTTGCAAAGGCGTTTGGTCTGCACCCGGTACATTTTGAGGGCGTTGCGCTTTTAAATGTGGGCGCTTTGGATGTGGTCCGTGTAATTGCGGTGGCGGCGGCTTGTGCGTTGGTGAGTATTTTGTTTTGTAATTCCATTCACTACTGCGAACATTTCATGGAAAAAATCTTGAAAAATAAATATTTGCGCGCATTTGTCGGCGCAATTGTGATTGTGGGATTGACACTTTTGCTCGGCACACGCGATTACAACGGTGCAGGGATGGATGTGATTACACGCGCCATCGGAGGGCAGGCAAACTGGGAAGCCTTTGCACTTAAAATCATTTTCACGGCAATCACCATTGCCGCAGGATTTAAAGGCGGCGAAATCGTACCGGCCTTCTTTATTGGTTCGACCTTCGGTTGTGTACTTGGCTCGCTTTTGGGACTGGATGCCGGTTTCGCGGCGGCGGTTGGTTTTGTCGGCGTATTCTGCGGCGTAGTCAACTGTCCGATTGCATCGACGATGCTTGCTCTGGAGGTGTTCGGCAGCGAAAATATTTTGCTGTTTGCACTTGTATGTGCAATTAGCTATATGCTTTCCGGCTGCTTCGGACTTTATAAAAGTCAGAAAATTGTGTATTCCAAATTGGATGCACACTATATTGACATAGATGCAAGATGAAACGCAAAAGCCTATAAAAGGTTGAAAAAGAAAACGGCGTGTGATACAATGGGGCAAAATCAGGACAATCATGGGAGGAACATCTGTATGCGCGGAAAATATGAGCTGGATATGTGTAACGGTCCGGTGCTGAAAAATGTGCTTTTGTTTGCAATTCCTTTGGTATTGGCAAGTGTTTTGCAGCTTTTATATAATGCGGCAGACTTGATTGTTGTCAGCCGTTTTGCTGGCTCTGCGGCTATGGCGGCCGTGGGAGCGACGAGCTCGGTTTCAGGATTGATTACCAATGTGTTCATCGGCTTTTCACTCGGCGCAAGTGTCGCGGTTTCGCGTGCGTTCGGCGCAAGAGATGTAAAAGGAATTCATGAAGCGGTACATACGGCGATGCTGCTTTCTGTCATTGTCGGTTTGTTTGCCGGTGTTGTAGGCTTTGTATTTGCCCGTCCGCTTCTGGAGCTAATGGGTACGCCGGAGGGCGGCGTTTTAGACGGTGCGATTTTATATATGCGCATCATTTTCCTTGGTGTGCCGGCATCGCTTGTGTATAACTTCGGCGCGG
The DNA here is from genome assembly GCA_045652745.1 of Clostridia bacterium. GTDB lineage: Bacteria > Bacillota > Clostridia > UBA1381 > UMGS1253 > RGIG2041. The sequence goes on from JAZRUW010000015.1 coordinate 24,537, forward strand.
CCATACTGCGCGCCATCGGCGACACGAAAAGACCGCTGTATATTTTGGCGGCAACCGGTGTAGTTAATGTAATTTTAAATTTGGTTTTGGTTATCGGTTTTCACATGGACGTAGCCGGCGTTGCGATTGCAACCATCGTAGCAAACTATTTGTCTGCGGCGGCAGTTTTAATGACGCTGATGCGTTCGGAGGGCGCGTATCGTTTGGATATCCGTTTACTGAAAATCCATAAACAATCCCTCAAAGAAATTTTGCGTGTAGGTTTGCCGGCAGGTATACAGTCCTCCTTTTTTGCGCTGTCTAATACAGTGGTGCAGGCAGGTGTAAATTCCTTTGGTGAGATTACAATTGCAGGCGCGACAGCGGGGAGCAATATCGAGGGCTTTGTCTATGTGTCTATGAATGCGTTTTATCAGGCAACTCTGACCGGCGTAAGCCAGAATTACGGTGCAAAAAATGAGAAAAATATAAAAAAGTATATGTATATTCCGATGATTTGTGCGGTGTTTGCAGGGGTTGTGCTTGGCGGTTTGTGCATCGTGTTTTCCCGTCCGCTTTTGGGTATTTACATTACGGACTCTGCGGAGGCAATTGAAATTGGAGTTGTCCGTTTGTGGATGACAACGGCACCGTATTTTTTGGTCGGTATTATGGAATGTTTGGTGGGTGCAATTCGCGGACTCGGTTCTTCCACCATTCCGGCAATTACGAGCTTCTTGGGCACCTGCGGTGTGCGCATGATGTGGGTGTTTTTAGTGATGACGTTGCCGGCATGGCACACGCATGAGCTTTTGTTTGTCGCATGGCCGGTTTCGTGGATGTTCGTTATTGCTTGTCATGCGATAACGCTGGCGATTATCAAACCGCGTGCGCTTCGCAAAATGCGGGAACAGCAATAATTTTACAAGGCGCGTCGGCGCCTTTTTTATTGCTTTTTTTCAAATTTTCCTTTATAATAGAAAGGAATGGATATACTGTTAACGGAGGCGAAAAACATGGGAAATTTATCTGCGCTTGAACCGAAGCGCGTATTTGAATATTTTGAAGAAATATGCTCGATTCCGCACGGCTCGGGCGACATGGAAAAAATCAGCACGTACTGCCTGGATTTTGCAAGATTGCATGGGCTGAAGGCGGTGCGCGACAGCGCAAACAATGTCATTATTTATAAAAATGCTACGCCCGGATATGAGGCGGCCGCGCCGGTGATTTTGCAGGGGCATTTGGATATGGTATGCCAAAAAACACCGGAGAGCAATGTGGATTTTGAACAAGACGGAATTTGCCCGTATATCGATGGTGATTTTGTAAAGGCGAAGGGTACGACGCTCGGCGCAGACAACGGCATTGCCGTAGCCATGGCGCTGGCGATTTTAGCAAGTGATGATATTGCGCACCCTGCGATTGAGGCGCTGTTTACCACGGACGAGGAAACCGGCATGTACGGTGCAATGGCGCTGGATGCCAAACTTTTAAAGGGGAAGAAGATGCTCAACATTGATGCCGAAGAGCCGGGCACGGTGACGGTATCTTGCGCCGGAGGCAGTAATTTTCATATGACGATGCCGTTTGTGCGTGAGCGCGTACGCGGTACACACATAACGGTGCGTATTGCGGGATTACTCGGTGGTCATTCCGGTATTGAAATCCATAAAGGGAGAGTCAATGCGGATATTTTGATGGGCAGACTCTTAAGTGAGGCCAAATCCGTTGCTGATTACAGACTCATTTGCGTAGACGGCGGTGATAAGGGCAATGCGATTCCGCTTTCGTGTACGGCTCAGCTTGTGGTGGAAAATCCGCAGGTGTTTGCGCCGAAGCTGCAGTATTGTATGGATATGATTTGCAGGGAAATTGCTGACCGCGAGCCGCAGGCCGAGCTTTCGGTCCAAATCGGACAAATCGGTGAATTTGACATTTTGCCGTTGCAGACGAGCGATGCGCTGACAGCGCTTCTGTTATGCGCGCCGAATGGTGTACAGACGATGAGTGCAAGCATTGACGGCCTGGTGGAAACCTCGTTAAATCTCGGTGTTTTAAAGACACAGGATGCGGCTTTGGAACTTTTGTTTACCCTGCGCTCCAACAAGCAATCCGCGCTTGACTTTTTGGAAAAGAGATTGTTTGCACTTGCAAAACTGTTCGGTTGCAAAACAAAAACGGATGGGCACTATCCGCCGTGGGAGTATAAGGCTGATTCTGAATTGCGCGAACTTTATAAGACCTGCTACCGCGAGATGTGCGGCGAGGAAGCGAAGGTGGAGGCTATTCATGCAGGGCTGGAATGTGGTGTGTTTGCTTCTAAGATTGCAGATTTGGATTGTATTGCCATCGGACCGGCACTCTTTGATGTGCATACCGTAAACGAGCGCCTCAGTATTTCGTCTACGGCGCAGACTTATGAACTTGTAAAGCAAATTTTGGCGGCTTGCAAATAAAGGTTTACAACTGCCGCGATTTATGGTACAATAAGTCGAATCAAATAGCCGCACTTTGCGGCGGAACGGAGTAAAATATGAACAACAATCAAAACTTCAAGCCGTATATTCCGGCGGAGAAGGTAACACCGGAAATTACGGTGACCTCCATTATTATGGGTATTCTCCTTTCGGTCATTTTCGGCGCGGCCAATGCATATCTTGGCCTCAGAGTCGGTATGACGGTTTCGGCCTCCATTCCGGCTGCCGTAATCGCGATGGGTGTTATCCGCGTGATTATGCGCAAAAACTCGATTCTGGAAAGCAACATTGTACAGACCGTAGGCTCTGCGGGTGAGTCCCTGGCGGCAGGTGCAATCTTCACCTTGCCGGCGTTGTTTTTGTGGGCAGCGGAAGGCACAATGGACAAACCGGATATCATCAGCATTACGCTGATTGCGCTTTTGGGCGGTCTTTTGGGCGTATTCTTTATGGTGCCGCTTCGTAATGCGCTGATTGTAAAAGAGCACGGCATTTTGCCGTATCCGGAAGGCACGGCATGTGCAGAAGTGCTTTTGGCGGGTGAAGAAGGCGGCGCAAAGGCTTCTACCGTATTTGCAGGTATGGGCTTTGCCGCAGTATTTAAATTTATCATCGACGGCTTAAAACTTGTTGCAGGTGAGATTTCCTATACGTTTAAGGGTTTTGCAGGAACAATCGGTACACAGATTTATCCGGCAGTTATGAGCGTAGGTTACATCTGCGGTGCAAGAATTTCTTCGTATATGTTTGCCGGCGGTCTGCTTAGCTGGATGGTTATCATTCCGCTGATGATGCTCTTTGGTGCAGATGCGACATTGGCTCCGGGTACGGCACCGATTGGTGCTTTGTTTGCAGAGGGCGGTGCCGGCGCACTTTGGGGCACTTACGTACGTTACATTGGTGCAGGTGCACTTGCGGCCGGCGGTATTATCAGCCTCATCAAATCGCTTCCGCTGATTGTAAAGACATTTGCGGGCGCAATGAAGAGCGTAGCCGGCACAAAGGGCGGCTCGAACTTGCGTACCGAGCAGGATATGAGCTTGAAGGTTGTGCTGATTGCTATCGCAATTCTGACCTTGCTTGTATGGCTCGTTCCGGCAATTCCGGTAACACTTATTGGTGCGGTAATTGTTGTTATTTTCGGTTTCTTCTTCGCAACCGTATCTTCCAGAATGGTTGGTCTGGTCGGCAGCAGTAACAATCCGGTTTCCGGTATGGCGATTGCTACGCTGCTTATTACAACACTTATTTTGAAGTTTACGGGTATGGCAGGCGCAACCGGTATGCAAAGTGCAATTGCCATCGGTTCGATTATCTGTATCGTATCTGCTATCGCAGGTGATACCTCGCAGGACTTAAAGACAGGCTTCCTGCTTGGTGCAACGCCGAGAAAGCAGCAAATCGGTGAAATTATCGGTGTTGTTGCGGCGGCATTTGCCATTGGCGGTACGCTTTATCTGCTCGACTCCGCTTGGGGCTTCGGTAGTGACGAACTTGCGGCACCGCAGGCAACACTTATGAAACTGATTATCGAAGGCGTTATGGAAGGCAATCTGCCGTGGTCTTTGGTATTCGTGGGTGTATGTATTGCTATTGTGGTAGAGGTTATCGGTATTCCGGTGCTTCCGTTTGCCATCGGTGTATATCTGCCGGTACAGCTCAACGCTTGCATTATGGTCGGCGGCTTGTTGCGTTTGGCAATGGATAAGATGAGAAAGCCGGAAGAAGAAAAGAAAACCATCACAAATGATGGCGTGCTCTTCTGCTCGGGTATGATTGCAGGTGAAGGCCTTGTGGGTATTTTGCTTGCTGTACTTGCCGTATTCGGTGTAGGCGAAGCCATTGACCTTTCTGCAAAACTTTCGCTCTCCCCGGCATTTATGAACATTGGCGGCCTCGTGGTATTTGCGCTCGTGATTTTGTCGGTGCTCAAATTCTCCCTGTGGAAGAAGCGTAAGTAAGTTATGAAAAAAAAGAAAAACATCATCACACAAAATTATCTGGAAAAAATCCCGATGCGCCCGCCGCAGCTTGCATGGAATGCAGATGCGGAAGGTAAAGTGACATTGGAGATTGAAAATAAAGGTGCATTTAACCGCATAGCGCAAAAACTTTTTAAAAAGCCGCGCGTAAGTTATGTGCATTTAGATGAAACCGGCAGTTTTGTCTGGCCGCTTTTGGACGGTGAAAAAGACATCATTGCCATCGGTAAGCTCGTTGAAGAAGAGTTCGGCGAAAAGGCAAATCCGCTGTATGAACGTCTTGCAAAATATTTTCAGATTTTAGATAGTTACGGATTTATCTTTTGGAAGTAAACAGTCAAAAGCGACTCGGTTCAGGCGAAGGCCTTTTCGAGTCGCTTTTGTTATTTTTGCTTAATGATTTAACCGCAGACATTTATCCGTGGGGGAAAAAGGTGCTTCGGATTTATAGAGTGTAGGAGATTCAATTAACAAAAAATCCTTTGGGTTGAAACTGAAAACCCAAAGGATTTTTTTATTTGCCAACGCAGAAATTTGCGAAGATTTCATTTACAATGTCGGCGGAAACGCTTAGGCCTGTAATTAACCCCAAATGCTCCAGTGCGGCATTTACGTCAATAACGCACATATCGGCCGGCATACCGTCTGCAAGCGTCTGTGCGGCCGCGCAAAGCGCCGTACGTGCATCGCGCAGTGCACGGATGTGGCGCAGGTTGGAAAGCACGTTGTCCGCGGCGCGAATTTGCTTTGTGCGACAGATTTCACAGATGGTATTACGAAGTACATCCAGCCCCTCGCCCGAGTGCGTGCTGATTTGCACCAAAGGTGCATCTGTCCGCAGGGTAGAAGCAGCATCTGCATCTGTCTTGGTTTCTAAATCGGATTTGTTTAACACGATAATGCACGGCTTGTCCGCAATGGCCTCGGCACATTCTCTGTCCTCGTCCGACAAAGCGCTGTTGCTGTCTAAAAGCAATAAAACAAGGTCGGCAGCCTGAATATAGTCAAGCGTTTTTTGTACGCCGATTTGTTCTACTGCGTCGGCCGTTTCGCGAATGCCGGCAGTGTCAAACAAACGCAGAGCAATACCGTCTATGGTAACAGTCTGCTCTATGACATCGCGCGTTGTACCCTGAATGTCGGTAACAATCGCACGGTCAGAATGGGTTAGCGCGTTTAAAAGCGAACTTTTACCCGTATTCGGCTTGCCGGCAATTACACAGGTGATGCCGTTTTTCGCCATACAGCCGTCCTGTGCGGTGGCAAGCAGACTGTCGCAATCCGCAATAGCCTTTTCTAAAATTTCAGAAAGCTTTTCCTCGGTCAGCTCCGCAATGTCATCATCGGGATAATCTACAGCAGCGGCAAACTGTGCACAGCAGTATAACAGTGGTTCACGGATTTTGTTAATTCTGCGCGCCAAACCACCGTCGAGTTGCGCAATGGCACTCTTGAGTGATGCATCGGAATCGGCATGAATCACATCCAGCACGGCTTCGGCACGCGTTAAGTCAATTCTGCCGTTTAAAAAGGCACGTTTGGTAAATTCACCGGCCTCGGCCATGCGCACGCCGCTACCGAGCAATACATCCATCACTTTGGACAGTACCGTCGGCGAGCCGTGCGTGGAAATTTCAACGACATCCTCTGCGGTAAAGGTACGTGGTGCACGCATCAGCGTGACAAGGACCTCGTCAATTTTTTCTTTTGTTTCCGGATTGTGTACAAAACCGTAATGCACGGTGTGTGTTTCCCTTTCGGCAAGGCTCCTTTTATCTGCGGCCCGGAAGATGCGGTCGGCCGCAGAAACGGCATCCGGTCCGCTGATGCGGATGGTACCAATACCGCCTACGCCCTGTGGTGTGGCAATTGCCGCAATTGTATCTGTAGTGTTCATATTCCCACCTTCGTTTCTATAGCCATGTTGATAATAAAGGGATGTAAACTTGTTTACATCCCTTTGGTTTTCTTATTTTTCTTTGTCCTTTAATACAACCACGAGCTTGCGGTTTGGGTCTTCACCGATGGAGTAGGTGGTTACATTTTCGTAAGACTGTAGCTTCGAGTGGATGATGCGTCTTTCGTACGGATTCATCGGCTCAAAGGTGTGGCGTCTGCCGGTTCTTTCTACCTTGTTTGCAATGCGAACTGCAAGCGCTTCCAATGCTTCTTTGCGCTTTTCTCTGTAGTTTTCGGTATCAATCGTTACCTTGATGTAACTGCCTTTGCCGCTGTTGACAACGAGGCTGGTTAAGTATTGAATAGAGTCAAGTGTATCGCCGCGCTTACCGATGATAATGCCCATGTCGTTGCCGCTCAAGTTGATATTCAGCGCATCGCCGTCAAAATCCGCATCGATTTGTACACGGATACCCATGCTCAAGAACAAATCGCTCAAAAAAGCGGTTGCCTTGTCTGCCGGAGAATCTTTTTTGGTTACGATAACACGCGCCTGTGTACCGCCGAGGATACCGAACAGACCCTTACTGCCTTCGTCCAATACTTCGATTTCTACTTGACTTCTGGTTGCGCCGAGTTCTGCAAGCGCCAGTTCTATTGCGTCGTCCACTGTTTTAGCGGTTTTTTCTGTTCTTTTTAATTGTGTCGATAACAACGATCTCATCCTCCCTTTTATTAAACATCACTGCCGTTACATACTGCTGAATCATCTGGACTACGTTGGAAACGATCCAGTAAAGACCAATACCCGACGGAAGGGTATACGAGAAGAATAAACTCATCAGCGGCATCATAATGGTCATGGATTTATTCATTTGTGCAGAGGTATCCTCCGCCTGCGCAGTTGCAGTCTGTGTTTTTTGTTTATTTTGGGTCATCTTTGCCAAAATCCAACTGGTCACGCCGGCCAAAACCGGAATAGCCAGAAGCGGTAAGGTCGTCCATACGGTTTCCATCGGAATCGGGGCCCCGCCGAAGAGAAAGCTCCAAATCGGGAATTCGCTCGGATATCTCGACAAATCAAGACCGAGGAAATTAAAGTTGACTTTCCAATCAGCAAACTGTGTGTAACCCATCTCGGCCAGCTTCGCCGCGAAACTACTCATTTCAATCTGGAAATTGTTTGCAAGCGTTTCCATGGTGGAGCCGAGGAACGTATTGCCTGCTTTTTCTGCCAGTTCCGGAATACCCTTTACAATGCGCTGTAAGTCAAGCACTTTGTTGATGTTTTCCGGTGCATTAAAGTTTACGCCGCGCATGAATGAAAGCGGCATACGCAATACCTGGTAAAGACCGATAATGAGCGGGAACTGAATGAGCATCGGCAGACAACCCGCAGTCGGGGAAGCGCCGTTTTCTTTGTAGAGCTTCATGAGTTCCTGGCTCTGCTTTTCCTTGTCATGCGCATACTTTTTTTGAATCTCCTGCATCAACGGCTGGAGCTTCTGCTGTTTGAGCATTGCCTTTTGCGATTTGATGTTCAAAGGCAAAATCAAAAGTTTAATAAGTACGGTAAAAGCAATGAGTGCAAGACCGTAGTTTTGAATGAAGGTATACAGCACCTGCAAAATCCAACCCATTGGGCGGAAAATTAAAATCGAAAACAAATTCATAGTCGTACCTCACACATAGATTGTAATAGGTCATTTCTTTTTCGGCGGCACAGGGTCATATCCGCCTCGGCTGAAAGGGTTACAGCGCAAAATGCGCCGGATTGCCAGCAAAAGTCCGCAGAAAACGCCGTGCGTTTCTATGGCTTCGTAGGCATAAGCCGAGCAGGTCGGAATATATTTACATGTAGCTTGTCCCTTGTTCGGGGAGATATACTTTCGGTACATGCGAATGCACCAAAGAAAAGTCCTTTTCATATAAGTACCTTTCAAGCAAAATAAGGGGACTGATAAATCATTCCCCGATAATGCCGCTTTTTTTCAGCAAATAACTTAAGTCGCGCCCGATTTTTTCGAAATCCGCATCCGCGGCACGGTTGCGCGCAACCAAAACCATATTGTAGCCGATGTGCATCTCATTTTCGCGCAAACGATAGCATTCGCGGATGAGCCGTCGCACGCGGTTGCGGACAACCGCCTTGCCGAGTTTTTTGGTTACGGTAATGCCGAGAACATTTTTTTCGAGCTTATTCTTTTGATAATACAGGACCAAATACCCTGCCGCGATGGATTTACCGCGGCTGTATAGCCGCTTGAAATCGCGGTTGTATTTCATCGAAATCGTATAGTTCATCGTTTCACCGCCAAAAACATCTAACTACAAGAAAAGACCACAAAGTGGCCTTTTACGCTGACAATCTTTTTCTACCTTTGAGTCTTCTTCTAGCCAGAACCTTTCTGCCGTTAGCAGTGCTCATTCTTTTTCTGAAGCCGTGTACCTTGCTTCTCTGTCTCTTTTTAGGTTGGTATGTTCTAAGCATGTTTGCACCTCCTGCCGAATCTTTCGTTTCTATGGAAAGCGCGTGTGCGCACTCCGTCTTTGGTAAAACGTTCAAATTTGAACGCGAATACGTTTAATATTATACCGCCATGCGGAGAAAATGTCAAGTATTTTTTGCATAGAATGAGGAAAAAATTTCTTTGCGCAATTTCTTGTGGTCGCGCACTTTAAAAGCGCAAGATTTAGTCTTTAAGTTTATTCCACAGGCCGATAAATAACTTTGCGCACACGGAAATGATTACAATGCCGGCTTAAAACTCGGCATCAGTTCGAGCTTAAACAAATTCATCTTATGCTTGCGGTCGATGATTGCTTTTTTATCGGCATCGGCGATTTCGCCCGTGCGGATGTATATGTCCAATTCGGCATAGGTAAAGCCGAGATTTTCTTCGTCCGTCTTACCGCAAAGGCCGTCAATCGGTGTTTTTTCTACGAGCACGTCCGGCAAGCCTAAGAGGTGGCCGATTTGCTTGATTTCCGTTACGGTCAGGTGCGAGAGCGGTGAAAAGTCGCCCGCGGCATCGCCGTAGCGTGTAGAGTAGCCTACCCAGTCCTCCGAGAGGTTGCAGGTATTGCACACGCGGCCGTTGTTGGACTGGCCTACGGCATAGAGCGTTGCCATACGGATGCGTGGCGGAATGTTTTGCTTCGTCTGCGCCGTAATTTCAAAATCCGACGGCATTGCAGAAAGCAGCCCGTCAACTGCCGCCCTGATGTTGATTTTGTAGTGGCGGATGCCGAGGTGGTTTACTAAAAGCTCGGCCATATCAATATCGTGCTGTACGCCGCACGGCATCAAAACGCCGATGACGCGGTCGCGTCCGAGCGCTTCTACGCACAGTGCCGCGGCAATAGAGGAGTCTTTGCCGCCGGAAATGCCGACGATGGCATTACAGCCCTTGCCGTTTTCTTCAAAGAAATTTCGAATCCATTCTACACATTCGTTTTTTACTTTTTCTGCATTAAACATAGTTTAGCCTCCCGAAAAGCATATCAAAAGTTTAGGCTTTAAATCAATTTCTGCAAATAGTATAACACAGTCTTTGAAAAAAGAAAAGAGGAGATTGCTTTTTGTAAAACAGAAAAAGCAACCATCATACGATGATTGCTTTTTTCTTGGTTGCGGGGATGGGATTTGAACCACACGACCTCCGGGTTATGAGCCCGACGAGCTACCAGACTGCTCTACCCCGCGATATTGTTCGCTCTTGCGACTATGACAGTATAGCACACATTTTTTCATTTGTAAAGCCTTTTTTGAAAATTTGATGATTTATATGTTTTCAGTATGTTCGTTTAATGCATTTTTATACCGTAAATATTTTTCACGTGTGGCCATGCCGCCGCGGATGTGGCGCTCTTCTTTGTTGTTTTCCAGCACGGCCGCTACTGCTCTGTGCAGTGTGGAATTTATATGCATCAGTCGCTCGGTAACATCTTTATGTACGGTTGATTTAGAAACGCCGAAGCGCGCGGCGGTTTCACGCACAGTGGCCTTGTTTTCGACGATGTATTCGGCGAGAATTTTCACGCGTCGGCAAATATATGCATTCATTTTTGTCCCCCGAAATCCTAGTTGTTACATCTATATGCAATGTAAGCGGGGAATAGAAGAAGAGTTACAAAAAAGGTATCTTCACGGATGGAAGATACCTTTTTAAGTTTCAAATTATTCTTTTTCGAGTGCCAGCGTTTTGGTGGTGATGTCGCAAACCTCAGCCGGACCGTAGTACTGAATTGCACCCGGATACAGGTAAGCGGTTTCTACAGCCCAAGTCTCTCTGTTGGCTTCGAAGAACTTGAACGGCTTACCGTCGAGCTCAACGAGCGCCTTTTTGATAACCGGTTTGTCTTCGCCGTGTCTTCTTTCAATGTTCATCATCTTGGTAATCGGCATACCGCCTGCAACCCACTCGTCTGCCGGCTTGGACAGGTTGGAAATCTTGGAAAGATAACCGTTGTAGCCGTACTGGATGAGCATGAATGCATTGTAGCCCAAGGAGTAGCAGTAGTCCGCATCAAAATTGGACGGGAATGCGCATCTGCCTTCGTAACCGAAGAAGTGATGCTGTGCGGAGAACTTGCCTTTGTATGTGCCTGCAGCCTTTCTCGCGGCAAGATTGTCTGCAACGAGTGCGGAGAAGAGCTTTTCGGAGTCGATTAAGGATACCTGAACATTACCGTGCGGGTCTCTTTCGAGGAAGAGCTGCTGTTGGATGCTCTGCGGCAGGATAGCAAATACTTCCCAAGAGGCTGCGGAGAGACCTTCCTTAATAAATGCGCTCTTTTCATCCCAAGTCGGGAGTGCGTTGAAGGCTTCAGCCTTCTTGCCTGCGAGCAATTCGTTGATTTCTGCAATCAATGCGGAGAATTCCGGAACAAATTCCACAACACCTTCCGGAATGATAGCCACACCGAAGTTCATGCCGTTTGCGGCTCTCTTTTCAACGGAGTCTGCGATATAGTCGGCAATCTGGGAAAGGGACATCTTCTTTTCGGCAACTTCCTCGGAAACAAGGCAGATGTTCGGCTGTGTCCTGAGTGCACACTCAAGGGCAACGTGGGAAGCGGAACGACCCATTACCTTAATGAAGTGCCAGTATTTTTTCGCAGAGTTTGCGTCTCTTTGAATATTACCGATGAGTTCGCTGTATGTCTTTGTAGCGGTATCAAAACCGAAGGAGCATTCAATGTCTTCGTTTTTGAGGTCGCCGTCGATGGTCTTCGGGCAACCGATTACCTGTACGCCGGTGTTGTGTGCGGCAAAGTATTCAGCCAGCACTGCGGCGTTGGTGTTGGAGTCGTCACCGCCGATGATAACGACTGCAGTGATTCCATGCTTTTTGCAAACCTCGGCAACAACGGCAAACTGCTCGTTGGTTTCGAGCTTTGTTCTGCCGGAACCGATGATATCAAAACCGCCGGTGTTTCTGTATGCATCAATGTATGCATCGTCAAAAATAATATAGTTGTCTTCCAAAAGACCGCTCGGGCCGCCCTTGAAGCCGTAGAGCTCGTTTGCCGGGTTGGTGGACTTTAATGCGTCGTAGAGACCGCAAACAACATTGTGTCCGCCCGGAGCCTGACCGCCGGAGAGGATGACACCGACCTTCTGTACTTTTGCTGCAGAAGTGTTTTCGCCTTTTTGGAAAATGATTTCCTTTTTACCGTAGGTGTTCGGGAACAGCGCCGCGATTTTTTCGCAGTCTGCTGCGCTTGTGGTAGCTGCACCTTCCGAAACTGCGATTTCCGCGATGCCGTTTCTCAGCATTTTCGGCAGTTTTGGTTCATATGCATATCTCGCCTTCTGTAACGGTGAATATTCCATGTTCATTACTCCTTACTGTTGTTTTCTGTTTTTCAACATCTCTCGTAGTATACCACAATCGTTTGTAAATGTAAAGCGGAATTGTTTAAAATTTCACAAACCATTTTGCAAATTTGCGCACAATTTTAAACGGTGTACGTTCGAGTTCTTTTTGTGCATCCGCTAATTTTTCGCGGATGGGGATGCCCTGCGGACAGTGCTGTTCGCATTTGCCGCACCCGATGCAGTTGCAGGCTGCGGTGGAGGTTTTTCGCAGGGTGGTGCACATAATGTATTCCTTTGTGCCGGCAAACCAACCCTCGCTGTGGAGGCGGTTGTACGCCGCGAAGGTGCCGGGAATATCGACGTTTTTCGGGCAGGGGACACAGTAGCCGCAACCCGTACAGCCGACCTTCATTTTTGCATTGATGGTGGCGCTGACCGAGTGCAGCATCGCCTCATCCTCTGCGGTCAGTTCTCCGACCTTGGCGTCGGAGGCGGTCGCTAAATTATCTTCAACCATTTCGAGCGAATTCATACCCGACAGCACACAGGTAACCTCCGGCTGATTAAACAGCCAGCGAAACGCCCATTGGGCAGGCGTATGCTTAACGGTGTGTGTTTCAAAGATGCGCTTTGCTTCTTCGGGCAGGCGGCTGACGAGCTTGCCGCCGCGCAACGGCTCCATAATCATCACGGGGATGCCCTTGGCGTTTGCGTATTTAAGGCCGCGCTTGCCGGCCTGCGAATGTTCGTCCATATAGTTGTATTGAATCATACAGAAATCCCAGTCATAGGCATCGACTAAGCGGCAAAACATTTCGGTGTTGCCGTGGTAGGAAAAGCCGATTTGGCGGATTTGTCCTGCGGCCTTCTTTTCTTCGAGCCACTTATCTACGCCGAGCGATTTCATGCGTTCCCAAGCATCAATGTCCGTGAGCATATGCATCAGATAGTAGTCCACATAATCCGTGCGCAGGCGGCGCAGTTCTTCATTAAACAGTTTTTCCGCGGCCTCGCGGCTTTTGATTAAATAGTGCGGCAATTTGGTCGCAATATTTAAATTTTTGCGGATGCCGTTTTTTTCAAAAATTTCACCGATGAGCGCTTCGCTGCCCGGATAGATATAGGCGGTATCAAAATAATTTACACCACCATTGTAAGCGGCTAAAATCTCCCGCTCCGCTTTGTCGAAATCGGTCTTGCCGAGTTTGGTCGTAAATCGCATACAGCCAAAGCCGAGCACGGATAAGTCATTTCCGTATTTGTCCTTGCGGTATTGCATAAAATCACCTCATTATTATTGTAGCATAATAAAAGAGAAAAATAAATATAAGCGTGTCAATTTTTGTTCAATATGACAAAATCCGCAAACGGAATAATTTTTCATTGATTTTTTTGTAAAAAAGTGGTATGCTATTTAGGTAGAAATTTTGAGTTAAAAGGAGTTTTGTTGTATGAAAAAGTTATACGAAGGTAAAACCAAAGACGTTTACGAGTTGGAAAACGGTAACGTGATGCTCAAGTTCAAGGATGACTGCACCGGTAAAGACGGCGTATTCGATCCGGGTGAAAACAGCGTCGGCTTGAAAATCGAGGGTATCGGCAAGGCAAATCTCCGTACATCCGTATATTATTTCGACCTTTTAAAGAAGGCCGGCATCAAGACACACTACGTAAATGCAAACGTAGAAGAGGCTGAAATGGAAGTGCTTCCGGCAACCGTATTCGGTCACGGTCTGGAAGTCATCTGCCGTTTGGTTGCGACCGGCAGCTTTATCCGCAGATACGGTGAATATATTGAAGACGGCACCGTGCTCGAAGGTGGCTATGTAGAATGCACATTTAAAAATGATGCAAAGGGCGACCCGCTCGTAACAAGCGAAGGTCTTGCAGCGCTCGGCGTAATGACCGAGGAAATGTTTGCAAGCATGAAAGAGCAGACACTCAAAATCACCAAGATTGTAGCGGACGATTTAAAGACCATCGGTCTGGATTTGTGGGACATCAAGTTCGAGTTTGGTTACAACAACGGCGAGGTTATCTTGATTGACGAAATCGCTTCGGGCAATATGCGCGTATACAAGGGCGACAAGATTGTAGAGCCGGTTGAACTTACAAAGCTGATTTTGAACAGATAAATAAGGGATTGTGAAAAGGGAGCAGAGATCTGCTCCTTTTTTGTGCACACATTTACACCAACACTGTAGGGCAGGGGCTTGCTCCTGCCGTGCGTTTGTGCGATATTCGCGGGCGATTCGTGAATCGCCCCTACGAACACAAATTAAAAAAACCTTTGGTCATTAAGAACAAAGGATTTTTTTTACATACAGTTTTAATTTTTTTATCCACAAATCTTTGTATTGGCTTTTTCTTCTGGCAAATGGTTTTGGGTTGCCGTTTGCATCTTTGGCATCGACGATTTTGGCGAGCATAGCCTCCGGATAAATCGGGTACTCGATCATGTTTTCATTGTCGCCGCACAGCATATAACCACCGCGCAGTTTGCCGACGATACGGTGCAGGGTATATTTACCGCTCGGGCGCTTGTAGAAAACAACGTCGCCGATTTTTGGCTTTTTGCATGGCGCAAGCGTTATGGTATCTTTTCCGTTTTCAAAGGTCGGGAGCATACTGTCACCGAACGGGGTAAAAGAAAAAGTCTTGCCGAGGGCGAATGCGTCTTGCATACACTCGACAAGAACTTCGATATCGATGTAATCCATAGGCTTATTCTTCCTCGAGCATATTGGCATCGCGCAGCTTGGTAATAAAACGCTTCAAGTCTGCCGCCGCATAGTCACGCTCTACATTATACTCCGCCAAAAGGGCATCTAACAGTTCTGCTTCGGTAGCGCCTGCCTGCAGTTTTTCCCAAAGATATGCCGCACTGCCGGAGAGCGTAATGACACCGTTAAAGGAAACGGTTGCATCCCCGATGGGCACAACAATCTTACTGCCGGCTACGGTTTTAAGCAGAAATCCATCTTTTAATTTCATACAACATACCCTCCTTATATCAACATGGGTACTAATTCTATATCAGTATAACAAACGGAGATTTAACTGTCAATGAATGGTAAAAGAATGTAAGGAGAATGTAAAAAACGGCTTGCTTTTCAAAGAAAAAAAGCGTACAATACAAGTATAATATACGAAGCAGGAGGTATATATATGTTTGGTTTCGGGAAAAAAGAGACAAAAACATTTTTAGTAGAGGGTATGGCCTGTCCGCGTTGCAGTGCGGCGGTGAAAACGGCGTTGGAAAAGAACAAGGGCGTAAAAGCGGAAATTGATTTGGAAAAAGGCACGGTTGCTGTAACGGCAAAGCAGGTGTCGGAAGCAACAGTCAAAGCGGTTGTGGAAGCGTGTGGTTTTACATTTAAGGGCGAAGCATAAAAAATGGCTTGGGAAAATTCTCCCAAGCCATTTTTTATCTGCCTAAGCAGGTATATATTACGTTTTTGAGTCGTGGCAGATACCATTCTTCACGAGGGTTTAAGCAATGCTGTGCAAAGAATACGGCGAGATTGATTTCGCTGTCGATGATGCAGGCCGAACCTGCCGCACCGCACCACCCGAATTCGCCGAGGTTGCAGGCATGTCCGGCTTCGGTCTTTTCGATGCATGTACGAACGCCTAGCCCGTAACCATAGCCGGTGAGCTGTTTCCAGTTCATGTATTTTCTCTGCGCTTCGGTTAAGCGGTTGGTTTTCATGAGGTCCACGGTGTTTGGCGACAAAATGCGTTCACCGGATAAGCCCATACCTTTGTTGGCGAGCGCCGCAAGGACTTTTACGTAGTCGGAAATCGTTGTGGTAATGCCGGCACCGCCGCTGTCGTACTCACTGCCGAATACGAAGCCGGGAACTTTGCTGACTTTAATGAAATGTCCTTCTTTTGCATTGCCGTGCTTTTGTGCCTCTACGGCATTAAAATTGCTGTCGCCACCAGTTGGAACGAATCTGTACACGGATGCCATGTTGTCTGCAATGGCAGGTGTGTGATGGTACACCGTTCGGTTCATACCGAGCGGCTCGAAGATGTTTGCATCTACGTAGTCGCGGAATTTTTTTCCGCTGACCACTTCTACCAGACAAGCGAGTACGTCGTGGCAAAAACTGTATTGCCAGCGTGCGCCGGGTTCGAAATCGAGCGGATCTTCCGCCAACGTGCGAATGACTGTACGGGTATCCATTTTGCCGTCTGTCCGTGCGTGTGCCTTTTCGATAAACGGTGCTGTGGAGTTATAGTTAAAACCGGCAGTCATGGAAAACAAATCTCCGACCGTAATGGGGTTTTGGGCTTCCGTTAAAGTGCCGTCCGCTTGCTTAACGGACATGTGGCGAAATTCCGGCATATATTCATACACAGGGTCGTTTAGCATAAACTTGCCCTGCTCTAACAGCTGTGCACCTGCGGCGCAGGTGGTAACTTTGGAGCAGGAATAAACATTAAAATGCTCTGTGCCGCGCAGAACTTCTTTGGTTTCTAAATCGGAATAGCCTGCTTCGTAGCGGAATACACGTTCACCGCCGAGATATACCTGAATCGCACAACCCGGTGTGCGTTCGCGTGCCATCAGATCCATAAACTCTTTCAAATAAGTAAAATCCATATTGCTGTCAACCTCCATATATTACTTAGGTTAGTTTATCATACGGAAAAGACCTTGTCAAAGGGAATATTTTTTGGTACAATACGCTTAGAAACGTCAAAGGAGAATTTGACTTATGGAGCTGAAAACTGAAATCAAGAAAAATGATATATACGAAACAGAAATCGTGGACCAGGCTTCCAGCGGTGACGGCGTTTGTCGCATCGGCGGATTTGCCGTGTTTGTGCCGCGTACTGTCAAGGGGGATATTGCACGCATCCGTATCGTAAAAATGAACAAGACCTACGGGTTCGGCAGACTCGAAGCGCTTTTGCAGCCGTCGCCGGCAAGAGTGCAGCCGCCTTGCGCCGTGTTTGACAAATGCGGCGGCTGTGATTTCATGCATATTGATTACAAAACGCAGCTTACGCTCAAGCAAAAGCAGGTGCAGGATGCCATTTCCCGCTTGGGCGGATTTAAAGATGTAACCGTGGAACCGACGCGCGGCATGGCGGAGCCGTATGCGTACAGAAACAAGACGCAGATGCCGGTCGGTATGGATAAAGATGGTAAAACCATTTGCGGTTTTTACCGCCGACACAGTCATGATTTGGTGGAAACGTCGCATTGCTCGGTATGCGCACCTGCGGCGATGCGGGCGGCAGAATGCGTTAAAGAATATATGCGTATTGCCAAGGTAAAGCCATACGATGAAAAGTCACATTCGGGCGTAATTCGCAATGTGTTTGTACGTACGGCAAAGGACGGCGCGGTGATGGTGGTTGTTGTAGCCAATGCTTTGTTTTTGCCCAAGCCTGAATTGCTCGTTTCGCTTTTGCGCGAGGGCGTAGAGGGATTGGTAAGTGTGCAGCACAATATCCATACGGAGAAAACCAATCTGGTGCTCGGAAAAAATAACGATGTACTTTGGGGCGAGCCGACACTTTGCGATAGTATCGGCGATTTGGAATTTGAAATTTCGCCACACAGTTTCTTTCAGGTCAATCCGATACAGACACAGGTACTTTATGAAACGGCGGTAACGATGGCGAATATCCAAAAGACAGATACCGTCTTTGACCTTTATTGCGGTATCGGTACGATTTCTTTGTTTGCGGCAAAGCGCGCAGGTAAAGTTATCGGCGTGGAAATCGTAGAAGATGCGGTGCGCGATGCAAAGAAAAATGCCGTGCGCAACGGGATTGCAAACGCCGCTTTTTACTGCGGTGATGTGCAAAAAAGCATACAGGATTTGTATGGGCAGGGCGAGCGAGCTGACGTGGTGATTTTAGATCCGCCGCGCAAAGGCTCGGACGAAACAACGCTTGAAATTATTTTAAATATGCAGCCGGAGCGCATCGTATATGTTTCCTGCAATCCGGCCACACTTGCACGCGATTTGAAATATTTGTGCGCAAGCGGGGAGTATAAGATTGACACAGTCGTTCCCGTAGACATGTTTCCGCATACGGTGCATGTGGAGTGCTGTGTGCTACTATGTCGCACATAGCACTCATCGATATAAATCTCTTGCGAGATTTTCGATATATCCTAACGGATTCGATATGTGCTAACGCACTCGATATGTTTCCTTTGGAAACGAGATTTATATCATATCGAAACCGAGTAAAGCGAGGTTATATCGAATTTTGCGAAGCAAAATATATCGAACACGCAAAGCGTGTATATCGATAAAGGAGATTATACTATATGGAAACCAACAAAAACACATTACGAGAAGAAACCATCAATTTTGCAATAGAAATATCTGATATTTGTGATAACATCAAAGGTTGTTCAGTATATATTAACCAGCTATTGAGATGTTCTTCATCTATCGGGGCTAATCTTCACGAGGCAAAATATGCACAAAGCAAAGCCGACTTTATAAATAAATTAGAAGTTGCATTAAAAGAAAGTTTTGAAACGGAATATTGGTTAGAATTGTTATTTCGTAAGAATAGGATTGACGAAACTACATATAAAGGTTTAATTAACAAATGCGGAACGATAAGAAGAAAATTAATTGCATCTGTCACTACTGCGAAGAACAAACAATAAAATATGGGAGATGATAAATATGTATATGCCTATATGGATATTATATTGGTTTCCATTCTTTTTGCCTATAAACTATGGTATCAAATTTGCTGTTATTAATATTGTTTTATGGATTTGCAAAAAAGTGATGAATATTAATGATATATATAGTATATCTACTGCAATAAAAAGTTTCTGTTTAACTATCGTGGCAGAACTGGTAGGGATAGCAATGTTCTATATCATTGAAATGAATACTGAAACTGATTTTTACTATGGAAATTATTTGGCATTTTGTCTATTAGTATTTTTTAGTGTCTCCATATTAAATTTCATACTAAACTATATATTTGTTTTTAGGAAAATAAATGTTTCAACAAAACAAAGTTTCATCCTTGCATAAGGTATATCAATAAAAACAATCAGAAAAATTTAGGCTATAGAGGGAAATCTGAAACACATTTGTTGAATTGCATGTTAACTACATTATTCCTTGGTCAAAGGGCGGTGAAACAAAAATAGATAATTGACATTACCAATAAGCATATACATAATTTGAGGTGACGAAAATGAATGCAATTGTCATTTACAAATCAAAATACGGCTCGACCAAAGCGTACGCCGAGTGGATTGCCGAGGAAATCAGTTGCAGTGCTGTGGATGCAAAGACCGTCAAGGCGGCGGAATTGCAAAACTACGATACGATTATTTATGGTGGCGGGCTGTACGCGGAAATGATTGCGGGCGTAAGTCTGATTACAAAAAATTTTGATGCGCTCCAAGACAAAAAACTAGTTGTATATACTACGGGGCTGACGCCGCTTGACTGCCGCGACTATTATGATAAAATGGTTTTGGAAAAAAACTTTAAGCCGCATATGACAGAAAAAATCAAAGTGTTTAATTTTATGGGCAAGATGATAATAGAGGAATTGAGCCTGCCGCACAAGGCGGCGATTGTAGCCTTAAAGAAAATCATGTCCGGCAAGGAAAATCCGAACGAAATGGAGAAATTGCTTATCAAACTTTGCGATGAGAGCGGCGATTTTACCGACAGAGCGGCGATTGCTGACTTGGTCCGTTATGTAAAAGAATAAGAAAACCAAAAGCGATACCCGACGGGTATCGCTTTTGGTTTATCCTAATTGTTGAAAAAATCCTTTATGATTGCCAAAGTTAACTGCGCCGGCTCGAACGAGTTGACGTTGGGGACGGTGTCCATATATATGTATCGGTTGCGAATGGCATTTTTCCACTCGTCGTTTCCCATAGCCTCGCCGGCCCTCTGTTTTGCTGGTTTTTGGGAGGGATGGGTGTTTTGGTCGTCGAGAAGATTGTAGTATTGGATAAAGCCTTCGCGCAGGTAATTTCGGCACATATCATCCGAGCTAAACCAAGCGCCGTATAATTTTTTCCAGTTGTCAAATGCTTTTTGAGTATTTGAAATACGGTTTGACAGACAATTTTCAACAAGCTCCAGCCACGTTTTCGTGTGGTCATAAAGTCGTTCGAGCGCCGTTTGCCAATCTTCTTCTTCCATACGGAATTGCCAGCCATTTTTCACATCCGGATCTACGCCAAAATAGGTCCTGAAGCCTTTGTCAATCCAATCCTGCCGTTCGCGATTTACAGACAAATCATCATTGACCATGTGGCAATAATACAAACGCATATTGCGCAGAAAACAGATAAACCTATCAAAGCGCGTGCAATCTCGTTCGGTAAAGCCGATATCTTGCAAAAAGTCGTTTTTGTCATCGTTGTTCCACATGCCGGGCATACACTCGCGAAACAGGATGTGTATGTTAATGCATTCGCGCCAGAACATACTTTCCGTTGTGTTTGTTTCGCTATAGAGCGGATTCCAGTCCAAAAAGATGTAACATCTTTTTTTAGCATCCAGATCTGCCGCAAGGTCGTTTATGCGCGCTACGGTATCCCTAAACAAATCGGAGCTGTTCATTCGTGTGACACCTTCTCTCTTGTAGCGGAGACGCCCACGAAGCTCACGCCGATGCAAAGGTCTTCAATAATTTTATCGGTTTTCTTGTACTGTTCCAAATCCACTCTTTCGCTTCCAAAGATATTGTTGCGGTTAAAGAACACGTTGGATGCAATGTGGCGGCGATCCGGACCATAGATATCCATTCGGCCTTTGGTGGCGTTGGAATCTTCAAATTTGTGGATTTTTCCGGAGAATAATTTCGGCGTACCGTCCGCGTGGCAAAGCAAATATCTGGGAATATTGCGCATGGTCTGGTTGACATCTTCGCTTTCACCGCGCAGAGCGGAAAACTCACTGTTGCAAGCGGCTATATCGCCGAGCTGTGCATAGGCCAACGCGAGCACATAACGTAAATAAAATGTATTTTCGGTTGCCGGCAAATTCTTTGCCTGCTCACAGATGGAGAGCAGCTTACACCACTGTTCATCGGTAAAATAGGTTCTTTGACGTTCGCCGGAAACGAGAAGCGGTGTTTTGTTGTGCATCAGCCAGAACAAACGCATCTGCAGATTCAGACAACGTGCATCCGGCGTGTAGTTTTTCAGATATTCTTCGCCGAAGAAACGGTCGTAAATCGCGCGCACTGCCTCGGTATCGTCGACGGATTTCCATTCGATACAAGGCTCCGTGCGGATAAATCCGGCTCTGCGGCATGCCTGAAAAGCGCAGCAGTACAGCATCGCCGCCGTCGGTTTTTCGACGCGCATTTTCTCGGCAAGGGCATCGACGTCTAAAACGGAATCCATCATATTAAACAATTCGTTACATGCCTGCACAAACTGGGAATGGTTTGCAATGTCCTTGGTTTGTTGCAGAGCCGTAAAGATTTTTTCAAGGGTATCGGAAATGTACTCTTGTTTTTCGGTTTCCTCCAGCGTGGTTTTGAGCAGATGCGCCCGTGTCCATACCAAAGTGGAAATTGCGTGCTTCTGGGAAGCACCGGAAACTCTCAAAACCTTATCGCACAGTCTGCCGGCGGCTACAAGCTGGTCGGCATTCGGATGCTCTTTGTTGCGCATCGCCATGGCGAGTCTGCCGTTGGCCATTTCGACGCGCAGTTGGTCGAAATAACTGCGAAGAGACATGTCCATGCCCTCTTCTGCCTGTAGGAATTTCTCGCCCTTTGTCGACTTATCTGCGAGATCGGGGATGTAGCTTTGTGCATGGTATGCCCTAAAGAAATCATCGTCGATGCCTTCCTCCCAGTCACGCGCTTCGCGCATAATGCTTACAAAGGTTTCGTAATCGCAACATTCTGCCAGGGCTTCCGGCTTGCTTGTCAACTCACGCGTGAGCGTCAATTCCTGTACGAGAATGCGCGGGTCACGGGTTTGTTCGCCCGCTGCGGACAGGGCATTAATCAGGCATGGTGCATATTTGTAAAAGTCGTTTGCCGCCCAACGCAGGCTCTCGTTTTCGCGGTTGTTCGGGCCTACGGCAGAAATAATGCGCGTTACCTTTTCGATGGCTTCATCTGCTGCCTCGGAGGCAAACTGTCCCGTTTCAATCATATATAAAAGTCTGCAAAGGTATACGGTGTAGAGATCTTTGTTGTGTCCGTGCGGACTCATCTGATGTGCACGCAGAAGCATTTCTGCCTCCAGACGGGAACGGACCTTATAGTGCCATACGCCGGCTTGCTCTGTGGCGATAAATATCGGCGCATTGAGCGCTTTGATTAAACTGTCCTGATTTGCAGAGAACAGGCCGAAAATCATATCGAGCGACATCGACATATTAAAGTAGGTCAGAATTGCCGAGTAGATGGCAAATTCTTTGAGTTTGCTTTTCTGGTTGTCTTCTGTGTTCAGACTGGCAAGAAAACTGTTGAATTTTTCCTGATTGGCACGCATAACAAACTGGCCGAACATGCCCTCCTGTACGGTGCAGGCTTCCTGTAAAACATCTTTGACGGTTTCGCGAAATTCTGCGTAAATTCCGCGGGAAATGTCGCTTCGGATATCGTAGAAAATATGATAAAGGATCGCCAGGAAATTGTCTTCCTTGCTGTAGCGTAAAATGGCATCAATATCAGTGATGTCCAGATTGGTCTTGTTTTTCAAAATGGAGCGGAACTGCGTTCTTTCGTCCGGATCGAGCCGGATGTCAGCACAGATATCATAAAACTCCTGTTTGAGCGAGGCGTTTTTGTTGAGTTGGTAATTTGTGCCGACCAAGGTAACGTTTAAGCCGCTGTTACGCAAGTGGGTATAGAGTCTGTGGTAATTTGTGCGCTCAAATTCGAAACCCGAACAATCCCAAATCAGCAGTACGGATTTGGCGTCGTATTTGTCTTGCAACATTTTGATTAAATTAAACAAAGCATTGTAGCGGACGGAAGCATCTGTGTTATCGCGGGAAAAACTGAAGGTCACATTCGGATTTGTAATATAGATGACCGGAAATTTCTTTTCGTGAAAAATTTCATAGGCAAGCTGACCCACAGCTACACTTTTGCCGGCGCCGGACTGTCCGTGCAGTAAAATCGGGCGGTGCTCAAAATTGGCCGGATTTTCCAAAGATGCGCGTACGACATCGGTCAATTCCTTTTGGAAGCTGCGCTCTAAGGCGTATTTTTCTGCATAACCGAACCACTTGGGGTAATTGGTGTTGTTTTTTAAGAACGAGGCAAAATACGACGGATGTAAATATTTCGGCTTTGGCGGCGGATTCATTTCATCGTAATCCAACAATCTTGCAAAAGACGAGATGTCTCTGAGGTCTTTTTTCTCGATGGAAGCGCTCTTTTTGCCGACGAAGAATAAGCACTGGTCGCTGTCAACGGGTTCGTCAAAAAAGTCGTCCTCCCAAGCATCGGACGTATGTGTACTTGTGTTCAAAGGTGCCCATTGCTCTGCTAAAGATTCGTTTAAGAATTTAAAGCAGGTGCATCGGCCGTTTTCATCGGCAATCATTTCACGTAAATCCGCAAAATCCGCGTCGCTGCAACGGTCGATAAGGATACAGTCTTCGCGCTCGAAAACGGCGTGCATGGCATCTAACAGATTTTCGGCTTTAAACCAACTGTCCTCGGTGAAGCCTACAAAATATGCGCATCCGAAACGAGCGATTGCCTGTGCACAGAATTTGTCAATCGTGTCTTTTGCAATGCGGCGGTTTGTGTTTAACGACTTGCCGGTTTCCTCATTTTCCGCCAGATACCAAAGCGCAATTACGTTCAGGTTGCGCGGGTCGAACTGTTGCGGAATTTTCTGGGCATCCTCCAGGTTGTTTTTTAATACATTTATACATCTGGTTTCGGTGTCCATCGCAAATTGCAGTTTGTCTACGTCTTCTCTTTTTTGCAGAAAGGTAAACACGGTATTCCATTTTAAATTCAGTACGGCCTTGTCTTTTTCAAAATCAAAATTATCGCCTATGAACAGTATGTTGCGCGCCATCGGCTCGTCAAAATACGCATAGGCTTTTGCAAAATCAAAATCACTCATTTTTATCCCGCCTTTCGGTTTTGTAAAAGGATACAATACTACTGATTTTATTATAGCCTTATTGATTTTCCGTGTCAAGAAAATATGCGTTATATGTAAACAAAAAACCGATATGTCATGTGCATATCGGTTTGATTTCCTATTTAGACGGCAACGACCTGTGCAACCGCATCAACAAGTTTTTCTTCTACGTCGCTTGCCTGCGCCGTGCCGGAAAGCACGAGTTCGCTGATTAAAATTTGTTTGGCGTTGGAGAGCATCTTGCGCTCACCCGTGGACAACCCCTTGATTTTATCG
This sequence comes from Clostridia bacterium, assembly GCA_045652745.1. Classification (GTDB taxonomy): domain Bacteria; phylum Bacillota; class Clostridia; order UBA1381; family UMGS1253; genus RGIG2041. The sequence goes on from JAZRUW010000015.1 coordinate 49,083, forward strand.
CGGAGCATCAGGCTTTTGACCACATCGAGCACCTTGTAGATGTCGCCGCTGCGCAAAAGGTCCATGTTGTCGCGATAGCGTTTGTTCCAGTTCGCGTCGTCCGTCTGGAATGCATCATAAATCGCTTTAAGTACCTTTTCGCCCTCGGCCGGTGTGATAATATCGCGCACCCCGATTTCGTTTAACTTTTTGATGGGGAGCATCACTTTCATATCCCCGGCAGGCAAGCGCACCACATAGTACGAATGCTTTTCGCCGAGAATTTCCTGCTCCTCAATGGCTTCAATCGTACCTGCACCGTGCATCGGATATAAAATTCTGTCGCCAATTTTGTAAGACATGCTGTCGACCCCCGCTACCCCTTATCTTTGTTTAAGTAGTTGCCTATTATCTAAATTCTACCACAGATTAAAAAATTTGTCAAAAAGATATTGTAAAAAAATATTGACAAATCTGTGTGTGGTTTTAGATTTTCTTGTGTGCAGAATTGCAAACTTTGTTGAAAATCGGCATGTTTTATGTTAAAATGCTTACAAAGATGTATTGTTTGGAGGCGAAAAGGAGAAGGTTATGGAAAATAGTTCTGTTTTAAAAAAGCGTTGGCTGTATCTGGCGGTTGGTGTGTTTGCCATGCTGTTTTCAGGCGTGCTGTATGCATGGTCGATTTTAAAAGTACCTTTTAAAGAAGTCTTTGCGTGGACGGATGCGGCATTGGCGCTCAATTTCACGCTGACGATGTGCTTTTTCTGTTTAAGTGCTTTTTTCGGCAGTCTGCTGTGCAAGCGTTTCGGGCCGAAACTTTCGCTGATTTTTGCCGGACTTTTGGTGGGCATCGGCTTTGTGCTCACGGGATTTTTGAGCGCAGACACGCTGTATCTGCTCTATATCGGTTATGCGGTTCTGTCCGGCAGCGGTATCGGCATTTCTTATAATGTAGTTGTGTCGACGGTCAATGCATGGTTTCCGGACAGAAAGGGACTTTGTTCCGGTGCGCTGATGATGGGCTTTGGCGTGAGTACGCTTCTGCTTGGGGAAGTTATCAGCAAACTGTTTGCAAACCCACAGGTCGGTTTCGGCAAAACCTATATTTATTTGGGCATTGTCATCGGTGCGGTGCTGATTTTAGCAGCTCTGATTTTAAAAAGACCGGGCACGGATGTTGTTTTGCCGCAAGTTGAGCAGGGGAAACGCACGGTAAATGAGGATTTTGAGGTGCGTGATTTTACAACGGCCGAGATGCTGAAAAATTTCACGTTCTGGCGCGCGTTTGTGTGCATGATGTTTATGACGGCGGTGGGCAATTCCGTCATCAGTTTTGCGCGAGAATTAGTGATTTCTGTAGATGCCGCGCCGGCGTTGGCAACGACATTGGTCGGCGTGTTGTCTGTGTTCAACGGCATTGGCCGAATTGTGACCGGTGCGGTCTATGATGCGCTCGGGCGCAGAACTACAATGATTGCCGCCAATGTTTTAACGATTGCGGCGGCAGGGATAACGCTGGTTGCGGTATTTGCTGCATCGTTGCCGCTTTGCATTGTCGGACTTTGTTTGACGGGACTTTCCTATGGTTCCTGCCCGACGGTGACCTCGGCATTTTCGGCATCGTTTTATGGACAAAAATATTTTTCGACCAATTACAGTATCACGAATTTCAACCTGATTTTCGCCGCGTTTATTGCCAATGCGAGCAATGCGTTGCTTGGTGCGACCGGCGGGTATGTCGCACCGTTTATCCTGTTGCTTTGTCTGGCGGTTGTAGCGCTTCTGCTCAATTTCAGTATTCGCAGACCGTGATACAAATAAAACGGACACAGACGTGTCCGTTTTTATTTGTCGAAAATCAAATTTTTCCTTACATAAAAATTCCTTGTTTGCACAAAATACGATTGTACAACAAATCAAAAGGAGCAATCTTATCATGAAAGCAACGGGAATTGTAAGAAGAATAGATGATTTGGGAAGAGTGGTTATCCCGAAAGAAATCCGACGTACGATGCGCATCCGCGAGGGAGACCCGTTGGAAATCTTTACCAACCGCGACGGCGAGGTGATTTTTAAAAAATATTCGCCCATCGGTGAACTTGGGGAGTTTGCCGGGCAATATGCCGAATCGCTGGCGAAAACGAGTAATCTGCCCGCCTGCATCACCGACCGTGATACCGTTATTGCTGTCAGCGGTGCGTCCAGAAAAGAGATTTTAGAAAAGCCGGTCAGCACAGAACTCGAGCGTTTGATGGGCAATAAGGCGACATATGCCAAAAAGGTGGGAGAAACGAAGCTTATTTCGCTCATTGAAGGCAATGACAAACATTATGCAAGTGTGGTTTGTCCGATTGTAGCCGACGGCGATTGTCTGGGCAGTGTGGTATTCTTTTCCGATGAAAAGGCGGTTTCAAGTGAGGCCGAGGAAAAACTGGCGCAGGTTGCGGCAAACTTTTTTGCAAGACACATGGAAAACTGAAAATATAAAAGTCAAAAGGCATCCGCAGGCCTACGGGCTGTGGATGCCTTTTTGTTTCCTTAGTTTAGTGACGCATCAGTTCCGCCTGCAAAAGCATGCCCGCAAAAGCAGGAAGATGATAAGCAGGATGGCAAACAGTACTGCTGCCGCAATAATGAGCGGAAGCGATGCACTCAAAGCCTGCGCAAAAACGATACCGAAAATGAGGCCGAGTGCAACGGCAAAGAGCGCTGCCAAAAGCGCCAGCACGATGGTGTAGCCGCAACCGCAGCCGATGAGACTTCTTGCACTGCAACCGCAGGTGCGTGTTTCTTCGCGTGCGCAGGTTGTTTCGCTGTCAGAGATATACATATTTCCACCTCCTTCGCGTTTTCTTACTTTATATTATGAAGAAGGACGAAAAAGGGTGAAAAAAGACGGTACGAAACTCGTACCGTCTTGGGCATTCAATTTGAATTATTCTGCAACCGGAGCTTCTGCTTCCGGTTCAACTTCTGTCTGCATCATTTCCATCAATGCATCCATGTTTACGTCCGAAGCGTCATTATTGGTCTTCGGTGCGCTCGTCATGGTCATAACGATAACGGAAAGTGCAATGCTGGTTGCAAGGAAGATTACAGCGAATGCTGCGGTCCACTTACGCAGAACTGCATCGATGGTCTTGCCCTTGTTTTTACCGAAGAAAGTTTCGGCGCCGCCTGCAATTGTGCCGGACAAACCTGCGGATTTACCGGACTGCATCAAAACAACCACGATAAGTACCAAAGAAGCGATGATGTGAAGTACCATAACTATATTTCTAGCGATTTCCATTGAAATTAACCTCCTAAAATTAAACATACAGTTTTCAAATATAGTACCTAATAAGTATACCACACTTTTCACGTTTTGCAAGTCTTTTTTGAATTTTTGCCAAAAAAGTATAGGCTAGAACAGTTTTTTGTGTTATACTAACTTTAGGTGATAATATGTTTGAAAATGAAGAAAAGAAAGAGCGTGTCATTTTAGCCGGTGTGCACATCGGTAGTTTAGATGTACTCGAAGATACAACCGAAGAATCGATTGCCGAGCTTGCAGAGCTTGCTGCGACAGCCGGCGCGGAAGTGGCAGGAGTGCTCGTGCAAAACCGACCTGCGCCCGATAATGCCACCTACTTGGGCGAAGGCAAGATTGACGAATTAAAGGCGGCGGCTGCCGAACTTGGTGCGCAGACGGTGGTTTTCGATGACGAACTTTCGCCGGTGCAGGTGAGAAACATTTCCGATGCAACCGAATTGAAAGTCCTCGACCGTACGGCGCTGATTTTAGATATTTTTGCCGCAAGAGCCAAAACCAAAGAAGGTAAGATTCAGGTGGAACTGGCACAGCTTAAGTATATGTTGCCAAGGTTGACGGGTATGGGCAGTGCGTTGTCGCGTTTGGGCGGCGGTATTGGTACGCGCGGCCCGGGTGAAACCAAACTGGAAACAGACCGCCGTCACATCCGCCGCAGAATTGAGTATTTGTCGGATGAACTTGCCGAAATTCAGAAGCACCGCGATTTACTGCGCAGTCGAAGAAAAAAGGACGGACAGACCGTAGCGGCTATTGTGGGATATACCAATGCAGGCAAGTCTACATTGTTAAATCTTTTGACGGATGCCGACGTTTTGGCGGAAAACAAATTGTTTGCTACGCTGGACCCGACACAGAGAAATCTGACCTTGTCGGATAACCGTGAACTTTTGATGGTGGATACGGTCGGCTTTATACGCAAACTGCCGCATCATTTGGTCAAAGCGTTTAAATCCACGCTGGAAGAAGCGGCGCTTGCCGATGTACTTGTGCATGTGATTGATGCATCCAATCCGGAGTTTCGCCGTCATATTGAAGTTGTAAATATGATTTTATCCGAGCTTAAAGCCACGGGTAAGCCGACCTTGGCGGTGCTCAATAAAACGGATTTATGCACGGAACCGGAAAGTTTGCCGGCGGCGGTAGACGGCGCGGATAAAACCGTATTTATCAGCGCAAAGACGGGCGCCGGGATGGATAAATTCAGAGAGGTTTTGGAAGATATTGTACCCGGCAAGAAGCAGAAAGCGGTATTTCTTATTCCGTATAGCGAAGGCGCACTTTTGCCGATGCTGCATACCGATCAGATGGTGCTTTCGGAGGAATATACCGAAAACGGTACGCGTATTGAGGCGTTGGTGGATGAAATCTGCTATGCTAAACTTCGAAATTATGTATTGAGGGATTAAGATGAAAACTGAGTATAAAACCATTCGCAGCCGTGCAAGCGCGGAAATGATAGAGCGGCGTTCCCGTTTTATCGCCCACGTTTTGCCGGTGCAGACGGAGCAGGAGGCGCTTGCTTTTATTAATGCGCTACGCAGCGAATACTACGATGCGACACACAATGTGTACGCCTATATTATTGATGACAATAACATTTGCCGTTACAGCGATGACGGTGAGCCGTCCGGAACGGCAGGCATACCTGTTCTGGATGTGCTTCGCAAGGAAAATCTGACGAACCTGTGCGTTGTGGTAACGCGCTATTTCGGCGGCGTTTTGCTTGGCGGCGGCGGTCTGGTGCGTGCATACGGCGCGAGTGCAAAACTTGGCGTAGATGCCGGTGGCATTATCACGCGTGTGCTTTGCGATGTAGTTGAGGTCAGTTGTGACTATACACTTCTGGGGAAACTTCGCTACGAGGCGGAATCGCGCGGACATACCATAAAAGACATTACCTATACGGATAAAGCGCAGATGTATGTGTATACGAAAACGGAGCAAACAGATGCCTTCTTAAAGGCGATGTGTGAGGCATCCAACGGGCGCGCGGTATGCAACATCGTAGAGCGGGATTATCTGGATTTATAAAAATCGGTATTTTTGAATATAGTAAGTATAAGGAGGGCTACGTATGGCAACAATTCATTTTGACACACAGAGTTTTCAGGAGGCGCTTGCTTCCGGAAAGCCGGTTTTAGCAGACTTTTTTGCAACGTGGTGCGGACCGTGCAAGATGATGGGACCGATTGTGGATGAACTTGCGGATTTGTTTGACGGCAAGGCCATTGTGGGCAAAATTGATGTTGACGAGTGTATGGAACTTGCAGAGGAGTATGAAATTACAACCGTGCCGACTTTTATGTTTTTTAAACACGGTGAACTCGTACATCGGTTTTCCGGTATCAGTTCGGCGGCAGATTTGGAAGCCATGTTAAATCAACTATGCGAATAATAAAAAATCCGAGGAAATTTCCTCGGATTTTTTATTACATAGAAATGTTGATGTAGTTTGCAAGCGGTTTGCATTTTGCACGAACGAATTTTTGCTCTTCGGCCGGTACTTCCGGATTTAAGCAACGGTAGATTTTTCCGTCCTCAGCAATTTTGTCACCGAAAATTCTGTCCTGTGCACCGTCTTGGTAGGTTAAAATGATTTCAAATTCCGGCACAAAATCTTCCGACGGCAACTTGCTTACATTACGGCGTCTGGTGCAGTTGTCTAAGATATAATAGGCGGTATACATATCCGCTTTGCCCGGAAAGGAAACCGATTGGCTCAAATCCGGGGCGCCCAGTTCCAGTTCTTCGGCAGAAGGTTTGCCTGCCGGATTTTTCGTAATGGTTACATCGACTACATTTTCCATAGGTTGGGAAAGCATCGGGTCTGCCTCGAAAATCAGACAGAGGGCGACAATCAAAACAATAACAGCCAGCGCAACACCTGCGCCGATTAAAATTTTCTTTTTCATATGTATCTCTCCTAAAATGTACTGATTTAACTATACAGGAATTCTACGAAAAAGTCAAGGACACTGTTTTTTATTTTTGATTAAATTCATTTCTGCGTTCTGTCGAAATACGCATCATACTGCGCATTTCCTCGCGGTCGTTGTTTTTAACGCAGTTGTAGAGTTTATCGAAAGTGTTTCTGTATTTTTCCATCTCTTTTAAGAGTGCGTCGCGGTTGGACAGGAAAAGCTCGCTCCACATTTCGTCGTTGATACGTGCAATTCTCGTTAAGTCGCGGAACGAGTCGCCCGTATAGAGCACAAGGCCGGGGTTATCGTTTGCGCACATTAAAGATACAGCGATACAGTGCGTAAGCTGGGACAGAAAGGCAATCATTTCATCATGCTTTTCCGGATTCAAAACCGAAATACGTGCAAAGCCTAAAATTTCACCGAGCTGTTTGCACAGTTCAATCGCACCGAATGTGTTCTTTTCGGTAGGTACAACAATGTAGTTTGCGCCTTGGAAAATCTTGTCATCGCTGTTTTGCACACCGCTGACCTCGCGCCCTGCCATCGGGTGCGCCGAGATAAATTCCACACCCGGTTTGAGCAGATTTTGGATTTCGTGAACGATACAACCTTTCACACCGGTGACATCGGTAATCACAGTACCTTCTTTAATCAAATCACCATAGGTCTTTATCCAATCGGCAAAGGTGTGCGGATACAGCGCAAATACAATGATGTCAGCCGTCTGTATGAGGCTTTTATCTGCAGAAGTACTGCCTTGGTCAATTAAGTTGTTTTCGAGTGCATAATCAATGTCTTCTTGGTTTTTGGTGATTGCGGTTACGAAAAACCCTTTCTTCTTCAGTGCCATCGCATAGCAACCGCCCAAAAGACCTAAACCGACAATTAAAAATTTTTTAGATGCATCTATTTTCATGGTGTCACTCCTGTTTTTGCATTTTTATACCCAGTTTTTCGATTGTTTCAAAAAAGTCGGGATAGCTTTTTGCTACGGCTTGGGCGCCTTCGATTTCGCCGCCGGTGACGGTGCACAAAAGTGCGAGTGCCATAACAATACGATGGTCGTTGTGTCCGTTCAAGGTTGTCTGCGGTGTTTGCAGTTTACCGTGATGAATGGTTACGGCATTGTCTTCAACGGTGGTCTTTATGCCGAATTTTAAAAGTTCCTCCGCCATCGCCGTTGCACGATCGCTTTCCTTGATTTTCAGCCGTGCCGTACCCGTAAATTTCGCGCCGCCGCAATAGGCGGCCATAGCAAACAATACCGGTGCAAGGTCGGGACAATCGGAAAGGTCAAAACTTTTTTTGCCGTCTGCAAGAGCATGGAATATATCAGCATAAACACGGTCGCCCTGCAGGCTGTCTTTGTTTAGACCGCGCACCTTTACCGTACCGCCAAGAAGGTTAAAGCCTTCTAAGAATGCGGCGTTGGAGCAATCGCCTTCGACGCATGCTGCAGCATTTTTGTAGGCTTGCTTGCCGCGGACGTAAAACACGTTGTCTTTGCGCTGTATGTCTATGCCAAAGGTGTTTAAGGCGGACAGCGTCAGGTCAATATAGGATGCGCTTTCAAATTTGCCCGTTACGGTCAGCGTGCTGTCACCGGAAAGCAACGGCAGGACAAACAGAAGACCCGTAATAAACTGACTTGAAATGTTGCCGGGAACGGTGTAATTGCCCGGTTTTAATTTGCCGCAAACCGTAACGCCGGTTTCGCTTTTTTCAAACAATATCCCTTGGTCTTTGCAGATTTGCTTATAGACCGACAGCGGTCTTTCGAAAAGCCTTGCGCTGCCTGTCAGTGTTATTTTTTTGACTGCAAACAGACAGAGGGGGAGTAAAAATCTTAAAGTTGAGCCGCTTTCATCGCAAAATAAAGTTGTATTTGCAGGGATGTTTTCCGGCTGCAAACCGCCGATTTTTGCGGTTGCCCCGTCAAAGCAAGCTGTTGCGCCCAGAGCCTGCAAGCAGGCAATGGTCGCCGAAATATCTTTGGATGCGGCCAAGTTTTCAATGCGGCTTTCACCGCTCAGTGCACCGCAGATGAGCATGCGGTGCGCTATGCTTTTGGACGGTGGCGCATCAGCGTATCCTTTGGCTATTGATTTATGGATAATGACTTTCATTTGGTTTCACCGCACTTAAATATGTATTTCTTTTTCAAAAGTGCCGACCACTTTCAAGTGGGCACAGCAGGTTTTCAATTCCTCAAGCATGGCTTTGCCGTACGGGCTGTTAATGCTGCCTTCGCCCTCAACAAAGAAAAAGTAGTCCCAGACAAGTTCTTTTGTAGGGCGGCTTTTAAGTGCACGCAGGTTAAAGCCGTGACGGCCGATGACGGAAATCGCATTGCCAAGTGCACCGGCCGAATTTTTTACGGTAAAGAGCATAATAAATCTTTCGTCCGTCGGCATACTTGCGCGGCTTGACCGTGAAAATACCGCAAATCTTGTTGTATTGGTATTGCTGTCGTTGATGTGCGAGGCCAATACGGTCAGGCCGAATTTTTGTGCAGCTTCTTCGCTTGCAATCGCTGCTATGCTTTTATCTGCAGTCTTTGCCACTGTTTTAGCGGCACCTGCCGTATTGACTGCATCCTCCGTGTCAAAGCCGTGTTGGCGGATGTAGGCGGCACATTGGCCGAGCGCCTGCGGATGGCTGACCACCTTTTTCACATCTTCGAGCGTAGCACCCGGCACACCTAAAAGGTTTTGCACAATTTGGGCTTCGTAAACGCCGTTTATGTAAAGCGAACCGAAAAAGGCCAGGTCAAGCACATTGCCCACGTCGCCGTTGTGGCTGTTTTCTATCGGTAAAACCACACAATCGCAGTCTCCGTTTTCGCAGGCTTTGTAGGCGGCTTTGAAGTCGGCATAGGGCAGACAAATGGCATCCGGGAAAATCCTTTGCGCTACGATGCCTGCAAATGCGCCTTCCACGCCGGCAAAGCCGACGCGCATGCCCTCTAAAAGCTTGTGCTGCATATCTTTAGACAACTTGATATTATTTTTCAGGAAGTTCACGTAGTAACTTTTATATTCTTCATTTTCGATAAGTTCGGCATTTTTTTGCAGAATTTCGGTTTCTCTGCCGAAATCATCTATCGGAATGCCGTTTGCCTTTTTGTAGGCCGTAACCAGCTTGACTGCATCCATTCGTTTTTCAAATAACGCTGCCATCTCGCGGTCAACTTCATTTATAGTTTTTCTTGCTTGTTCAAGTTCGTTCATGTTTCTGCTCCTCTCGGGTTACAGTTTTTCTGCGATTTCGTAAATGAGATTTTCGGTCTTTTCCCAGCCGAGACATGGATCGGTGATGGATTTGCCGAATACGTGTTCACCGACACTTTGTGCGCCGTCTTCCAGATAACTTTCAATCATCAGTCCTTTAACAAGTCGTTTGATATCGCCGTTCTGGTTACGGCTGTGGACGATATCTTTTGCTATACGAATTTGTTCTAGATATTTTTTGCCGGAGTTATTGTGGTTTGTGTCTACAATAACGGACGGATTTGTAAGCTTGGATTGTTCGTAAAGTTCTTTGACGCGCAGAAGGTCTTCGTAGTGATAGTTCGAGCAGTTGCGTCCCGCGTAGTCGATATAGCCGCGCAAAATAGCATGCGCATAAGGATTGCCGTCGCTGGTGACCTCCCAGCCGCGATAGAGGAAGGTATGGCTGCTTTGAGCGGCAACGATGGAATTCATCATCACGCTTAAATCGCCGCTTGTAGGATTTTTCATACCGACCGGAGCTTCGATACCGCTGGCAGTGAGGCGATGCTGTTGATTTTCCACGGAGCGCGCACCGATGGCTACATAGGACAAAAGGTCGGAAAGATAGCGATAGTTTTCCGGATAAAGCATTTCATCGGCACAGGTGAAACTGTAATCGCGCAGTGCCGTAAGATGCAGGTCGCGGATGGCAACGATACCTTTGTACATGTCCGGCTTTGCATCCGGATCGGGCTGGTGAAGCATACCTTTATAGCCCTGACCGGTTGTGCGCGGTTTATTGGTGTAAATTCTGGGAATCATGATGATTTTATCCGATACACGGTCTGCCACCTTGCGCAAGCGGGAAAGGTATTCCAAAACAGGCTCTCGGTGGTCAGCCGAGCATGGGCCGATGATTAAAATGAATTTATCATCGGTGCCGTCAAAGATGGCCTTGATTTTTGCATCGCGCTCAGTTTTCGTATTGACCATGCACTCTGTAAGCGAATATTCTTTTTTTACCTCCTGCGGAATGGGGAGTTTTCTGTGGAATGTCATTGCCATTTAGATTACCTCTGCTTTCTAAAATAAAAAATCCGCATTATTTATGCCAAAAGCATAACGAATGCGGACTGTCCGTTGCGGAACATGGTGTATATACACCGTTTAATTCGCGAGAGACGGGCAGCCCTGGACAAAGTAATAAAAGAAATAAAAATACTTTTTCAACATTATGACTGCGCCTCCCATTTGATTTATTACTGCATATTTTACGCCTGTTTTTGGTATTTGTCAATACTTTTAAATAAATTTATTTCAACATATCGATTTCCTGCAGACCTGCGACTGCTGAGCAGTTTGACCGTTGCTGTTGTACCAGCCACATAGGAAGTTTCGGTGATTTTTCGCACAAAACTGTCTGCTGCATTTGCTGCACATATCCACGCCTGTTTTAAATTCGGTCGGGCTTTCGCAGTTGACAACCTGTCGCCAGAATTGCAGATATTCGTCTTTCATACTGTCAATTATTTTTATGCGTTTACCCAAATCCATTTTATCACCCCAAGGGAAAAAGGGCAGAAAAAATCTGCCCTTGGTTTCATTAGTATTCAATTACGCCCTCGTATACGAGTTCTGCGTTACCCGTCAGGTATACAGCTTTATCTGTATAGCGAACGATGAGCTCGCCACCCTTGACGCGAACAACGATGTCCTCGTCTTTTAAGCAGTAGCCGTTTTCAACAGCTGCAACTACGGCCGCACACGCGCCTGTACCGCAGGCCGGTGTTTCGCCGTTGCCGCGCTCCCATACGCGCATACGGATGGTTTTGTTGTCAACCACGCGTACGAATTCTGTATTGATACGTTCCGGGAAGAGTTCGCTGTTTTCAAATTGCGGTCCGATTTCGGCAACGTCAATATTGTCTACACGGTCGCAGAATACGACGCAGTGCGGATTGCCCATGGAAACACAGGAAATATTGTATGTCTTGCCGCCGATGGTGACAGGCTCGTTGATAATTTTTTCTTTATCAAAGTTTGCCGGCAGTTTTTCCGGTGCAAATTCTGCCTTGCCCATGTTCACACAAGCACTGCGCACCAGACCGTTGTAGAGGTATACTTTTACCTCTTTAATACCGCTGGCGGTTTCGATGGTCATCTTTTCTTTCTTGACAAAATCATTGTCGTAGAGATATTTAGCAACACAACGGATGGAGTTGCCGGCCATCTGACCTTCGCTGCCGTCTACGTTGAACATGCGCATCTTCATATCGGCAATGTGTGATTTTTCAATCAAAACCATACCGTCGCCGCCGATGCCGTAATGACGGTCGGTAAAGTTGATAGCGAGCGGTTCCGGACAAGTGATTTTGCCCTTATAGTTGTCGAAGAAGATATAGTCATCGCCCGTGCCCTGCATTTTGAGGAACTTGAGTTTTTGTTTGTTTGTTCTGAGCGCGGTGATGTTTACAAGTTCGGTATTTTGTTGGTTAAAGCGACTTAAGATGATATCTGCGAGGGCATTTGCGGTATCCGGGCTGGTAAGACAGGCTACGGACAGACGAAGTGCCTGCATATGCAGTTTGATGTACGCTTCAATTTCCTCCGGCTTGCCGCCGTTGGTGTAAACGATGTAATCAAATGCCTTGTTTTCCAGCATTTCGCTGACGTTTTCATCGGCAACGGCAACGACATCAATGCCGAGCGCTTCGATTAATTCTGCGCATGCCGGAGCAGCATAGATTTTGATTTTTGCATCGTCGAATTTCTTTGCAAGCTGCAGAAGCTCGTAGCGGTCTTTCATGTGCATGTTGATATACACGCCGTTTCTGCCCTGCAGATTAAAGCCTGCGGAAACCAGACCCTTAAAGAGTGCTTCGTTTAAGGTTCTGCCGATACCGAGCACTTCACCGGTGGACTTCATTTCCGGACCGAGAATCGAGTTGATGCCCGAAAGCTTTTCAAACGAGAACACCGGTACCTTTACGGTAAAGTACGGGGAGGATTTATACAATCCCGTGCCGTAACCGAGCGATTTTAAAGGCTCGCCCTGCATTACGCGTGTCGCCAAATCGACCATCGGAACACCCGTTACCTTACTGATGTACGGTACGGTTCTCGATGCACGCGGATTTACCTCGATAACGTAAAGCTCATTTTGGTAAATGAGGTACTGAATGTTGATTAAGCCCTGTGTCTTTAAAGAAAGCGCAAGTTTTTCGGAGCAGGAGATAATCTTTTCGAGCATGATGTCGCTTACGCTAAACGGCGGATATACGGCAATCGAGTCACCGCTGTGTACGCCGGCACGTTCTACGTGTTCCATGATACCCGGAATGAGGACATCTTCACCGTCGGAGATAACGTCCACCTCGAGTTCCTTACCCATCATATATTTGTCGATGAGCACCGGATTTTCTATTCTTTGCGCCAAAATCATGTTCATGTAGCGTTCTACGTCTTCGTTGGTATGTGCGATGGTCATGTTCTGACCGCCGATAACATAGGACGGACGAAGCAGTACCGGGAAGCCTAAAGTGTTTGCCGCTTCAAGCGCACCTGCCATATCCATAGCGGTGAGCGCCTGCGGACGCTTGATGGAAAAACGCTCCAAAAGTGCGTCAAACTGTTCGCGGTCTTCGGCCATATCAATGCTCTCCGCGCTGGTACCTAAAATCTTGATACCGCTTTCGGATAAGAATTTAACCAGCTTGATTGCAGTCTGGCCACCGAAGGCAACTACGACACCGCTCGGCTTTTCCACCTCAATGACGTTCATAACGTCTTCCGGTGTCAGCGGTTCGAAATACAAACGGTCTGCTGTATCGAAGTCTGTGGAAACGGTTTCCGGATTGTTATTGATAATGACAACCTCGTAGCCCATTTTCTTGAGTGTCCATACACAGTGTACGGAAGAGTAGTCAAACTCAATACCCTGGCCGATACGAATCGGGCCGGAGCCGAGCACGATGATTTTTTCGCCGGTAGTTTCCAGTTCGCGCGCTTCACAATGGTTGTCGTAACTGGAGTAGAAATACGGGGTTTGCGCCTTAAACTCGCCGCCGCAGGTATCTACCATCTTGTAGACACAACTTTTGTGCATCGGCACTTTGCAGCCCGAAAGTCTTTCCAATGCTGCATCCGGATAGCCGAGTTTTTTACCTTCCAGATATTTTGCTTCATCTAAATTGCCCGGAAGCGAATTCTCGAATGCAACCAGATTTAAAAGTTTAGACAAAAACCACTTGTCAATTCTGGTGATTTCGTGAATTCTGTCCAGACTTACGCCGCGGCGAAGCGCTTCGTAAACTGCAAAAATTCTCTGGTCGTCCATGCGCGCCATTGCGGCTTCGATGTCCTCTTCTTCCTGCATCTTCTTCAGTTGCAGGGTGTCGAGGCCGATTTCTGCACCGCGTACCGCTTTCATAATCGCCATTTCAAAAGTCGGACCGATGGACATAACCTCACCGGTGGCTTTCATGGCTGTGCCGAGCTTGCGCTGTGCGTAAACGAACTTATCAAACGGCCATTTCGGGAATTTTACAACAATATAGTCAACAGCCGGCTCGAAGCACGCCCATGTGCTGCCGGTTACGTCGTTTCTGATTTCGTCTAAGGTATAGCCAAGCGCAATTTTGGTGGTTACCTTTGCAATCGGATAGCCTGTTGCCTTACTTGCAAGCGCACTTGAACGCGATACGCGCGGGTTTACCTCGATAACCGCATAGTCAAAGCTGTTCGGGTCAAGGGCAAACTGTACGTTACAGCCGCCTTCGATTTTCAGCGCGGTGATGATGTCGAGCGCCGCCTGGCTGAGCATAGTGTATTCTTTTTTGGAGAGTGTTACGGCCGGAGCCACAACGATGGAGTCACCGGTATGAATACCTACCGGGTCAAAGTTTTCCATCGAGCAGATGGTGATGGCGTTGCCGGCGGCATCGCGCATAACCTCAAACTCTACTTCTTTCCAGCCGTAGATGTATTTTTCTACAAGAATCTGTGTAATCGGGGAGAGCAAAAGACCATTTGCGGCGATTTTGCGGAATTCATCCTCATTATAGGCCACACCGCCGCCTGCACCGCCTAAGGTAAAGGCCGGACGGATGATGACCGGATAGCCGATGCGCGTTGCAATTTCGGTTGCAGCCTCCAAATCCGTTGCAATATCTGACGGGATACACGGCTGACCGAGTTCGAGCATCGTCTGCTTAAACAAATCGCGGTCTTCGGCTTTGATGATGGCTTCTTCATTTGTACCGATGAGTTTTACACCCATGCGGGACAAAAAGCCTTCCTCGGAAAGTTGCATTGCAATTGTCAGACCGGTCTGCCCGCCGAGAGAAGCGAGCAAACTGTCCGGACGCTCTTTTTCAATAATACGCTTAATGGTTTCCGGCGTAAGCGGCTCTAAATAGATTTCGTCCGCCATGGCCTTATCGGTCATGATGGTTGCCGGATTGGAATTCACAAGCACGATGTCGAGGCCCGCGTCTTTTAATACGCGGCAAGCCTGCGTGCCTGCATAGTCAAATTCTGCGGCCTGGCCGATTACAATCGGGCCGGAGCCGATGACGAGTACTTTTTTAATATTCGGATTTAACGGCATATCATTCACCTACCATTTCCATAAATTTATCAAACAGGAATGCGGCGCGCTGCGGCTCAAACTGCAGACCCATCGCCTTTTTGCTTTCGTAGAGTACACCTTCGCAGGTTTCGTCGTTTGCATTGACGAAGCGAACGGTTGCATCTTCCGGAAGCGTGTCGGCTACAACGGCATAGCCGTGATTTTGCGCCGTGATGTAAACTCTGCCGGTTTCTAAATCGCGCACCGGTACGTTGGCACCGCGGTGACCGACCTTTAATTTTTCGGTTTTTGCACCTGCGGCCAATGCTAAAATTTGATGACCGAGGCCCATGCCCAAAATCGGCTTTTTGCCGAGGATAGAGCGCACGGTTTCGATGACATCCGTGTTTTCGGCCGGATTGCCCGGACCTGCAGACAGGACAATTGCGTCGTAGGTCAAAAGTTTGTCCGCTTCTATGTTATACGGAAGTTCAGTTACATGACAGCCGCGGGCATTAAACGTTTCTGCAAGCCCCTGCGTTGCACCGAGGTTTAACACGGCGATGCTGTATTTCGGATTTTCTGCCATGTGTACGTTCATTTTGCCGTCGGATACGGCTTGAACTGCATCGTGAATGGCAAAGTATTCTATCTTGCCATCCTCCGGAAGTTCGGAAACGATTTTAGCCGTCATGGAACCCTCTTCACGAAGAATACGTGTGAGTTCACGAGTGTCCACACCGTAGATACCTACGATGCCGCGCTCTTTTAAGAATGTATCCAGATCGCCTTCGCAACGGAAGTTGGACGGTGCGGTGCACAAATCGCGGATAACATAACCTGCTGCGTATACCTTGTCGCTTTGGATATCTTCCGTGACTATGCCGTAGTTACCGATGAGCGGAAAGGTTTGCAGTACAATCTGACCGTAATAGCAGGCATCTGTCAGGGTTTCCATATAACTGCCCATCGTAGTGGTGAACACTAACTCGCCGAGTGCATCGCCCTCAGCGCCGAAGCGTGTACCTTCAAAAACTTGTCCGTTTTTTAATACAATATATGCTTTCATACTCATTCTCCCATGCATTTTACCAACACGGCTTTTTGCGCGTGCAGTCTGTTTTCTGCCTCGTCGAAAATTTCGTTTGCGTGTGCTTCAAATACCTCAGCAGTGATTTCCTCGCCGCGGTGTGCCGGCAGACAGTGCAGAACCATCGCATCCGGCTTTGCAACAGCCATTACGCTGTCATTGATTTGATAATCTTTAAAGATTTTCTTTCGCTCGGCTGCTTCGGCTTCCTGCCCCATGGAGGCCCATACGTCGGTGTAGAGCACATCGGCATCCTTGGCCGCTTCCAATATGGAGTCGGTGCAGGTAAATTTCCCATTTTCACTTGCCCATTTCATTAAATCGGCATCCGGCTTGTAGTCCCCCGGGCAGGCAATTGCAACTTCCATGCCCATTTTGATGCCGCCGACAATTAAGGAGTTTGCCATGTTGTTACCGTCGCCGATGAAGCAAAGTTTTAAACCCTCCAGGCGTGTTTTGTGTTCGCGGATGGTCATTAAGTCAGCAAGTACCTGACACGGATGTGCGTAATCGGTAAGGCCGTTGATGACCGGAATGGAGCCGTATTTTGCTAAATCCTCTACCTCTTTTTGGGTGTAGGTGCGAATCATAATGCCGTCAATAAATCTCGAAAGAACTCTTGCAGTATCCTCTACGGGTTCGCCACGGCCGATTTGCAGGTCGTTGGAACTTAAAAACAACGGATATCCGCCGAGTTCGTACATACCGACCTCGAAGGAAACGCGCGTTCTGGTGGATGATTTTTCGAAAATCAGACCGAGTGTTTTGCCTTCGAGATGCTTGTGTGCAATCCCGTTCTTTTTTTCGTATTTGAGCTGATCTGCCAGATTGAGTGTATCCACAATGTCTTTTGCGGACCAGTCAGAAAGCTTTAACAGATGCTTCATGCTTCAATCACTCCTTTTAATATTTCAAGACCGTAGTCTAATTCTGCATAGGATATATTCAGTGCCGGAAGCAGTCTGACTTTTGTCTTTGCTGTCAGCACGAGTAAGCCTTTTTCCATGCAAGCCTTTACAATGTCACCTGCGGGCTTGTCCGTTTCAATGCCGAGCATCAAGCCTTTGCCTGATACGGACTTGACACCGCGGATTTCGGAAAGCTTTTTGCAGATGTAGGCGCTTTTTTCGCGCACCTGCGCAAGCAGGGCATCGTCGATACGCTCTAAAATGCTCAGCGCGCCTGCGCAGCATACGGGGTTTCCGCCAAACGTGGAGCCGTGTGTGCTCGGTGGGAGAATATCTTTTAATTTTTCGTTAAACATGGTTGCGCCGAGCGGCAGACCGCCGGCAAGACCTTTTGCGGTGGATACAATGTCTGGTGTGAGGCAGGTGTCCATATAAGAATACAGATTGCCCGTTCTGCCGTTACCGGTCTGTACCTCATCTATAATAAGAAGTATATCTTTTTCTGTGGTGATTTTTTCAATACATGCCATAAATTCTTCGGTCAGCGGCATTACACCGCCCTCGCCCTGCACGGTTTCTACCATGATGGCTGCCGTACGTTCGCTTATTTTTTCCAAAAGTGCCGCGCAGTCGTTGGCCGGCGTATAAACAAACCCTTCGGTAAACGGCGTAAAGTTTTTGTGAAATACGTCCTGGCCGGTTGCAGAAAGCGTCGTCACCGTTCTGCCGTGGAAACTGTTCACCAGCGTGATAATCTCATTTTTGTTTTCATCCGTGTCCGTACCGAATTTGCGCGCCGCCTTAATGGCACATTCATTTGCCTCTGCGCCCGAGTTGGAGAAAAACACCTTTGACATCCCTGTTTTTTCGCACAGCATCGCAGCCAAATCCGCGCACGGCTGTGTGTAGTAGAGATTGGAGGTGTGTGCCAACTTTGTAAGCTGCTCGGTTACGGCCTTTGTCCACGCCGCATCGCACAAACCGAATGTGTTTACCGCAATACCCGTTCCGAAATCGACATAGGTTTTGCCGTCCTCATCCGTTAAGGTCGAACCCTTGCCTTCTTTTAATGCAATCGGAAATCGACCGTAAGTATGCATTATATATTGGTTGTCCTTCTCCATTGTAGTCATGTGTATCACCAAAATTTCTTAATAGATTTAGGTTTCTGATGGTCATTTTGTTGTATTGCGTCGTTGTTATGTTCGCATATACAAGAGTATTATGCGAACATAGCCGCCTAGCCCTACAAGCAAAATGCCGCATCAGATGTTGGTTGTAGTTTTTAAATGTGTGTACGTTTAATGAGAAAATTTGTGTGTAAGACGAGGCGGCACCGCAGCGCTATATGTCTATATGCGCGAGGATGCCAACGAAGTATTACACCAAATTTACCATTAAAAGAACATGGTGCCGATACCTTCGTCCGTGAGTACTTCAATGAGGATAGAGTGCGGTACTCTGCCGTCGATAATAAACACGCGCTTTACGCCCTGACGGATGGCTTCAATGCAACATTCCACTTTCGGAATCATACCGCCGGAAATGACGCCCTGGCTTACAAGTTGCGGGGCTTCGCTGACATTGACCTTGCGAATCAAGGTAGACTCGTCGTCTTTGTCCATTAAAAGACCCGGAATGTCCGTCATGGAAATAAAGCCTTCTGCCTGTAGAGCACCTGCAATTTTTGCGGCCGCCGTATCGGCGTTGATGTTGTAAATGTTGCCTTCATTGTCACAGCCTACCGTGGAGATGACCGGGATATAGCCTGCATCAAGCACATCTAAAATCGGTTGGGTGTTGATGTTGGTGATTTCGCCGACAAAGCCGAGACGCTTGTCTTTCACCTTTGCCTCAATCATATGACCGTCTGCACCGCAAAGGCCGATAGCTTTTCCGCCTTTCATGTGCATTAAGTTTACAAGGCCTTTATTCAGTTTGCCCGAAAGCACCATTTGTACGACATCTACGGTTTCCTCGTCCGTTACACGCAGACCATCCACGAATTCGCTCTTTTTGCCGATTTTGGTCAGCATCTGCGAAATTTCCGGACCACCGCCATGTACCAGTACGACTTTGATACCGATCAAGGACAAAAGAACAATGTCGCCCATTACGGCTTCTTTGAGTTCGTCGTTAATCATGGCGTTACCGCCGTATTTTACGACGAGGATTTTGTTGTTGTATTTTTGTATGTACGGCAGCGCCTCTGTTAAGATTTGCGCACGTTCAAGCATTGTTAAATTCATTTTCGTTACCGCCTTTCCGTTCTCAGGTTCTGTAATCGCCGTTGATTTTTACATAGTCATAGGTTAAGTCACAGCCCCAGGCATCTGCGCTTTGAGCGCCGTCGCCCAATGTGATGTTGATGTGAATTTCCTTTTCGGAAAGTACGGTTTTAGCTTTTTCTTCTGAAAAATCTACGCCGCTGCCGTTTTCGCAAACGAGGATTTCGCCTGCTTCGGAGCTTAAGGATACGGCCACTTTGTTTACGTCGGTGTCTGCGCCGCTGTAACCGATGGCACATAAAATTCTGCCCCAGTTGGCATCTGCACCGAACATTGCGGCTTTAAACAGGGAGGAGCAGATCACGCTTTTTGCTACCGTTCTTGCATTCTGCTTGTCCTTTGCGCCCTTGACATGACACTCTAACAGTTTGGTTGCGCCCTCACCGTCTTTTGCGATAGAGCGGCAAAGGTATACGGTCACTTGCGCGAGCGCCTTTTTGAAGGCCTCAAAATCTTCGCCTTCGCTTGTGATGCATGCGTTGCCGGCCATGCCGTTTGCCATTACCGTAACCGTGTCATTCGTGGAGGTGTCGCCGTCCACGCTGATCATATTGAAGGAATCGAGGATGTCCTCGGAAAGTGCTTTTTGCAAAAGTGCCGGCGCGATGCTTACGTCACTTGTAATAAACACCAGCATGGTTGCCATGTTCGGATGAATCATACCCGAGCCTTTGGCAATACCGCCGATTTTACATTCCTTGCCGCCGATTGAAAAAGAAACCGCAATTTCCTTTTTCACTGTATCGGTAGTCATGATGCCTTCTGCTGCCGCATCACTGCCGTTTGCATTTAACGATGCAGTTAATTCAGACATTGCATTTGCAATCGGGGTAATATCGAGCGGCTGACCGATTACACCGGTCGAACCGACAATGACATCGCTTGCCGGAATACCGGTGTGCTCTTCGACGAGTGCACACATTTTTTCGGCGATTTCAATGCCGTCTGCATTGCAGGTATTGGCATTGCCGCTGTTACAGATGACCGCCTGTGCATAGCCGTCTTCGATGTTTTTCTTCGTCACATAAATCGGGGCGCCCTTGACGAGGTTTTGCGTATATACGCCTGCCGCCGCTGCGCGAACTTCGCTGACGATTAAGGATAAATCCTTTTTGGTTTTATTTTTACGGATGCCTGCGTGAATGCCTGCGGCTTTAAAGCCCTGCGGTGCGCAGACACCGCCTTCGATAATTTTACACATGATTTATACCTCCAGGCCTGTTTCCGGTGCGAGACCGAGCATTAAGTTCATACATTCTACGGCAGCGCCGCTGCTGCCCTTGCCCAGATTGTCAAATCTGGAAATGAGCACGGTCTGTTCGCCGTGACCGCATACGAAAATTTCCAACGTGTCCTTGCCGGCCAAGGTGTTTGCTGCAATAAAGCCCTCTTCGTAGGTTTGCGCAAACGGATGCACCGTAATGAGTTTGTTGCCCTTATAAAACTGTGCGATTACATCGCGGATAAGCTCCGGATTTTGCACTTTTAAAAGTCTGTTGTGCAGCGGAATTGTCACAACCATACCGCAGTAGTAGTCTGCCACAATCGGATTAAACACCGGCGCGTACGCAAGGCCGGGGATGGCTTTCATTTCCGGCAGATGCTTATGGGTTTGTGTAAGACCGTACTGGCGCGGACTGGAAAGCGCAATGTTTCTGTCCTCTGCGCCGTATTCGGCAATCATGGATTTGCCGCCGCCCGAATAACCAGTAACGGAATGGCAAGTAAACGGGTAATTCGCATCGGCGATGCCGCAGGTTACCAAAGGATAAGCAAGCATCACAAAACCCGTTGCGTGACAGCCCGGAACAGCTACGCGGTTGGAATTTTTAATTTTTTCCGTCTGCTGAGTGCCGAGTTCCGGCATACCGTATGCCCAACTGTCGAGCGTTCTGTGCGCGGTGGAGGTATCAATCAGGCGTGCGCCTTCCGGTGCGGCTGCGGCGATTTCTTTTGAAGCAGCATCCGGCAGACACAAAAAGGTGATGTCTGCTTTTTCGACCATTTCAAGGCGCGCTGATAAGTCCTTGCGTTTTTCTTCCTCAATTTTCAAGACTTCAATATCTTCTCTTGCGGCAAGACGGTCAAAAATTTTCAGGCCCGTTGTCCCGTTTTGTCCGTCGACGTAAATTTTATGCTTCATTTTTTCAAACACCTCTATATATAATAAATGGGGCATCTTACAATGCTTGTTATAATTATACGCAATTATGCATAAAAGTCAAGTGTTTTATGTATAAAAATGCAAGCAAAAAGAATTTTTATACAACAATAATGCATAATTCTGGAAAAAAGCCCCTACTGTGCTTATTATATCTAATCGATTATACCACAAAAGAGAGAACTGTGCAACGGAAATTTCAAAAAAATTCCACAAAAAATCTACAACTGCCAATCCTATGTGACAACTGTACATTTTTTTGTGCGATATGTCGTAAGGCGTTGTTGCTTTGCAATAAAATTTATGGTATAATTTTGGCAAGGAAGGGATGAATTATGAAAAAAATCCGTTTGGGAAAAACAGAATTGTATGTAACGAAAAATGCATTCGGCGCTCTGCCGATTCAGCGTGTAGATTTGGATACGGCAAAGAAGATTTTGCGCAAAGCCTATGAGGGCGGCATCAACTTTTTTGATACGGCAAATTTTTATACCGACAGTGAAATGAAGATGGGCGAGGCGCTCGCCGATGTGAGAGATAACGTTATCATTGCCTCCAAAACGATGAGCAAAACGCCCGAGGTTTTTTGGGAGCATCTTGAAAACAGCTTAAAGATGCTTAAAACCGATTACATAGATATTTATCAGTTTCACAATCCGGCCTATTGTCCGAAACCGGGCGACGGCACGGGGATGTATGAGGCGATGCTCGAAGCGAAAGCACAGGGTAAAATCCGCCACATCGGCATTTCTTCGCATCGCTTGACCGTAGCGGAGGAGGCGGTAAAAAGCGGACTGTATGAAACCTTGCAGTTTCCGTTTTCCTACCTTGCAGGCGAAAAGGAAGAAGCACTTGTACGCCTGTGTGAAGCACACGATGTCGGATTTATCTGTATGAAAGCACTCTCCGGCGGTCTGATTACACACTCCGATATCGCCTATGCCTTTTTAGACCAATACAATGTTGTACCGATTTGGGGTATTCAGAGGGAACGTGAACTCGACGAATTTTTGTCTTATACAGAGGCGAATGCACCGGTGCTGACCGAGGAAATGAAAGCGTTTATTGAAGAAGAGCGTAAAGCACTTTCAGGTGAATTTTGCCGCGGTTGCGGTTATTGTTCGCCGTGTCCGGCGGGCATTGAAATCCACACCTGTGCGCGTATGAGTCTGATGTTGCGCCGTGCACCGATTTCGGTGTACTTAACCGATGAAAGCGCAGAGATGATGCGTAAAATTGAGGGATGTACGAACTGCGGCCAATGCAAAACACGCTGTCCTTACGGGCTGGATATTCCCAACCTTTTAAAACGCAATTATGAGGATTATAAAACATTTTTATGATGCATAGGTAATGTCTATAGGTAAAACGGCGCTTTGGTCTTGACAACGAAAAACTTTTGTACTATAATAGTAAGGAATTTAATAGAAAAGACGTTGACGAAGACAGTAGAGCCGTAATAAAATGCAAAAGCGAGCCGGGGAGGGTGTAAGCCCGGTGCAGAGTCGTGCGGTTTGAACATCACTTCCGAGTTGCACAGCCGAACGCAGTTTGCAAGTAAGTTATGCCGGATTCCCGCCGTAACCGGGAGGCGTATGCTGGTACGCTTTTAATGGGTGGTATAAAAACGGAGCTTTCCGTCCTGTTAAAGGATAGAAAGCTTTTTGTTTTATGTCGATTGTCTTTGAAAAGGAGGACGCGGTATGTACGAAAAGGTTTCTACAAATCTTAAGTTTACCGAAAGAGAAAAGAAAATTGAGGCTTTTTGGAAAGAAAATGATATTTTCCAAAAGAGTATTGAGGCAAGAAAGGGCGAGGTGTATACCTTCTATGACGGCCCGCCGACGGCAAACGGTAAGCCGCACATCGGTCACGTTTTGACGCGTGTTATCAAGGATATGATTCCGCGTTACCGTACGATGAAGGGTTATCACGTTATTCGTAAGGCCGGTTGGGACACCCACGGTCTGCCGGTAGAGCTGGAAGTGGAAAAGAAGCTCGGTCTTGACGGCAAGGAGCAGATTGAACAGTACGGTCTTGAGCCGTTTATTCAGGAGTGTAAGGAAAGCGTTTGGAAGTACAAGGGCATGTGGGAGGATTTTTCCGGCACGGTTGGCTTCTGGGCAGACATGGATGACCCGTACGTAACTTACCACAACGACTTTATCGAGTCCGAGTGGTGGGCGCTCAAGCAAATCTGGGAAAAGGGCCTTTTGTATAAGGGCTTTAAGATTGTGCCGTACTGCCCGCGCTGCGGAACACCGCTCTCCAGTCACGAGGTGGCACAGGGTTATAAGGACGTAAAGGAAAAGAGTGCAATCGCCAAGTTTAAAATCAAAGGTGAGGAAAATGCATACTTCCTGGCGTGGACAACCACACCGTGGACGTTGCCGTCCAACGTGGCACTTTGTGTAAATCCGAAAGAAACCTATGTCAGAATTGATGTAGAGGGTGAAATTTACGTTTTGGCCGAAGCGCTTGTGACCAGCGTAATCGACAAGCCGTATACCGTAATCGAAAGATATGTCGGCAAGGATTTGGAGAAAAAAGAATACGAGCCGCTGTTTGATTTCAAAAAACTCGACAAGCCGGCTTACTACATTGTTTGCGATGACTATGTAACGCTGACCGACGGTACGGGTATCGTTCATATCGCACCGGCCTTCGGTGAAGACGACGCGCGTGTCGGCAGAACTTACGATTTGCCGTTTTTGCAGCTCGTAGACAGCAAGGGTGAAATGACAGAGGAAACTCCGTGGGCAGGCGTGTTCTGCAAGGATGCGGACAAAGAAGTATTTAAAGCACTCGAAGAAAAGGGATTGCTGTTTGCGGCGCTTCCGTTCGAGCACAGCTATCCGCACTGCTGGAGATGTGACACACCGCTCATTTACTACGCACGTGAGTCTTGGTTTATCAAGATGACCGACGTGCGCGATAACTTAATTAAAAACAACAACACCATCAACTGGATTCCGGAAAGCATCGGTACCGGCCGTTTCGGTGATTGGCTCAAAAACGTGCAGGATTGGGGCATCAGCCGTGACCGTTACTGGGGCACGCCGCTCAATATCTGGCAGTGTGAATGCGGTCATATGCATTCCATCGGCTCGATTGAGGAATTAAAATCCATGTCGGACAACTGTCCGGATGAAATCGAGTTGCACAGACCGTTTATTGATGCGGTGACCATCAAATGTCCGCAGTGCGGTAAGCAGATGACCCGCGTAAAAGAGGTTATCGACTGTTGGTTTGACTCCGGTGCGATGCCATTTGCACAGTGGCACTATCCGTTTGAAAACAAGGACATTTTCGAAAAGCAGTTCCCGGCAGACTTCATCTCCGAGGCTGTGGACCAGACGAGAGGCTGGTTCTATTCTCTGCTTGCGATTTCGACGCTTATTTTTGATAAGGCTCCGTATAAAAATGTAATCGTGCTCGGTCACGTACAGGATGAAAACGGACAGAAGATGAGTAAGTCGAAGGGCAACGCAGTTGACCCGTTTGATGCACTTGCAGAGCACGGTGCAGATGCGATTCGTTGGTATTTCTATTCCAACAGCGCACCGTGGCTGCCGAACCGCTTCCACAAGGATGCCGTAACGGAGGGTCAGCGCAAGTTCATGGGTACGCTTTGGAACACCTATGCGTTCTTCGTGCTCTATGCAAATATCGATAAGTTCGATGCAACCAAATATACGCTTGAATATGATAAACTTTCCGTAATGGATAAGTGGCTTTTGTCCAAACTCAACACGCTTGTCAAGACGGTGGACGAAAATCTTGAAAACTACAAGATTACCGAAACCGCGCGTGTGCTGCAGGATTTTGTGGACGAACTCAGTAACTGGTACGTTCGCCGCAGCCGTGAGCGTTTCTGGGTAAAGGGTATGCCGCAGGATAAGATTAACGCGTATATGACGCTCTACACCGCACTTGTAACATTTGCGAAGATTGCGGCGCCGATGATTCCGTTTATGACCGAGGATATTTATCAAAACCTCGTTCGCTCGATTGATAAGGATGCACCGGAGAGCATTCACCTTTGCGATTTCCCGACTTGGGATGCAAAATACATCGATGAAGCGCTGGAAGCGAACATGGAAGAAGTGCTCGACATCGTTGTACTCGGCAGAAGCTGCCGTAATGCCGCCAACATCAAAAACCGTCAGCCGATTGGCAAGATGTATGTAAAGGCTGAAAATGCACTCGACGAATTCTTCCGTCAGATTATCGAGGAAGAATTAAACATTAAGACGGTTGAGTTTACCGAAGATGTAAAGAACTTTACATCCTATTCGTTTAAGCCGCAGCTGCGTACCCTCGGTCCGAAGATGGGCAGTAAGATTGGCGCTTTGCGTGGCTATCTTGCAGAGGTAGACGGCAATGCCGCTATGGATGAATTAAACGAAAACGGCGTGCTGAAAGTGACGCTCGACGGTATGGAATTTGCGATTGAAACAGACGACCTTTTAATCGAAACCGCGCAGATGCCGGGTTACGAATCCGCATCGGATAAGGGCATCACCGTAGCGCTCGATACCAACCTTACGGAAGAATTGTTGGAGGAAGGTTTTGTGCGCGAAATTATCAGCAAAATCCAGACGATGCGTAAGGATTCCGGTTTTGAGGTGATGGATCACATCCGCATCTATGAAGCCGGCAATGATAAGGTAAAGGCAATCCTGGAGAAAAATGCTGAAACCATTAAAGAAGAAGTACTTTGCGAGGAGATTGTTTTCGATACCGAAAAGGATACCGGCAAAGAATGGAACATCAACGGTGAAAAGGTAAAGCTTGCTGTTGAGAAGTTATAAGAAGGACTATAGAAACGGCGGCGCAATTTTAAATTGCGCTGCCGTTTTTGCATGTTATAGTTCGCAAATTCTTTTCTTTCTCTTTTTTGCATATTCTAAAGTTTTTGCCGCACCGCCAAAAGGGTATTTTACATAGGCAATTATGGTGTCATCGGCATCTACCATCCATTTATTTCTTTTTACAATGGCATATTTTTGCGGTGTAGCTTCTAACGGGGGATAGATAGTGGCATCATACAAAGAAGGGTCATAATTGCGGTTGAGATACGGTAAAATGAGAATGGATTCAATTTGCGGATATTCCATTTGTAACTTTTTTACGGTTTTTGCCGCGATATAGTCAAAGTGCCCGTAGCCACCGAGATAAAACTGTGTTGCACCGCAAAGTATTAAATTTTCTACTGTTTCTTCGAGTGACGTTACAATCACGGCTTCATCTGTAACATCCCTGTGCCCGCAAAAAGTTACAATCATTTGATTTCCCTTCCTTAAAATGGACTAATACTAGTCCCATTTTAACACAAAATAAATGTAAAATCAATAAAAAGAACTGATTTTAGTCCATTTAGGATGTGTTGAACTATGGAAGAACAGAAGATTAAACAAGATTATATTTGTATCGGAAAAAATATACGAACAATTCGGTTGAAAAAGAAAATGCGTCAGACTCAAATGGTTGCGCTTTTGCAGTTGCAAGGGGTGAGTATGACAAGAGAAACTTTGGTGAAAATTGAACGGGGCATTCAGCATATTTACGCGACTCAACTGCGTGCAATCCGTGATGTTTTACAGACCACTTATGATGAATTGTTAAAATAGGGTATTATGCTACGATGTAAGTGAGCAGGGGATTCTTAAGGGGACGGCCAGTCCCCTTACGCCGTTTTAGGGGTCCGGGGGAATCGGAACCCCCGGGACTTTTGGTACTTTTGGTCACAAAAGTACATTTAAATATTTATAAGTAACTCGCAATATACAAACAAAAATACCAAACGAGAAAACCTCGCTTGGTATTTTTGTTTTTGTATGTCAATTTCCAGTCCGTCGAAGGTGACATCAAATTCGTATTTTGGGGAAATCGGGACGAATTCGTTGTGGTTAGCGCCGTCGTTATGCGTTTGCGAAAAGCAATAAATTCCTTGATTTCATTTTTGTGCTGTGGTAGTATAACACTAGACATAAGAAAAGGAGAAAAGTATGCACATTCAACTTTCGGACCATTTTAATACAAAGCGGATGCTTCGTTTTACGTTTCCGTCTGTCATCATGATGGTGGTAACGTCGCTATACAGCATTGTAGATGGCTTTTTTGTATCTAATTTTGTCGGAAAAACGCCGTTTGCGGCGGTGAATTTTATCATGCCCGTTTTAATGCTTTTGGGCGTGTTCGGCTTTATGTTTGGTACGGGCGGCAGCGCGCTGATTGCCAAAACGCTCGGCGAGGGCAATCACGAGCGTGCGGACGGTCTGTTTTCGATGCTCGTGTATGTCAATATTATAAGCGGTGTGCTGATGGCGGTGCTCAGCATCGTATTTTTGCCGGGAATTACCAAGATGCTCGGTGCCACGGGACAGATGCTTTCCGACTGCGTGGTTTACGGACGCATCATTTTGGCGACTTTGCCGTTTTTGATGATGCAGTATGAATTTCAAAGCTTTTTTATTGCGGCGGAAAAACCGATGCTCGGTCTGTATATGTCCGTGGCGGCAGGTGTTTCTAATGTGGTTTTTGATGCGCTTTTTATGGTTGTTTTTAAATGGGGTATCGTCGGAGCGGCTCTGGCGACGGCGATGAGCCAGCTCATCGGCGGTATCGTGCCGCTCGTGTATTTTTTAAGACCGAACACAAGCCGATTGCATCTTGGAAAACCGGTTTGGGATTTTAAGGCACTTTTAAAAACCTGCACCAACGGCTCATCGGAGCTGATGACCAACATTTCCATGTCCGTGGTCGGTATGCTTTATAATGTGCAGTTGATGCGATTTGCCGGAGAAAACGGTGTGGCCGCTTACGGGGTTTTAATGTATGTAAACTTTGTATTTATTTCTGTATTTATAGGGTTTTCCACGGGCATTGCACCCGTGTTCAGTTACCACTACGGCGCAAAAAACAATGCGGAAATCCGAGGCCTTTTTAAGCGATGTATTTGTATCATCGCTGTGCTTTCCGTGGCGATGCTTGTTTTGGGCGAGGCACTTGCGTATCCGCTTTCTTATATGTATACGGGTTATGATGCGGATTTGATGGATATGACCTTGCATGGTTTCGTCATCTTTGCGTTTTCCTTTTTGTTTGCAGGGTTTGCAATTTTTGGCTCAGCCTTTTTTACTGCGTTAAATGATGGCTTAACTTCGGCGCTGATTTCCTTTTTGCGCACGCTTTTGTTTCAGACCGCGGCCGTGCTGATATTGCCGGAAATCTGGGGACTTGACGGCATCTGGTATTCCGTGATATTCGCAGAAGCTATGGCAGTTCTCCTTACGGTTGTTTTTGTATTTTTAAAACGAAAAACAGCAAGAGTGTGTTCATAAACAGCAAGATTGTTTCTTGCAATTTTATATTGATCCTTATATAATTGAAGTAAGAGATTTATAAAATGAAGCGATTTTAGACATACTGAATTCAGAAGAGAAGGTGATTTTGATGAAAACAGTTGCAGCATCCAGAACGGAACAGGTACAAATCCTGTCTTTGGCGACGTTAAACGGTTACAAGCGTTTGTTCGGCGGCAGGCTGATGGAATGGATTGACGTGGTGGCGGCGGTGGTTGCCAGACGGCATTCTGGTTGTAATGTAACAACGGCAACGGTGGATTCGCTCGAATTTACTGCGCCGGCGTATGCAAATGACACCTTGGTATTGGTCGGCTATATAACCTACACGGGCAGAACTTCCATGGAGGTGTGCGTTAAAACTTATGTAGAGGCGCTCGACGGGAGCAGAAGGCTGATCAATCAGGCCTATGTGGTTATGGTAGCGCTCGACGAGAACGAAAAACCGACCGAGGTAGAAAAACTGGTTTTACTGACCGATGAAGAACGGGAAGAATGGGAAGCTGCGGCCAAGCGTAATGCGGCGCGCAAGCAGAGAAAAAGAGACAGAGCGGAGGGTAAATTATGTTAGATGTAAATGCAATGTTTAAACTATCGTACGGCCTTTTTGTGCTCAGCACAAAAGAAGGCGATAAGGACAACGGGTGTATTGTCAACACCGTTATGCAGGTGACAGATACACCGATGCGTATTTCGGTTACGGTAAATAAAAGCAATTATACAACGCAGATGATTGAAAAAACGGGAATTTTGAATGTGAGCATTTTGTCGGAGTCGGCAAAGTTTTCTGTGTTTGAACGCTTCGGATTTCAATCGGGCAGAGATACAGATAAATTTGCAGGTTTTGACGGCGCAAAGCGCAGCGAAAACGGTCTTTTGTATTTGACGGAAATGACCAATGCGTATCTTTCGGCCAAGGTGATTTCTACGGTGGATTTGGGTACGCACCTTATGTTTATCGCTGATGTGACGGACGGTCAGGTGCTTTCGGATGTGCCGTCGGCAACCTACGCATACTATTTTGCCAACATTAAGCCGAAGCCGCAGGCGGCAAAGAAAAAAGGCTGGGTCTGCAAAATTTGCGGTTATGTTTACGAAGGTGACCCGCTGCCGGAAGATTTTGTCTGCCCGTGGTGCAAGCATCCGGCATCGGACTTTGAGCCCTTACAATAACAAAAACGCTGAAATGAAATTTCATTTCAGCGTTTTTTATTATTGCATCGTCAGTTCTACCGGACAATGGTCGGAACCGAAAATATCGGTGTGAATTTTAGCATCGGTCAGGCGCGGTTTTAAGGCGTCGGATACGATAAAGTAGTCAATACGCCAACCTGCGTTTTTCTCGCGCGCGGAAAATCGGTACGACCACCAGGAGTAAATATCGGTTTGGTCGGGATAAAAGTGGCGGAAGGTATCGGTAAAGCCGCTGTCTAAAAGCATGCTCATTTTGCCGCGTTCTTCGTCGGTAAAACCTGCGTTTTTGCGGTTGGTTTTCGGATTTTTCAGGTCAATTTCTTTGTGTGCTACATTTAAATCCCCGCAAAGAATCACCGGTTTGGTTTTTTCTAAGTTTTTTAAATATGCGCGGAAATCATCTTCCCACTGCATGCGGTAATCAAGGCGCTTTAATTCATTTTGCGAATTCGGTGTATAGCAGGTGATAAAGTAAAAATCGTCAAATTCTGCACAAATCACACGGCCTTCCTTGTCGTGCGCTTCAATGCCGATGCCGTAGGTTACATTTATCGGCTTTTGCTTTGTAAACAGTGCTGTACCGGAGTAGCCTTTTTTTTCGGCGTAGTTCCAGTAGCAATGATAGCCTTCGGGTGCAAAGTCCAGCTGTCCTGCCTGCATTTTGGTCTCCTGCAGACAGAATACATCCGCATCCGCAGCGTTAAAGAAATCTTCAAATCCTTTGCCCATGCAGGCGCGGATGCCGTTTACATTCCAGGAAATAAATTTCATAATCCCACCTCAAAACAGTAATATTTCTAAAAAAAGCCCCTTATTCAATAAGAATTTAAAAGAATAGGTGCATTTGTATTCGCCATACTAATGATATACCAAATTTGAAAAAAAAACAAGAGGAGATTATTATGCAAAATTTTGCAGAAGAAAATCGGAGTTGGTATTCATTGGGGTGAGCGAATGTTTTTGTGCTTATATGAATAAATGTATTGCGGCATACTATCCGTTGAGGTGAAAATTATGTTATTTTTCTATATACGACACGGCGACCCGATTTACGGGCCGCAGGAACAATTAACACCGCTCGGGCATCGGCAGGCAGAAGCGGTTGCAAAGCGCCTTGCGCTCTATGGCATCGATGAAATCTATGCTTCGCCGATGACACGCGCGAAGCAGACGGCACAGCCGACCTGTGAGCTTTTGAAAAAGGAAATGAGCGTTTTAGACTTTGCAAGCGAGTCTCTGGCATGGCAGGAGTTGACTGTAAACGAGGAAGAGGCCGGTGCAGCCTGGCTGTTTCAGCATGCGCCTTCGCGCGCACTGATGACGGAGCCGGATATGCTTGCGCTCGGACAAAGATGGTATGACCATCCTGCGTTTGCCGGGTATGCATACGAAAAGGGCATCCATCGCATACAGTCGGAGACGGACAAGTTTTTTGCAGGATTAGGCTATAAACATATTCCGGGGACGGGTAAATACAAGGTTACGGAAAACAGCGACAAGCGCGTTGCACTTTTTGCCCATCAGGGCTTTGGATTGGCATTTTTAAGCTGTATTTTAAATATCCCGTACCCGATTTTTTGTATGCACTTTGATATGGGGCACACGGGCATGACGGTTATTGAGTTTAAAAACGAAAACGGTTTTGCAATGCCGCGCGTGCTGACGCTTGCCGATGATGCACATTTGTACCGTGAAGGCTTGCCGACGAAGTACGAAAATAAAATTTATTTTTAAGATAGACAATGTTTAGTATTTGCAATTGAATAAGAACAGACTTTATATGGAAAAGTTAAGCAGATACTAACGCAGCTGCTTAACCAAAACAGTTTATGATACGTACAGTGGAGAAGCTACCCGAGGCAGTGCTTCAAACAATTTTTCCAACCCCGAAAGGTAGGGGCCATACAAAATTTTCCTGTTGACAAATTTTCTGGTTGTGCTATAATATAAACAAACAGATGTTTGGAAACGAAGGGCGGTGAGGATGGTGGCGGAGCGTGAACGCGTGATACTGCACAGTGATTTGAATAATTTTTATGCCTCGGTAGAATGTTTGATACAGCCGGGATTGCGCGGCAAGTTTGTGGCAGTATGCGGCAAGGAAGAGGACAGGCACGGCATTGTGCTTGCTAAAAATCAGGCAGCGAAGATGTGCGGTGTGCAAACGGGCGATACCATCTGGCAGGCAAAAAAGAAATGCCCCGAATTGGTGGTTGTGCCGCCGCACTTTGATTTGTATCAGCATTATTCGCAGCTGGCACGAGAGATTTATATGGATTATACCGACCAGATTGAGCCGTTTGGTATGGATGAGTGCTGGTTGGATGTGACCGGCAGCGTGCATTTGATGGGGAGCGGCGCGGAAATTGCGGAGCAAATCCGCAGTCGCATGGAAAATGAACTCGGGCTGACGGTGTCCATCGGCGTTTCTTTTAACAAAGTGTTTGCAAAACTCGGCAGCGACTTGAAAAAACCGAATGCAGTGACGGTGATTACCAAAGCGAACTTTAAAAAGAAACTTTGGGATTTGGCGGCGTCGGAAATGATTGGCGTCGGACGTTCTACGGCGCAGACGCTCGAAAAATACGGTATTCACACTATAGGACAGTTAGCCGATGCTAACCCTTCGCTTTTGACGAGGTGGCTTGGTGTAAACGGAGAGAAATTGCACCGTTGGGCAAATGGTTTGGATCAAAGTCCCGTACAGGTTTTGGATGCGCCCAATGAGGTCAAAAGCGTAGGGCGCGGTATCACCTGTGTGGCAGATTTGGAAAATGAGCAGGATGTGTGGAAGGTCATATTAGCAATGGCGCAAAAGGTGGCCGTAGAACTTCGTCATATCGGTTTGCACGCCGGCGGCGTGGGCCTCGAGGTAAAAAACAACCAACTGGTGCGCACCAGTATGCAAAGCCGGTTAGATACACCCGTGCAAACGGCGGATGCGCTTGCCAAGCAAGCCATGGAGATGTTTCGCGCACAGTACGATTGGGCGCACCCCGTGCGTGCGCTCTCTGTACGTGCCTTTGCACTGACGGCGGAAGAATACAGCCAGCTCAGCATCACAGATGGAAAACACCCGATTGCACGCCGTGCCATCGAGGGTGTCATGGATGAACTTAAAGAAAAATTCGGCCGTGAGGTTGCGACCTTCGGCACCCTGATGTGTGAAAACAAAATGCCTGACAAGGGGATGCATGAGATAGTCCTGCCGGGCATGATAAAAGAGTGAGGAAATGTAAAAATGCGCCGGAGTGCAAATGAATTTGCTATGCACAAACCTCACCCTCGACGTACCGATGTACGCCTTCGGGCCAATCGACAAGCCGATGCGGTTTGTCCATTCCGACGCATTTTTCCTATTTCCTCAAAAGATATTTCTCTTTTTTGCAACAAACTTTCAATTTTAATCAATAATTCCGGGTTATCCACTTTCTCTTTCAGCATTTTTAATGATGTAAAATCA
Organism: Clostridia bacterium; assembly: GCA_045652745.1. Classification (GTDB taxonomy): domain Bacteria; phylum Bacillota; class Clostridia; order UBA1381; family UMGS1253; genus RGIG2041. The sequence continues at coordinate 82,557 of JAZRUW010000015.1, forward strand.
TCATGTCCTAATTTATCTTTTTGTTCTAAAACAGTTAAAACTCTATCATAACTACCTTCTATCCCCTTGACCAAACTTGGAGTTACTTGTCCATTTTCTAGCATATATGATAAATTTTGTTGCATATCTGGTATTCTAACAATATCAA
>JAZRUW010000016.1:0-3728 GCA_045652745.1 Clostridia bacterium
ACGAAGAGTATTTGCTTGTTGGAGGAATGTATATGCAAATTTATCAGCTTGAAACCGGTATTACCGCCGACTACGCGACTACGGAACTTGCAAAATATATTGAAAAGATGTGCGGGGAACGTGCAGAATTCCGTTGTCAAAAGGGCGAAAACGGTATTGTTCTAGGGCTTTTTGAGACCCTTGACCTTTCCTTTGAGGGAATTGAAAATCCCGAATTAGACGACGCTTATGAAGTAAAGGTTGACGGCTTTCGCGGATATATTGCAGGAAGTAACATTCGTAGTATTCTCTACGGCGTGTATGCATATTTGAAAGCGGCGGGTTGCCGATTTGTTCGTCCCGGCAAGGACGGAGAAATTGTGCCTACTGTTGACCTTTCCACTTTTCAGGCGGATTTCAGAGTTAAGGCGCATCATCGCTTCCGTGGTGACTGTATTGAGGGCGCAGTATCCTATGAATTTGTACGCGACTATGTAGAATGGTTGCCAAAAATCGGCTTTAATTCCTATATGCTACAAGCAACTTCCCCTTATGTATGGTATGCAAAATGGTATGAGCATCAGGGCAATCCCAACAAACCGGTTGAGCCACTTTCTACCGAGGAAGCAGATATTATCACCGACAAGCTAGAGGCAGACATTCATCGCTGCGGTTTGCAGTTGCACTCTATCGGACACGACTATATGGCTCCCGCGTTCGGCCTTTTTGGCAAGACTACTACCGAGGAAGATGTTGACCAAAAGGGTATGCGCGAGTATCTCGCTCTTATAAACGGTGAGCGAAAAATTATGCATAACCATTTCCGCTACACCAATCTTTGCTTCTCCAACCCTGCTGTAAGACGCAAATTGGCGGAATTTTTCGTAAAATATGTTACCGAAAAACCTGAGGTAGACTTTCTGCATATCTGGTTAGCAGACTCACCAAACACCAACTGTGAATGTGAAGAGTGCAGAAAAGGTAACGTTTCTGACCAATACATAAAAATACTTAACGATGCCGACGAAGCCTTCCGTACAAATGGTATTAAAACGAAAATTGTTTTTATAATGTACAATGATAGTTGTTGGGCTCCCCTTTTCGAAAAGCTGAGGAACACCGATCGCTTTGTATTTATGTCGGCCGTTAGACAAGACTATATCAGCGGTTACACTAACTGGGATAAGACGGTGGAACTTCCCCCCTTTGAATTAAACAACAATACTGTTCCAAAGACAGATTTTATTTTAAATATGAGCTTTTTAAGAGAATGGAAGAAAAAGTTTGATGGTGACCTCTTCTTCTTTGAGTACCATCTCTACTCTGACCATTACTGTGACCCCGGATACTGTCAGATTTCCGACCGCCTTATGCGTGACCTTAAGCTACTAGATAATATTGGAAGCAAGGGTTATATGCACTGCAGTACACCAAGGAAGAGTATGCCCACTTCATATCCCATGTATATGAGTGGTAGAATTTTGATGGATCCAACTTTAGGGGAAGAAGAAATTTCAGAGGATTACTACTCTGCGGCCTTTGGAAAGGATTGGCAAAAAACATATACCTACCTTCGTACTCTGTCAGAGTTATTCCACCCCGACCTTGTCAGAAATACCGCCGTTGGTGCTGCTGACGAAATGTACACCAATAATGGGGTTGAAATAGTACTTCCCTATATGAACAATCCCGAAGCCCTGAAAGATTTTTCTAAGATTGGCGACGTAATTTCAGATTTTGAGACAGTAATTGCCGAAAATATGGAACACCCCGAGGCATGTGTAAGAAAATCTTGGGACATTCTTCGTGTTCACGCTCAGATTGCGCGAAAACTTGCCGAAGGCTTGTGCGCCGGTGCGGCAGGAGATATGGCTACTGCCCAGAATATCTGTCGTAATCTTGTAAAGTTCCTTCAAGAGATTGAGGATGATTATGTTCAGGAGTTTGACCTTCATCTTCTTTACCGCAGACTAAAGGTTACATTTGGTTTTACCTCCAACGTATTCTCGTCGGTTAAGGAAGATATATAGGAAAAGCTTAGTACAAATATCATAAAAGCGGTAAAGGATAAGTTTTCCTCTACCGCTTTTATTGTAAATGATTGTAAACTACTTCCCTATTACCTTTTGCGTCTTACCTTACTTTCCCGCCCTGCATGGATTTTTCAAAAGCCATTATTTTGCCAACAACCGTCGGTTGTAAAAATTACTATTTTCAGTTTGTTGCATTTTTATCTATTTACAAGTAAAATAAAAGAAAAGGAGGACGTGTTATGACTTTAGGTAATGCCATCAACAAATTGAGAAACGACGCTCATCTTTCCCAAGGCCAGTTTGCAACGCTCTTTGGGGTTTCACAGCAATCGGTTCAAAAATGGGAAAACGGCGATTCTGTTCCCGAGTTAAGCAAAATCATAAAAATCTCCAAGCATTTCGGTGTTTCGATGGATGCCTTAATTTTAGGAAACGATAATCGTATTGTGGAAGAAATGAAGGTTACCAATCAAATAAAGCCGCAGTATGCGAATATTCACGATTGGGAGTTTTATTCCTCTAATTTATTGACCGAATATCAGCAATCTATAGAAGAAGGCTTGGATATCGAAACATATAAGGATGTTTTTTTGGCGGTTTCAAGACTTCCGAAAGATGAGTGCAAGAAAAAATTGGGAGATATTCTTTTTGACGTTGTCATACGTGCGAGCCAAAAAGAGGGTTATCCGTTTATGGAGCCATCCGATTTAGAAACCATAAAACGCCTTATTCCTATCAGAAAAACAACACCACGAAATTAGAAAGTAAAATTCACGGTGCTTGGATGGGTAGGATTTGCGGATGTCTGCTCGGTAAGACTGTAGAGGGAATTCGCACCGATGAATTGATTCCTTTTTTAAAAGAGACAAACAACTATCCCATGCACAGATATATCCTTCGCAGTGATTTGAATGATGAGATTCTCAATAAATATAAATTCTCTTTTGCAAGCAGATGTTATGCCGACACCGCCCACGGTATGCCGGTGGATGACGATACCAATTACACCGTTCTGTATCAAGAGATAATTCAAAAATACGGCAGGGGCTTCACGCCGTTTGATGTTTCACGCGCTTGGCTCGCCTATCAACCAAAGGATGCCTATTGCACCGCCGAAAGAGTTGCTTTTTGCAATTTTGTAAAGGGATACGAACCGCCCGAATCCGCCATTTATAAAAACCCATATCGAGAGTGGATTGGGGCACAGATTCGAGCCGACTATTTTGGATATATTAACCCGGGCAATCCCGAACTTGCCGCCGAAATGGCATGGCGTGATGCCTCGATCTCGCACACAAAAAATGGCATCTATGGCGAAATGTTTGTGGCCGCCATGCTAGCGGTTGCCGCAGAAACAAATACCATAAAAGATGTGATACTTGGCGGCCTTGCCGAAATTCCGCATACCTCCAGATTATACAAAGAGATTATGTCTGTCGTGGACGGATTTGAAAACGGCGTTTCTCAAAGCGAATGTTTTAGGGCCATTCATAAAAAATACGACGAGCACAGTGCGCACGATTGGTGCCACACCATTTCTAACGCAATGATCGTAGCGGCATCTTTACTCTACGGCGGGGGCGATTACGGCAAATCGATCTGTATGTCGGTAGAGGCTGGTTTTGATACGGACTGTAACGGTGCTACCGTTGGTTCTGTTCTCGGTATGGCCAATGGAATAGAATCCATCCCCGAATATTGGACAAAACCAATCCA
>JAZRUW010000017.1:0-57888 GCA_045652745.1 Clostridia bacterium
TACAAAAGGTGAAACCGCACGATTTGCGACATGCACCAATAATGGTAACTGGTATATGTTTTTTCGCTCAAACCTATCTCTTTCGACAAGCAAGCGCTACTGGTATGCACACGCAAAAGAGATTTCGGAAAGGCAATGGGAATGTTTGATCAGTGAATGGTTCAACACGTTAGGCGGTACAGCTGATTCAACAACACAGCCAAGACTTGTTGTATCTAGACGAGGCGAACATATATCAAGATATATTGAAAAAATCAATATATCTATGCCGAGCAATACAACAGAAAATATGTTTGCGGTGGGCAGTACAATACAGATTTGGGGGCATGAAGCGGATGAGTAGAATTTATGATAACGGCCTTTACAGAGACATGACCGCTGAAGAAATTCAAAGCAATGTGGACGTGCCACAGGTTGCCGCTGAAATTACGGACACAGAGCGCATTGAAGCGCTTGAGGCGGCAATTTTAGAGCTTGCGGAGGTGGTACTCAATGGTTAAGTTTTATGTAATGCAAATCAGACTTGGTAAAATCACACTTGCACAGGTACCGGAACGATACCGTGCGGCGGTGGAAAAGGAGGGGAACAAGATTTCATGACAATCAACAAGGATTACCCGTGCCGTGCAGACAATTACAGCAAGCGCACAGGTAAGATAGAGTATATCGTTGTGCATTATGTCGGCGCAACTGGATCGGCCAGGGACAATGCCATGTACTATAACCGTGAATATGTTGGCAATTCGGCACATTTTTTTGTCGGCCATGCGGCAGAAAATGGTGCGGTTTACCAAAGCGTTGACCCGGTATACCGTGCGTGGCATTGCGGCAGTGAAACCGGACGTTACGTGCATCCGTCCTGCAGAAATGACAATTCCGTCGGCATTGAGCTGTGCTGTAAATACGATGCGCAGCGCGGTTGGTATTTTGAAAGTGAAACGGTAGCCAGTGCGGCGGTGTTGGTCCGCAATCTGATGCAGTTATACGATGTGCCGGCGCAAAATGTACTTCGTCATTACGACGTGACGGGCAAGACGTGCCCTGCACCAATGCTGGAGGATGCGGCATGGAAACAATTTAAAAGTCAGCTGGAGATTGTCGAATATACCGAGCCGAATGATATTGTATGGGATTTGCAAAATCGCGGTATCGTTTTGGATGCGAGCGGAATGCTCTCCGAAATGGAAGAAAACCGGAACGGCAGGCTGTACTGGCTGGCGAGAAAGGCACTTCAATACATCAGAGAAAGGGAAGGGAGATTATGAGTTATTACTATGACGAAAAGGATATAGCGTCTACCTTAAAACGCGCAATTGCGCAGGGCGCCCCGCGTGAGGATGTGCAACGCCTTTTAACGGCGCGCAATCGCAAGATTGACGCGGGCGGCGCAGAGATGGCGCAGTATAAAAACGATGTGCTGACGCAGGAGGCAAACACGTATCTTGCCTCTAAAGCGACGCAGCCCAATGTGGATTTGGACAGTTTCAAGGCGGCGCGCGAGCAGGTGGCCGTGGAAAATTTGCGCGCGGCGGAAGCGCGTCACAAGCGAAACTATGACAGTGGTATTCGCGTATTGGATGTGGATGCGGATAACACGCAAAGAGCACTCTACAGCGCTTACAGAAAAAGCGGACTTGCCGATGAGGAACTTCTGGCGGCAGCCGGACTGGGCAAAGGTACAGGCAAGGCGAGCAGCGGCTATGGCGAAAGCGCAAGAACGGCGACATTTTTGGGGTATCAGAATGCGCTCGCGGATGCGCAACAGCAGACACAGAGGCAAAAAGATGACCTCTATGGTCGCTATCTGGATGCGATGAATGCAAGCCGCAGCGATTACAACAATAAGCGTGATGCGATTGAGGCGGATTATGCGGACAAGACGATTTCACAGTACAATGCAGACCGCACCTACGAATTAAATAAGAGTGCGCAGGAGCGCGAGGCAAACCAATGGAATCAGACCTTTGATGCCCAGCGCGAAGACCGTGCAGCCGATGAAGCGCGTGCGGCGAGGGAGGCCGCCTATGCATCGGCACTGCATGCCTTTGAGCAGACCGGCGAAATTACCACGCAGGCGCAGGCAGACATTCTCGGGCTGCCGCTGGGCACCAAGAGCGTAGAGCGTCAGGCTTACGAGGCGGAAAATGCTTTCAGAGAAAAAAGCTATACGCGTGAGCAGGAATGGCACGCGGAGGAAATGGCGCTCAAAAACAGGGAACTGAATATGCGCAAGAGCAGCGGCGGTTCAAGCCAGGCCTCCAACAAAGCGTTTGAAAATGCCTTTAATCTGTTTAAGGCGGTCGGTCAGGTCATCACACCTGAAATGGCAGAGGTGCTCGGTATTCCACTCGGCACGATGTACTGGCAGTATGTCAACGGCGTAAATACCGACAACCGCGCACAGCAAAGAGCGGATTTTGAAACGGGTGTATACCGTGAAATGGTTGGCAATTAAGCGGAGGGATAGTGTATGGAGCAGTTACAGAGTTTGTTTGAAGGCTACAGCATCAATGTCGGTTTTTTGGGGTATGCGCTGTGCATTTTAATTGTGGCTGATTTGCTTACGGGCATTGCCAAGGGGTACAAAACCGACGGCATCGTCAGTTCCAAATTGCGCGACGGCGGCTTTAAAAAGTGCGGCGTCTTGATGGTCGTGGCGGTTTCGTATGCCCTCGGTGTGCTTTTAAATGACACAAATCATTTGATTGCGCACGGCGTAATGGCCTACTATGTTTATACGGAAATTATATCCGTATTTGAAAATTTAAATGCACTCGGCATCCCGTTGCCGCCATTGCTTGCAAATATTTTAGGCAGAAAGTAAAAAACGAATGCCGTCGGTCAATCAGGCCGACGGCATTTTTTCGTATTCCACCAAGATGATGTCATCTCCGACACGCACGATGTCTTTCCAGGGGATGATATAGTCTGCGGCTTTGCCGAACAGTCCCAAAAACCTGCCCGGGCCGGGTACAATGATTGCGTCAATAAAACCGGCGCTGAAGTTGATTTCTACATCGCTGACAAAGCCGAGGCGTTTGCCGTCCGCGATGTTGATGACCTCTTTTTGTCTTAAATCACCGCCGCGCAGCATGCTACATAACTCCTTTCGACGAATTGTCTTGGTTATGTATATGCACCTTTTCTTCTTTGGATGTCTTGAATTTTAAGAGCATTTTTTCAATCCAGCCCTTTTTGTATTTAAGGGATATGTAGCCGACCAGGGAAATGAAGGCCGCGCCCACGGCATCGACAATCAAATCCTTCATGGTGTCGGTCAGCGCCGCATGCCCTGTAAGAGCATTGCCGTTTTCCAGGGCGTATTTTTGCATGTTGGTCAGCAAAAGGCTGTCGGCGAAAAATTCATAAAACTCCCAAATCACACCCAGCGTTACACCGAAGCAGAAGGTGAAAATGGCCACAAACACGGGACTGAGTGAGAGCGGGATTTTTTCGGTGTTGTTTAAAATCGTGATAAAGGAAAATCCGAGCGCACCGAGCATCATGCCCGAAAACGTGTGCAGTATGGTGTCCCAATGCGGCACGGCGTAGTAGAAATTTCGAACCTCGCCCAAAAAGATGGCCGCATACAAAAACAGGGTGTAGGCCGTGAGCATATACGGCGGAATTTCCAAGTTCCAGCGCCGACCGATGGCAGACGGCAAAAGCATTGCAACCACGCCGAGAATGCATTGCAGTAAAATCAGCACATAGTCACTTTTTAATCGCACGTGCGGATTTTGTGCGGCTGGGACGCTCGGTGCAAGAATGATTTCAACCGTGACAAACACGATGGAAATGACGAGCGAAAACAACACAAATCCGTTGAGCCACTTCGACAGTCGTTCCTTTTTAGACATGCAGATTACCTCTTTTTCTTTACAAACTTTCTTGTATTGCCTTTTTTCTTTTTCGAAGACTTGGTTTTTCTGTTTTTGTCCTCGAGCAGCATTTTTGCGTGCGGTTTTTTCGCGCGGACGGGTGCATCGACGGGCGCAAAATCAATTTTACGCTCATGCTCGGAAACATAGATGAGTTTGACCGTGAGCGTGTCGCCGAGGGCGTAACAATTGCCCGTACGCTCACCGCGCAGACAGTATTGCTGCGGCTCGTAGCGGTAGTAGTCATCGGAGAGCGCGGAGAGGGCAACCATCCCATCAATGGCATCGTTGACCGTTACGAACATACCAAAATCCGTAATCGAGGAGATGACGGCCGTAAATTCACAGCCGACAAACTGTTTCATAAACAGACACATAAAATACTTGTCTGCCTCGCGCTCGGCCTCTACGGCGGCAATTTCCGTTTCGCTGGCATTTTCTGCGGCCGGCTTTGCTAAGGCAAACAGTTGCGCTTTATAGCCGTCAGAGAGTTCGCCGTTTATGTGCGCTTTGAGCACGCGGTGGATAAACAAATCCGGATAGCGGCGAATCGGGGAGGTGAAGTGGCAGTAGTGCGTTGCCGCCAGACCGAAATGCCCCAAGTTTTCTTCGGCGTAGCGCGCTTTCATCATCGAGCGCAGAAGCATGGTGTAAACAAGCGCAGGATTGTCGGTTTCCTGCGCCTGCGCCAAAACCGCACCGAAATCCTGCGGTGAGACTTTGCCTTTCGGGCGTACAGCGCTAAGGCCCATGTAGCCCAAAAAGTGATTTAAGGCTTCCAGCTTGTCCGCGGACGGGTCTTCGTGCACGCGGTAGACAAACGGCAGATTGTTTTCTACGGCAAACCTTGCCACGGTTTCGTTGGCAAGCAGCATAAATTCTTCGATGATTTGATTGGAAATGCCGACTTCGTAGGCGGCAATTGTCGTCGGAAAACCGTCTTCGCCCAGTGCGATTTTCGGCTCGGGCAGGTTAAAATCAATGCTGCCGCGCGCACTTCGTCTTTTGCGCAGTATGCGCGCAAGGTCGCGCATGTCAGACAGCATCGGCGTGATGTCTGTATATTTTGCCTGTGCATCCGCGTCCGTATCTTCCAAAATGGCGGTGACCACCCGATAGGTCATGCGGTGCGCAGAGCGGATAATGCCGTTTTCAATTTTATAGTCCGTTACCGCACCGGCATTGTTTATGTGCATTGTAACGGAGAGGGTATAGCGGTCTTCACCTTCGTTTAAACTGCAGATGCCGTTGGAGAGCGCCTCGGGCAGCATCGGCAGCACGCGGCCGGGGTAGTATACGCTGGTACCGCGCTTGTACGCTTCGCGGTCGAGCGGACTGCCCTGCGTGACATAGTGTGTAACATCGGCAATGTGCACATATAAAATATAGCCGCCTTCACCTTTTTCGACACACACGGCATCGTCAAAATCTCTGGAGTCGTCTCCGTCAATGGTGATCACGCATTTTTGACGGAAATCCGTGCGCCCCTCGGGGGTGACGGGTTGGTTTTGTGCCTGCTCGGCCTGCGCAAGCGTTTCTTCGTCAAAGGCGGTGCGCAGACCTGCCTTGTGCGAAATTGCGGACAGCTCTGCATCTATGCTGCCGGTTTTGCCGAGAATTTCCGTAATGCTGCCGGTCGCGTAGGCGGCGCTGTTTGGATATTTTTCGATACGGGCAACCACCTTGTCGCCGGCGGCCGCGCCGTTTAAATCGCTTACGCGCACGGCAAAGCCGAGCGCCGTATTGTCCGGCTCTACGTAAGCGGCGCGCCCGTAGAGTGCAAGCGTGCCGACCACGTGTGTGAGCGCGTGGCGCAGAATTTGCGTGATTTCACCCTCCGCTTTGTCGGTGGGCTTTTTCTTTTTCGTGTTTTTTATGCAAAAACGCACAATGTCGCCGTCAATGGCGCCGTTGGTATAAGCAAGCGGAATAAACACGCTTTCTTCGCCGTTTAAACCGTCGACAAAGCCGCCGCTGCGTGTGGCTTTGAACTTGCCCGTGCGCATTTCGGTCCGGTTTATTTTCATGCGCCCTTTTTTATTGACCACGATGGTATTTTCGGCAATTAACTTGTCAATAATGGCATGATAGAGCGGCAAATCCGCGTGCGGCACATCCAGCACAACGGCCAGTTCGTCCGCGCGCATGGGGATATAAGCTTCGGTTTGCATAAATCCGATAATTTTTTCTTCAGCGTTCAAAAAAGTTCCCTCCGGTATCTGTTATATCAAGTACAGTATACCACAAAAAAAGCCAAAACAGTATTAAATAATTGTAAATTTCAAATTTCTTGGAAAAATACAAAAAAATCTTTTGCATTTTCCTATACATAGTGGTATAATGGGGACAGTAAACTACAAGGTGTTGTATTTTTGCACCTTTTTTACCATATTTTTGAAATAAGTGCCCGTGGGGAGGGACTTTTGTGGAAAAACTCGTAATTCGCGGCGGCGCTTGCCTGCAGGGGGAAGTGACCATCAGCGGTGCCAAAAATGCGGCGGTGGCCATCATTCCGGCGGCGTTGTTGGTAAACGGCAAGTGCAGAATTGAAAATGTACCTGAAATTCAGGATGTATTGATTATCAGAGATATTTTGGATAAACTCGGGGCAAAGGTGTCGTTTGAGCACGGTGTTTTTGAGGTGGATGCGACCGATTTGGCCTACAACAGTGCGCCGTATGAACTCGTGCGCAAGATGCGCGCTTCGTATTATCTCATCGGTGCGATGCTCGGCCGTTTCCATAAGGCAGAGGTAGCTATGCCGGGCGGCTGTGACTTGGGCCCCAGACCGATTGACCAGCATCAGAAAGGTTTTGAAGCGCTCGGTGCGCAGACCAAGGTGGTCGGCGGTGTGATTTATGCCGAGGCGGAAAAACTCGTCGGCGGCAATGTGTACTTGGATATTGTCAGCGTCGGTGCGACGATGAATATTATGCTCGCGGCGGTTCTGGCCGAGGGTACAACCACGATTGAAAATGCCGCGCGTGAGCCGCATATCGTGGATTTGGCAAACTTTTTAAACGTTATGGGTGCCAACATCAAAGGCGCAGGTACGGACGTCATTAAAATCAAGGGTGTCAAGAGTTTGGTCGGCGGTACATATTCGATTATCCCTGACCAGATTGAAGCCGGTACATTCATGGTGGCCGCGGCGGCAACGCGCGGTAACGTGCTGATTAAAAATGTCATTCCGAAGCACTTGGAGTCGATTTCTTCCAAACTCGAGGAAATGGGCGTGACGGTGGAGGAATTTGACGACAGCGTGCGCGTGTCTTGCGACAAAGAAACCAAGCTCAATAAAATTATTGTAAAAACACAGCCGTATCCGGGTTTTCCGACGGATATGCAACCGCAGATTGTCACGCTTTTGTTGATGGTGAGCGGTACAAGCACCGTTGTGGAAAACGTATGGGAAGGGCGTTTCCGTTATGTGGACGAGCTTAAACGCATGGGCGCCAATGTCCGCGTGGACGGCAATATTGCCATCATTGAAGGTGTAGAGGAGCTGACGGGGGCGCCGCTACATGCGACCGATTTGCGCGCAGGTGCGGCCATGGTGATTGCAGGCTTGATGGCCAAGGGCAATACGGAGCTTTATGAGCTTCGCCACATTGACCGTGGTTATGAAAATTTAGAGGCGAAATTCACGGCGCTCGGCGCAGACATTCGCCGCGTAATAGAGGTAGAGTAAAGCGAGTGAACCACTCGCTTTTCTTGTGTGGGGTAAACGATGAGGTTTTGTTCGATATCGAGCGGCAGTCGCGGCAATGCGGTGCTGGTGTCGAGTGCAAAAACGAATATTTTAATCGATTGCGGCCTGAGCGGCAAGAAACTCGGTCAGGCACTTGCGCTTTTGGATATGTCGGTGCAGGATTTGGATGCGATACTTGTTACACACGAGCACAGCGACCATGTATGCGGTGTCGGTGTGGCGGCGCGTATGGCGAATGCGGCGGTGTATGCCAATGGTCCGACCTGGGAGGCGATGGAGCGCAGCATCGGTGCGCTCAAAGAAAACCGTATGCTTGTTTTTGATACAGGCAGACCCTTTGAGGTCGGCGACATCGGTGTATGCAGTTTTGCCACGCCGCACGATGCAGCCGCCTCGGTGGGGTATACCTTTGCGGTGGACGGCAAGAAAATCGCAATCGCAACGGATATGGGGCATGTCACGGAAACGGCGCGCACGGCGCTTTTGGGCTGTGATGCGGTGATGCTCGAATCTAACCACGATTTGCGCATGCTTAAAAACGGTGCGTATCCGGCGCATTTAAAACAGCGCATTTTAAGTCAGGTGGGGCATTTGTCCAATCCGGATTGTGCATCGTTTGCGGCCGAGTTGGTGCAAAGCGGCACAACGGCGCTGACGCTGGCGCATTTGAGCGAGGACAATAACCTGCCGGCGCTTGCGTATAAAGAAACATATCTGGCGCTGCAAAATGCAGGTGTAAATCCCGAAAAGGACGTGCAACTGTCCGTGGCGAAAATGATGTGCTTAAAGCAGATATTATGAGGTGCGGTATGCATATAAAAATTATTGCGGTCGGAAAACTGAAAGAAAAGTATCTGGCGGATGCGGTTTCGGAGTACGAAAAGCGGCTTTCGCGCTTTGCAAAACTGGAAATCGTGCAGCTGCCGGACGTGAAAATTCCGGACAAGGCAACGGCGGCGGAGGAAGCCGCGGTGCTCAAAGCCGAGGGGGATAAAATTTTGGAAAAAATCCCGCAGGGTGCGTATGTTTATGCGCTGTGCGTGGAGGGAAAACAGCAATCCTCCGAAGCCTTTGCACAGGGACTTGATGCACTGGCGATTTCCGGAAAAAGCGATGTCTGCTTTATCATCGGCGGCTCGCTCGGCCTCGATGTGCGCGTCAAGCAGAGAGCGGATATGCGCCTGAGTTTTTCTAAGATGACCCTACCGCATATGCTCATGCGCGTGGTGCTGTTAGAGCAGATTTACCGCGCGTTTAAAATCAACAACAATGAAAGCTATCACAAATAAGAAAGAATGCGAAAAAATTAAGAAGAAAACGTCTTGTGTTTTTGCACTGTGACGATAGGGTTGGTCTGAGGTGAAGGACGATAAAATGTTTTTCGCGTCTACAACGAAGATTGCTTTCAGTGACTTGAAAAAAGCAATTTCATCCATCGCAATTCCGGTGTTAAAGAGCAAAATGTATTTTCCGTACCGGCGTGGCAATTTTGAAATTTCAATCGCGGAAAAAAGCTCTAAATAAATTAAATTTTGTTATTGACTTTTGATAATTTTACTGGTATAATATCATACGTTGCGGTATTGTAGATTTCAGGAATTTACATAAAAACGCAAAATCGTTCTTTCGGAGGCACAGATGGCTGGGCTGGATGTAACGAAAATTTTAAGAAGCTACGGCGCAAAGTTGGAGTTTGAAGAAAGCTTGCTTTTAGAGCCGATGCGTATGCTCGGTGAGGTCGTTGAGTTTCCCGAACCCTTTACGGTGCAGGGAAGCATCGCAAACCAGGGAGAGCATTTTCTTTTGACAGCGAAGGCGCAGGGAAAGATTTTTGCAAAGTGTTCGCTTTGCGGTGAGGCGGTGATTGAGCCGATGGAGCTTGACATCGAAGAAGACCTCATTCATCATCCGAATCGCCGAATGAAGAGCGGTACGGATAAATCCGAGGCCGATTTTATGTACGAGGCCGAGCGTGACGGGGCATTCGTTTTTACGACTCATATGCTCGAGCTTGAAAAAATCGTAGCCGATAATGTGTTTTTAAATCTGCCGTCGCAGTTTTTCTGCAAAGCGGATTGTAAAGGTTTGTGCCCGATATGCGGCAAAAACCTGAATAAAGAAGAATGTAAATGTAGTAATTAAATTTACTATAAGACCATTGCTCTATTTTATTTAGGAGGTGTGTACTGTGGCAGTACCGAAGGGGAAAGTATCCAAAGCAAGACGTGACAAGAGACGTGCAAACTGGAAGCTCGAAGCTCCGAATCTTGTAAAGTGTCCGAACTGTCAGGAGCTCAAGATGCCGCACAGAGTATGCGGTAACTGTGGCCATTACAACGGCAAGGAAGTTATCAAGATGGCGTAATCGCGTCAAATTAATCACATTGCGGATTAAAAGGAATATATGCGGCAGGGATTTAGTCCCCAGCCGCTTTTTCCTTTTGCGAAAAAATGCAAATTCGGCGAATTGCTTCGTTGTTGCGGTGGCATATACACGCGTATTATGCCACCGCAGCCGCCTCGCACTTCATCCGAATTTGCGTTTTTTTGTGTAGGAGAGAGCCTTCCTCTTGAGGGAAAGGGGGACCGCTTGGGGTGGATGAGGTGTTGGTTGTTCGTGCGTGTATATAAAAAATGTCGTCAGCCCTCGGTGGATTAGGCGGAAATTCCGTGGCTTCCACAGTGAGAATATCTGACGACATTTTAATTAGTATACACAAAGATTTAAAAAATGTCAATATGCCTTTCCCTGCACAAACTTTCACAAAAAATTCACAACCGAACACTTGCGGGTATGCGGCGTTTATGGTATACTGAATTTAACATCGTAGGGCAGGGGCTTGCTCCTGCCGAAATACCAATTTTGAAAGGTAGAACATTATGGCAGAAAATAAACATAGAACAAGTATCGGCGGTCAGGCGGTGCTCGAGGGCGTGATGATGCGCGGTCCTGCCAAAACGGCGGTGGCCATTCGCAAAGCCGACGGCGAGATTGTGCTGGATGTCAAGGAAAACAAGTCCTTTATGGCAAAATACAAACTCAACAAAATCCCGATTTTGCGCGGATTTTTATCCTTTTTTGTCAGCATGTACATCGGCGTGAAATATACAATGTACTCTGCGGAGTTTGTCGAGGTGGAAGAAGAGGAAACCGAGTCGAAATTCGACAAATTTTTAGAAAAGGTGTTCGGCGACAAGATGATGGACGCCGTGATGTGGGTGGCGGTTATTTTAGCGCTCGTTTTGGGTGTCGGTCTGTTTATGCTTTTACCGACCATGCTTGCCGGAGTTGTCAAATCCCTTTTAACCAATCCGGCGTTGCCGCAGGCGGTAAAAGATTTCTTTTCCAATACGATTGTACTCAATTTAATTGAGTCGGTGACCCGTATTGTGATTTTCCTTATCTATATGTATGCGGTTTCGCACATGAAGGACATGAAGCGTGTGTTTGCCTACCACGGCGCAGAGCATAAATCCATTGCCTGCTATGAAGCTGGAGATGAATTGACGGTGGAAAATGTGCGTAAACATTCGCGTCTGCATCCGCGATGCGGCACAAGTTTTCTTTTAATCGTTATGGTGGTCAGCATTCTGTTTTTCTCGTTTTTATCCTGGGACAATGCGCTGATGCGCCTTGTGGTGCGTCTGGCACTTTTGCCGGTGGTTGCCGGTGTTTCCTATGAGGTTATTAAGTTTGCCGGCCGTTGCGACGGTTGTGTGGCGCGTTTTTTGACTGCGCCGGGACTTGCCTTGCAGAAACTGACGACCAACGAGCCGGATGACGAACAAATCGAGATTGCAATTACGGCGCTTAGTGCCGTACTGCCGACGGACGGAGAGGACGACAAATGGTAATCGCACAGGCCATTTTGGCGGCGACACAGAGATTAAAAGCGGCAGGCATAGAAAATCCGCGCATGGAAGCGAATGTATTTATGCAGGCGGTACTAAATACCGACCGCATCGGTCTTTTGCGCCTGCAGGAGCGGGAATTGGATGCGCAAAAAGAAGCGCAGTACAATGCTTTTGTATCGCGGCGCATCGCAGGTGAGCCGACGGCATACATCCTCGGCGTAAAGGAATTTATGTCGCTTACGTTTGCGGTTTCCGAGGCGGTTTTAATTCCGCGGCCGGATACAGAGGTTTTATGTGAAGCGATTTTAGAGCACGCAAATGGATATGAAAATCCGGCAATTTTAGACTTGTGTTGCGGTAGCGGCTGTATCGGCATCAGTCTGGCGCATTTTATGCCGCAGGCGCAGGTGACACTCATTGATAAATCCGAGGATGCGTATGCGGTGGCAAAGCAAAATGCTTTGCATCTTGCGCCGGACAACACAGCGGTGCAAATCGGGGATGCGTTTGCTTTAACGGGTATGTATGATATTATCGTATCTAATCCGCCGTATATTGAAACGAAAGTGATTGATACGCTGCAGCGGGAGGTGCGCATGCACGAACCGCATATGGCGCTTGACGGCGGCGAAGACGGGCTTGTGTTTTACACACATTTTGCTTGTAACATGAAACAAAATTTAAAATCAGGCGGTATGCTTGCCTTAGAGGTGGGGCATACACAGGCGCAGATTGTGTGTGATTTGCTTGTGGAAAATGATTGGAAAAACTGCGAAATTATAAAGGATTTGGCCGGCATCGAGCGTGTAGTGCTCGGATATAAATAAACAAAGTATCGGTTTATGCATATACTGTATAAACCGATTTTTTGTTTGGGGGTGTTTTTGTTTTGCGCTTGGGTCGCCGTCCGTCCGTAAGAATACGTGTTTTTCCGGCGCATACGAGAGAGTCCTTTTCCCGTGTCCGTGCGGTGTTGATTTTGTGGGTGCTTTTGCTGATTCTGGCCATCGGCTTTACAGCCGCTATCCGCCGAATAGAAAGCGTGATTCAAACAGTTTCCACGCGCCATGCAACCAATCTGGCTACGCGCATCATTCATGAGGCGGTGGATGCGCAGATTTTAAAGCATAACTATACCTACACCGATTTTGTGACGGTGCAGACGGATGAAGCCGGGCGTGTACAGTCGCTTGCGGTCAATCCGGCGACGGTCAACCGCCTGAAAGCAGAGGTGGCGCTCGAGGTGGAAAAGCGTGTAAGCGCCATACACGAAACCCGTGTGCAGGTACCGTACGCCGCCTTTTTGTCCGACGATGCTTCCGTCGGCTTCGGGCCGCGACTGACGCTGGAGCTTGCGCCTGTCGGCTACTGCATCGTAGACTTTGAAAATACCTTTTTGGCGGAGGGGATTAACCAGACCAAGCATCAGGTGGATATCGTCGTAAAAGCCAATTTTGCCATGATGATGGCGTATGCCGGCAGCGGCGTTACGGTGCAGACGCGCGTGCCCGTCGCACAGACGGTGATTGTAGGAAATGTCCCCGAAAGTTATTTTCAAATTCAAAAGTAAAAGTTTGGAAAAACAGTAGAAAAATTGAATAAGATGTGTTATAATAAATGCAGTATATCTTAAATACAAAAGATAGGAGTGTTTTAGATGAAAGTTTTAGCATTTGATTTTGGTGCCTCCAGCGGCAGAGCGATTGTTTACGCGCTCGAAAACGGCAAGCTGACGGGGGAGGAAGTGCACCGTTTTAACAATGACCCGGTAACGGTAGGCAAGGATTTTTACTGGGATTTACTGCGCCTGTTTCACGAAGTTAAGGCAGGTATCGTAAACTGCAAAAAGGCAGGGCATGAAATCAGCGCCATCGGTATTGATACCTGGGGCGTAGACTATGGACTTCTCGATGCAAACGACTGCATTTTGTCCAATCCGCACCACTACCGAGATGCAAGAACGCAGGCGGTGGATTTAACGGACAAACAACGCAGAGAAATCTATGATGTAACCGGTGTTCAGCACGCGTTTTTTAACACGCTGTTTCAGTTTATGTGCGAGGTAAAATCGCCGAACTTCGATAAGGCAAAGACAGCGCTGTTTATGCCGGACCTGTTTAACTTCCTTTTAACGGGAGAGAAGCGCACGGAATATACGATTGCGTCTACCAGCCAGATGCTGAATGCCCGCACACGCAAGTTTGATGAAAAACTCTTAAGCGAATACGGTATTAAGAATCTGTTTCCGGATATTATCGAGCCGGGCAGCATTGTCGGCTATCTGTCCGATGCACTTTGTGAAGAGCTCGGTGTAGATAAGGTGCCGGTGATTGCCGTTGCATCGCACGATACGGCTTCTGCCGTGGTTGCAACACCGATGGAAAATCCGGAGGAGTCTATTTTTATCAGCTGCGGCACATGGCTTTTGTTCGGTGCGGAAATCAAAGAAGCAATTATCACCGACGAAAGTTATGAAACCAGTTATACCAATGAGGGCGGCGTATTCGGCACATACCGTTTCCTGCACAACATTATGGGTATGTGGCTGCAGGAGGAATCCAAGCGCACATGGGAAAAGGAAGGCAAAACTGTTTCGTATAAGGAATTAGACCGCGAAGCGTTAACGCTCGAGCCGTTTACCTGCATTATTAACCCGAACTACAGCGAGTTTGAAGGCCCGGGCAATATGCCGAAGCGTATTGCGGCTTATGCCGAAAAGACGGGGCAGACGCCGCCGGCTTCCATGGCGGCAACCATCCGCGCAATTTTGGAAAGTCTTGCGCTCGAATGCACACGCTCCGTAAAGGCTATTGCAAAATCTCTGCCGAAAGCACCGAAGGTCATTCACATGGTGGGCGGCGGCACAAAGAGCAGTATCCTTTGCCAGTTTATGGCCAATGCAACCGGTATGAAGGTTGTGGCAGGCCCGATTGAGGGTACGAGCCTCGGTAACGCGCTGATGCAGTTTATCGCACTCGGTGAAATCAAGGATTTGAGTGAAGCAAGAAAAGTTGTTATGGCAAGCGAAGATACAAAGACTTATGAGCCGCAGGATACCGCCGCTTGGGAGAAGGCTTACGAAAAGTATCTTGAAATTTTAGAGATGGAAAAGAATTTCTGATATGGAACATGCAAAAGTACGTGCAGTAGCACCGGGCAGCATCGCCGAAGAAATCGGCCTTGCGCCCGGGGACTGTATTTTAAAAATCAACGGCACGCAGATTACGGACGTGCTTGATTATATGTTTTTAAGCGTAGACGAAGTGCTGGAAATCGAGGTGCGCAAAGCGGACGGCCAAGAGGAGTTTATCGAGGTGGAAACCGATTACGAAGAGCTTGGCATTGTCTTTGAAAATTCACTTATGGACACCCCGAAAAGCTGCCATAATAAGTGTATCTTCTGTTTTATCGACCAGCTGCCCAAAGGGATGCGCGAGACGGTGTATTTTAAAGATGATGATGCACGGCTCTCCTTTTTACAGGGCAATTACATCACGCTGACCAACCTTTCGGACAAGGATGTGGACAGAATTATTCGCATGCGCATTTCTCCGGTCAATGTGTCCGTGCATGCGACGGAGCCGCAGCTTCGTGCAATGATGCTTCATAATCGCTTTGCGGGCAAAGTGTATGAAACGATGCAAAAGCTGGCAAAAAATCAGATTATGATGAATTGCCAGATTGTGCTTTGTCCGGACGTCAATGACGGCGCGCATCTGGACAGGTCGCTTACAGACCTTGCGGCGCTTTCGCCGTATGTCAACAGCATCTCCGTTGTACCGGTGGGCCTGACGAGATACAGAGACGGACTTTATCCTCTAAAGCCGTTTGATGCCGAGCGCAGTGCGCAGGTAATTGAGCAGGTGGAAGCCTATCAGAAAATGTTTTTGGACAAGTACGGCAAGCGCATCGTCTTTTTGTCCGACGAGTTTTATTTGATGGCTAAAAAAGCGCTGCCGCCGGCAGAAGAATACGAGGAGTTTTACCAAATCGAAAACGGTGTCGGCCTGATTTCTTCTATGCGTGAAGAGTTTTACGATGCGCTGAAAAATTTGAAAATAAAAGAATTCAACCGCACTGTCAGCATCGCAACTGGTGAGGCGGCGGCTGATTTTATCCGGGAACTTGCAGATGCGCTGATGGCGCGCGTGCAGGGACTTACCATACAGGTGTTCCCGATTCAAAATGACTTTTTCGGCGGCGGGGTTAACGTCAGCGGTCTGGTCGTGGCAGGGGACATCAAAGCGCAGCTGCGCGGCAAGAAACTGGGAAAACGCCTGTTTATTCCGTCTTCAATGCTTCGTGCGGACGATGACGTATTTTTAGATGATATTTCGCTGTCCGAGCTTTCGGATGCGCTCAGCGTGCCGGTTTGTCCGGTCGACAACGATGGCGCGCAGTTTATAGAAAAGATTTTGGAATTGGAGGAATCGCTTTGAAACCGACCATAGCCATTGTGGGCAGACCGAATGTCGGCAAGTCCACATTGTTTAATAAAATATTTGGTTCGCGTGTCAGCATTGTGGACGATACACCCGGTGTAACGCGTGACCGTATTTTTGCCGAGTGTGAATGGCTCGGCAAGGCTTTTACGCTCATTGATACGGGCGGTATTGAGCCGAAGGCGGACGATACGATTTTAAAGCAGATGCGCCTGCAGGCAGAGCTTGCTATTGATATGGCGCACGTGGTGATTTTTATGGTAAATGTACGTGACGGTCTGACCGCCGCGGACCAGGACGTTGCCGCGATGCTGCAAAAGTCGAAAAAGCCGGTGATTCTCGCCGTAAACAAGGTGGACAATGCCGGTGCACCGCCGATGGATTTTTATGAGTTTTACAATCTCGGCCTCGGCGACCCGATTGCCATTTCCTCGACGCACGGACTCGGCGTGGGTGACCTTTTGGATGCCGCCTTTGAACATATTGATGCAGATGCACTTGCCGAGGAGGATGAGGATGTATTAAAGGTTGCGGTTGTGGGCAAACCGAATGCCGGCAAGTCCTCGCTGATTAACCGTATTTTGGGTGAAGAGCGCGTGATTGTCAGCGATATTGCGGGCACAACGCGCGATGCCATTGATACCTATTTTGAAAAAGACGGCAAAAAGTATATGTTTATCGACACCGCCGGTATCCGCAGAAAAGCGCGTGTGGATGAGCAGATTGAAAAATACAGCGTGGTGCGCGCCTATGCGGCGATTGAGCGCAGTGATGTGTGTATCATTATGATTGACGGTGCGGAGGGCATCACGGAGCAGGATTCCAAAATTGCAGGCTTTGTCCACGAGAGCGGCAAGGCAAGCGTGGTCATCGTCAACAAGTGGGATTTGGTGGAGAAGGAAACCAACACCATGCATCACTACAAGCAGGATGTTATGGACACGCTTGCATTTATGCAGTATGCGCCGATTCATTTTATGTCGGCAAAGACCGGCTCGCGTGTGGACAAGATGTACGAAATCATTGACGCGGCGGCGGAGCAGAATGCGCGCCGCATCCCGACGGGTATGCTCAATGATGTCATTGCTGAGGCAACGGCAAAGGTACAGCCGCCGTCCGATAAGGGCAAGCGCTTAAAGATTTACTATGCTACACAGCCGTCGACCAAACCGCCGACGTTTGTCATTTTTGTAAACGATAAGGACTTGTTCCACTTCTCGTATCTACGTTATATTGAAAATCAGCTGCGTGCGGCATTCGGATTTGAAGGCACGCCGATTCGGTTTATTATCCGCGAGAGAAGTGAAAAATCTAAATAAGTAGGAGATGAGGAGAAAATGCTGAATTTAGCTTTGACCGTAGGTTTACTTATTGCACTCATTGCCGCGTATTTGCTCGGTAGCTTGAATGCATCTATTATTATTTCAAATTTAAAAGGCTCAGACATCCGTAAGCACGGCAGCGGCAATGCCGGCGCAACCAATATGCTGCGCACCTACGGCAAAAAACTAGCTGTAGCGGCACTGCTCTTTGATGCCTTCAAGGGTGTTTTGGCAGTTTTGGTCGCCAACTGGATGTTGGCTTATGCCGATTTCGGTGCAGACAATTGGTATTATCACGCGATGCGTTGCGTGGCAGGCTTGTTTGTGGTCATCGGGCATAATTTTCCTGTGTTTTTCAAATTCAAGGGCGGTAAGGGCATTGCCACATCCGCGGCGGTTATCTTTATGCTTGACTGGCGTGTGGGTCTGATTGTGCTGTTTGCCGCGCTCGCTACAATGGCCATCAGCAAATATGTTTCGCTCGGCTCGGTAGTCGGCGCATTCACATTTCCGACCTTTATTGCCGTATTTACCTTCCTTATAGACAAAGACAACAACTGGCTTGTGTTTGGCACATCCGTGATTATGTGTGCCCTTGCAGTTTGGCGCCACCGTGCAAATCTTGTGCGCCTTGCAAATGGTACGGAATCCAAACTCGGCAAAAAGAAGGAGGCGTAACGCGATGAAAGTAGCAGTAATCGGCTCAGGCAGCTGGGGTAGTGCAATTACGAGTCTGCTTGCGGCAAAGGGATATGATGTTTGGCTCTGGTCTTGGAAAGCTGAAGAATCTGAGCGTTTAAAGAAAGACAAGGAAAACAAGGAGTTTTTACCGGGTGTACCGCTCGATAAAAATGTAACTTTTTCACATTATTCGAAAGATTGCGTGGAAAACGCGGATTTGATTGTAACCGCATCACCGTCACACGCGATGCGTAATACCGCAAAAACCATTGCGCCCTATGTGGCTGAGGGGCAAAGGATTGTTAACATTTCCAAGGGATTGGAGGAGGGGACGCATCTGCGTCTTTCCGAGGTTATTGCCTCGGAAATTCCGCAGGCAAAAATTGCGGTGATGAGCGGCCCGTCCCATGCCGAAGAAGTCGGCAGGGGTTTAGAAACCCTAAATGTCGTGGCCTCGGCAGATAAGGAAACAGCGTGTTTTATTCAGGACGTCTTTATGGCGCCGTATTTTCGCGTATATACAAGCGAAGATGTTGCCGGTGTAGAACTTGGCGGTGCGCTGAAAAACGTCATAGCGCTTGCGGCAGGTGTTGCTGTAGGTCTTGGTTGCGGCGACAATGCACTTGCGGCATTGATGACGCGCGGTATTGCCGAAATTGCAAGGCTCGGCATCTCGCTCGGCGCACAGAGAGATACCTTTGCGGGACTTGCCGGTATCGGCGATTTGATGGTAACGTGTATGAGCCGTCACAGCCGAAACCGCACCTGCGGTGTATTGCTCGGTGAGGGCATGAGTCTTGAGGCTGCCAAAGAAAAAGTCCACATGGTTGTAGAAGGTGTCGGCGCCTGCTACGTTGCCTACGATTTGGCATCGAAAATGGGCGTGGATATGCCAATCACAAACTGTATGTATAAAATCCTGAAAGGCACGCTTTCTGCCAAAGATGCGGCGGCGGAGTTGATGGGGCGCGAAAAACGCGCTGAATGACAAAAAGGTAAATTTTGTGTAATACTTTGTTGCAGGCCTGAGCCCGTACAAGCGTACTGTGCTC
The DNA here is from genome assembly GCA_045652745.1 of Clostridia bacterium. GTDB lineage: Bacteria > Bacillota > Clostridia > UBA1381 > UMGS1253 > RGIG2041. The sequence continues at coordinate 18,946 of JAZRUW010000017.1, forward strand.
AGGCCTGCGCCGCGTCTTACAGCAAAATTTCCTCTTTTTGTGCTGGTTTTGTAAGAGTGGATGTCACCCGTACAATAGTACTGTGTCAGCGTTTTTGCCTTGTACTGCATCCGATTTTCCTCTTTCTGTCGGTGATATTGTAGATAGGTGAATGTTTGCCACGTACAAGCGTACTGTGCTCAAGCCTGCGCCGCGTCTTACAGCAAAATTTCCTCTTTTTGCGTTGCTGAATGTAGAATGTTATATCGTAGGGGCGATTCACGAATCGCCCGTTTTAGTTGGTTTGGAATGGTTTTTGTAGGGAACGCCCTGTGTGGCGTTCCGCTTTCTTTATTGCTTGCGGCGCGGTAGCAGGGGGTTATTAAGGGGTTATAGGGGGGGGAATCGGAAGCCACGGGACTTTTGGTCACAAAAGCACAATAAAATGCTTTTCTAAATAATTTCAAAACACAAAAAAACACCATATGCGATTGCATACGGTGTTTTTGGAGTTTGTGAAACTGAAATTACTTCAATTCTACCTTTGCGCCAACTTCTTCAAGCTTAGTCTTGATTTCTTCAGCTGCAGCCTTTTCTACGCCTTCCTTGATGGTCTTCGGAGCACCGTCAACGAGGTCCTTAGCTTCCTTCAGACCGAGACCGGTGATTTCACGAACAACCTTGATAACCTTAACCTTTTCAGCGCCAGCTTCAGCGAGAACAACTTCGAAATCAGTCTTCTCAGCAGCAGCTTCTGCCGGAGCAGCACCACCAGCTACCATAACCGGAGCTGCAGCGGATACGCCGAACTCTTCTTCGAGAGCCTTTACGAGATCGTTTACTTCTAAGAGTGTAAGGGTTTTGATTTCTTCAACTAACTTTAATACATCAGCCATTTTAATAATCCTCCATAATTCTAAATATTTTCAGTTTACTGAAATTTTAATTTGTTTTGAAGCTATGCTGCATTATTCAGCGGCAGCTTCATCCTTGTGAGCAACTGCATCGAGTGTTCTAACAAGCTTGCTGATAGGTGCCTGCAAGCTGCCGAGCATTTTTGCGATAAGAACTTCCTTGGACGGAATGCTAGCGTACATTTCAACTTCGCTAACGGAAAGAACCTTACCATCCATGAAACCTGCTTTGATGCTGACAACTTCATGATCTTTTGCAAACTTTGCGAGAACTCTTGCCGGAGCAACTGCATCGTCTGTGGAAACTGCGAGAGCGGTCGGACCGTTTAAGATCGGATCGAGTTCGCCGAGACCAACTTCGTTTGCGGCAAATCTTGTCAGAGTGTTCTTAACAACCTGATAGGAAACGCCTGCTGCTCTCAATTCGTTACGGAGCTGTGTATCTTCTTCAACGGTCAAACCGCGATAATCGAATAAAACACCGGCTTGCGCGTTTTTCAAAGTTTCAACGAGCTCTGCAACAACTGCTTTCTTTTGTTCTAAAGCCTTTGCGCTTGGCATAAAGTTTCACCTCCTGATAATTTTACCATTCACTAAAAAACGGCTCTCCAAAGACAGGAGAGCCGCATTCGACATCGGATATAAAATCAACGCTCACCTCGGCAGGGGAGATAACTCATTACGCACAAAAGTGCACCTGCTGTCTTCGGAAGAAACTATTTAGTTTTAAGCACTAAATAAGTGTACCACACAAAAGTGTGTTTGTCAACCCTAATTTAGAAAAATTAGATTTCAGCCTTAGACGGGTTGATTTTAATACCAGGGCCCATGGTGGATGCAACAGCTACGCTTCTAAGGTACTGACCTTTTGCAGCTGCCGGCTTAGCCTTGATGATTGCGCTCATGAGGCTAGCGTAGTTCTCAGTGAGCTTTTCTACACCGAAGGAAGCCTTACCGATCGGGCAGTGGATGATGTTTGTCTTGTCGAGTCTGTACTCGATTTTACCGGACTTGATTTCATTTACAGCCTTGGTTACGTCCGGAGTAACAGTGCCGGCCTTCGGGCTCGGCATGAGACCCTTCGGACCGAGAACCTTACCGAGACGACCAACAACGCCCATCATATCCGGGGTTGCAACAACTACGTCGAACTCGAACCAGTTGTCGTTTTGAATTTTCGGGATGAGCTCCTCGCCGCCAACGAAATCAGCGCCTGCAGCTTCTGCTTCAGCAACCTTATCGCCCTTTGCGAATACGAGAACGCGAGCTACCTTACCGGTACCGTGCGGCAGAACAACTGCACCACGAACCTGCTGGTCTGCGTGTCTGGAGTCAACACCGAGTTTAATATGAAGCTCTACAGTTTCGTCAAACTTTGCCTTGGAGGTCTTTACAGCCAAATCCAAAGCTTCTGCAGGCTCATATAATTTAGACTTGTCGAACAGCTTTACGCTGTCAGAGTAGTTTTTACCTCTAAACATATTAACCTTTCCTCCTTGTGTGGTTAAAACGAAATATACTCAAAAATTTATATTTCTCCCACGAATTTGCGATTTGTCTTAAACAAATCAGTCTTCTACCACGATACCCATGCTACGTGCAGTACCTGCGATCATACTCATAGCAGCTTCCACACTTGCAGCATTCAGGTCCGGCATCTTCTGTTCAGCGATTTGCTTTACCGCATCCTTGGAGATTGTAGCTACCTTGTTCTTGTTCGGAACACCGGAGCCGGATTCAATCTTACAAGCCTTCTTGAGCAGAACTGCAGCCGGCGGAGTCTTTGTGATAAACGAGAAGGAACGGTCTGCGTATACGGTAATAACTACCGGAATAATCAAACCTGCATCCTTTGCAGTCTTTTCGTTAAACTCCTTACAGAATTGCATGATGTTTACACCGTGCTGACCGAGAGCCGGACCAACCGGGGGAGCCGGAGTGGCTTTACCAGCGCCGATCTGGAGCTTGATGTAACCGATTACTTTCTGTGCCATCTTAAGAGCACCTCCTTCAAAAAATGTGGTAATGGCGGATTGTTTAAAATCCTCCCACTCAGAATGCGCCGCACTCTGAATCTATAAACAGGGAACGAGCCCTATTTATCAATCTAATGTCTGAACCTGATAGAAATCAAGTTCAACCGGTGTGTCGTGACCGAACATGGATACGCAAATGCGAAGCTTTTGTTTTTCCATATTGATTTCTTCAACAACACCGATAAAGCCGTCAAGCGGACCGGAACAAATCTTAACGCTGTCACCGACTTCGAAGTCAACCTCAACAACGAGTTTTTCGATGCCGAGCTCAATTACTTCTTTGTCCGTGAGCGGAACCGGTTTCGAGCCTGGGCCTACGAAGCTTGTAACGCCGCGGGTGTTTCTTACAACAAACCAGCTGACGTCTGTCATCACCATTTTAACGATAACATAACCCGGCAGAACCTTACGCTGTACAGTTTTACGTTCTGCTGTGCCGTCTTCAGTCTCCTTGGTTTCGACAACTTCTTCCATCGGGATTACGATTTCCTGAATCAAATCCTGGATGCCTCTGTTCTCGACGGTTTTTTCAATTGTGGATTTTACCTTATTTTCATAGCCTGAATAGGTATGCACCACATACCATTTTGCTGCTTCAGCCATTTCGACACCGCTCCTTTGTGATGATTCGGATTATTTCAAGGAAAACAACTGCAAAAATGCAGCCTTGAAATCGCCGATGATAAAACCTCTTACACCAACGCCGAAGATTGTGTCTACAATTGCCAAAAAGATTGCAACAATTGCAATGAAAGCAATAACAATCAAGGTGTGATTTACGGTCTGGGACCAGCTCGGCCACATAACCTTTTTCATTTCACCTTTTACCTCACGCAAAAAAGCGATCGGGCCTTTTTTGGTTTTCTTTGTGGTATCGCCCATGTTTCATTCTCCTCTCAAAATCAGATGTAAACCACGCGCGCTACTATTTTGTTTCCTTATGGAGCGTATGTTTCTTGCAGAATCTGCAATACTTGTTGAGCTCTAATCTGTCAGGCGTGTTCTTCTTATCCTTCATAGTGTTGTAGTTTCTCTGCTTGCATTCGCTGCATGCCAAAGTAATTTTGACTCTCATGCGCTGTGCACCTCCGTTTGTACGTTTTGCTCTTATTGTGATTTTGCAAAATTTGCGAAAGTGTATGTAGAATACGCAGTGCAAATCCTGCGAAAAATAAGTACTTTCTCTTGTTTTTTCAATCTTTTTGTACACACAAAAAAAAGACTTTTTTTCAAAAAGCAATATAAGTATAACAGACGCACGCCGCTATGTCAAGAAAAAAATCTAATTTTTAGTATGAATTTATTTATATAGAAGAAAAAATACAGATAGGTCTTGCTATCGGTGCAATTTTACTATACAATAAGGGCAATGACATTGTGGAGGAAAGAAACATGGCAAAACAAATGCACGCACACGGCGGGCACAGACAGAGAATGAAAGACCGCTATGCCGCAACGGGGTTTGATGGGATGGCAGGGCATGAGATTTTGGAGTTATTGCTGTTTTATGCAATTCCGCAGCAGGACACCAACCCGCTGGCGCACAGACTAATGGAAGAATTCGGCTCGCTGGCCGGCGTGTTGGATGCAAGCGTGGAGGATTTGATGCAGGTGGAGGGAATAGGGCAGCATGCGGCAACACTGATTTCCATGATGCCGAAGCTGCAACGCGCCTATCAAACTGACCTGCTGCGCACGCGTACGATTATCAACACTTCGGAGCTTGCAAAAGAGTATTGCCGCGCACTTTTGTCGTGCATGACCAATGAAGCCTTTTATGTCATCAGTTTAGACAATAAAAGTAAGGTGCTCAACACCAAGAAAATTTGTGAAGGCACAATTGATGAGGTCAGCTTCTATCCGCGCGTTGTGCTCGAAACGATTTTCCGCTCGAACGGCAAGAAAGCCATTTTGTGTCACAATCATCCGAGCGGCATTATGAAGCCGTCGGATTTGGATATTCATGCCACTCTGGAAATTAAAAAGGTGCTCGACAGTGTGGACATCCAATTGGTGGACCATATCATCGTCGGCCGTGACAGCGCCGTCAGTATGGCAGAAAACCAGTTCGTGCCTCTGCCGGTCTATTGAGTATTATATAAGAAGAAAAGCACTTGCAAATATCTGCAAGTGCTTTTGATTTTATAGGAAGATTAACCTTCTACGATTGCCTTTGTGTCGAGTGCAATCATAAGCTCTTCGTTGGTCGGGATGACGAGTGCCTTCACGGTTGCATCTGCAGCCGAGATGTCGAGCTCGCAGCCGCGCTGCTTGTTTTTCTCTGCATCAATCTTGATACCGAGGAACTGAGCGCCCTCAAGAATCTGTGCGCGCATATCACCGTCGTTTTCGCCGACACCGGCTGTGAATACAACTGCATCCACACCGCCCATCGCGGAAGCGAAGTAACCGAGATAACGCTTTGCCTGATATGCAAACATATCCAATGCAAGCTGAGCCTTTTCGTTGCCTTCGTCTGCAGCAGCCTTCAAATCACGGAAGTCGCTGGAAAGTTCGGAAATACCTGTAACACCGGACTTTTTGTTCATGAGTGCATCTACTTCAGCGGCGGAAATGCCTTCCTTTTCCATAATGAACGGAACGATTGCCGGGTCAATATCACCGCAGCGTGTGCCCATTAAGATACCTGCAAGCGGGGTAAAGCCCATGGTTGTATCTACGCTCTTACCACCGTCTACGGCTGTGATAGACGAGCCGTTGCCGAGATGGAAGGTGATGATTTTGAGGTCTTTAATGTCCTTGCCGAGCATTGCAGCGGCTCTCTGGGATACATACTTGTGGCTTGTGCCGTGGAAGCCGTACTTTCTGATTTTGTACTTTTCATACATTTCATACGGCAGACCGTACATATAAGCCTTCTTCGGCATGGTCTGATGGAAAGCGGTGTCAAACACGCCAACCTGCGGTACGCCCGGCATTGCTTCTTCGCAAGCGTTGATACCGATTAAGTTTGCCGGATTGTGGAGCGGTGCGAGTTCGCAGCACTGCTCGATGGCTTTCTTAACTTCCTCCGTAATGAGCACGCTGTTAGCAAACAGTTCGCCGCCGTGTACGACTCTGTGACCTACTGCGCCGATTTCATCCATCGAAGCGATTACGCCGTGGTCTGCATCGGTGAGTGCGCCGAGTACGAGTTTGATGGCATCTGCATGATTTTCCATCGGTGTTTCGATAACAATTTTGTCCGCGCCGGCCGGCTGATGGGTCAGCTTGGAGCCTTCAATACCGATTCTTTCGCAAAGACCCTTTGCGATGACATCGTTATTGTCTGTGTTGATGAGCTGATACTTCAAAGAAGAGCTACCTGCATTGATAACTAATACTTTCATCTTTCTATCTCCTTTAAATTATTTGTTCATTGCCTGTGCCTGTACAGCTGTGATTGCGCAAACACCAACGATATCGTCAGCGCTGCAACCGCGGGACAGGTCGTTAATCGGCATTGCGATACCCTGAGTAATCGGGCCGTAAGCCTCTGCCTTTGCAAGACGCTGTACGAGCTTGTAGCCGATGTTACCTGCATCGAGGTCCGGGAATACAAGTACGTTTGCCTTACCTGCAACGGAAGAGCCCGGTGCCTTGGACTCGCCAACGCTCGGCACGATTGCTGCGTCGAGCTGCAGCTCGCCGTCAACGTTGAGGTGCGGATTGGTTTCCTTGCAAATTCTGGTTGCTTCTACAACCTTATCTACATCTGCGTGCTTTGCACTGCCCATTGTGGAGTGGGAGAGCATTGCAACGTATGCTTCAGTTTCAGCCAAAAGTTCAAAAGATTCTGCAGAGCATGCTGCAATTGCCGCAAGCTTTTCCGGATCCGGATTCTGCTCAAGGCCGCTGTCTGCGAAAATGAACGTACCGTTTGCACCGTATTCACAATCCGGCACAACCATTACGAAGAATGCGGAAACAAGCTTTACACCCGGCTTGGTCTTTACAATCTGCAAAGACGGTCTTAAGGTGTTTGCGGTAGAATGGCAAGCACCGGATACAACACCGTCCGCGTCGCCGGCTTTTACCATCAGGCAAGCATAGTACATGTAATCGCCGAGCGCCTGCTCTTTTGCCTGCTCATAGGTAAGGCCCTTGGACTTACGCAGTTCAACGAATAAGTTGAGGTATTCCTCGGTCTTTTCGTATGTAAACGGGTTGATAATGGTTGCCTTGGAAATATCATAGCCCTTGCCGTACTTTTCAATCTCTTCCGGTGTGCCGATGATGATGATGTTTGCGATGTCCTCTTTTAAAACCTTTTCAGCGGCTTCAAAGGTACGCGCATCCATGGACTCCGGCAAAATGATTGTCTTTTTGTCGGCTTTTGCTCTTTCTTTAATTCTCTCCAAAAAGTTACTCATGATACATATCCTCCCAAAATTTCAGTATAACATGGATATTATATAGCAAAAATTTCAAATTTACAATAGTAATTTTACAAATTTTATGTTAATATATAAATTAAAGAAGAAAAACGGAGTGAAATTGATGAAAATTGCAGCGATTATAGCGGAATACAATCCGTTTCATACAGGGCATGCTTATCATATAGCACAAACGCGCGCGCAAACGGGTGCGGATGCGGTTGCGGTGATGATGAGCGGCAACTTTGTACAGCGCGGTGGCCCGGCGGTGGCGGACAAATGGACGCGCGCACGCGCGGCGGTGGTCGGCGGTGCAGACATCGTGTTTGAATTGCCGACCTATTATGCACATGCGACGGCACAGCTTTTTGCGCATGGCGCGGTCAAAAGCCTGATGTATACGGGTGCGGTGGATTTCCTTTCGTTCGGTACGGAAACGGAGAACTTTTTGGAGCTTGCACAAACCATTGTGGAGCGCTCGTGGTTTATAGAAGGAAGATTGCAAAATACGCTTTTGCCGGGCATGCCTTATCCGATTGCCTATGCCAAGGCTGTAGAAGAAGAGTGCGGCATTGGCGCAGACATCATCAGCGCACCGAACAATATGCTGGCGCTTGAGTATTATAAGGTGCTTGCACGGGAGCGCAGCAGCATAGAGCCGGTGCGTATTCAAAGGCAAGGCACCGGCTACCACGATACAAATGTGCAGGGTGGCTTTGCTTCGGCGACAGCGCTGCGTAAAATGCTTGAAACGGGAGAAAGCTGGGATGCATATATGCCGCCTGCCGTAGCAGGTATATATAAGGAAGCCATGGAAAACGGAGATTTTCCGGTACGGGAGGCGCAGTTTGACAGCGCGGTGCTGTCTGTTTTACGGCGCTTGCCGGATGAATTTTTGTGCGGCATCGCCGATATGCCGTCCGCCGGCTTTGAAAATCGGATTTCGGAAATGGCCAACAAGGCGGACAGCGTGGAGGAATTGGTATCGAATTGTATGGTGAAACAGTATACCGCTTCGCGTGTACGCAGAATTATCTGGAACTGCTTTTTGGGTCTGCCGAATTTGGGCTACGATATAGAGCCGACGTATCTTCGTGTGCTTGCAATGAATGAAACCGGCAAAGCGGTATTGAAAAAAATGAAAGACAACGCACGGCTTCCGATTGTCACTAAAACGGCGGATTTTGAAAAAGACGAACTGTTTTCGCTCGATTTGCGTGCAAGCGATTTGTATTTTGCATCGGCAAAGCAAAGCGATAAGCGCAAAGGCAACGCAGACTATCTGCGCTCGCCGATTGTTTTATAGTGTAAAAAAATACAATCGCGCAAATATTTATGCACTTATCGGTTGACAAACACAAAAATATGGTGTATGATAACTTGTACCTAAAAATATATATGAATAGGGGCGTATTAAAATGAAAAAAGTATTGGCATTGCTGCTGGCTTGCGTAATGGTATTTGCATTCGCATCCTGCGGCGAAAAAGAAGACAACACACTCACAATGGCAACCAACGCAGAATTCCCGCCGTATGAATATATGGAAGATGGCAAAATCGTTGGTATTGACGCTGAAATTGCACAGGCAATCGCAGACAAGCTCGGCAAAGAACTCAAGATTGAAAACGTGGATTTCGATTCCTTGATTCCGGGCGTACAGAGCGGTAAGTACGACTTCGTTATGGCTGGTATGACCGTAACGGAAGACAGACTTGAGCAGGTTAACTTCACACAGACCTATGCAACCGGCGTACAGGTAATCATCGTTAAGGAAGGCTCCAAGATTGCAACAGCAGACGACCTCTTTGCTGAAGGCACAAATGCAAAGATTGGTGTTCAGCTTGCAACCACAGGCGACCTTTACTGCACATGGGATATCGAAGATGAAGGCCTCGGTACCGTAGAGCGTTACAACAAGGGCGCAGATGCGGTTATGGCACTCAACTCCGGTAAGGTGGATTGCGTTGTTATCGACAATGAGCCGGCTAAGGTATTTGTAGAGCAGAACCCGGGTCTGAAGATTCTCGATACTGAGTACATCACAGAAGACTATGCTGCTGCAGTTTCCAAGAATAACGAGCAGCTTTTGGCTGACATCGACAAGGCACTCGGCGAACTCATCGCTGAAGGCAAGGTAGCTGAGATTATCGAAAAGTACATCCCGGCTGAGAAATAAGCAAGAACCAAAGGCAAGGGGCTGTGTTTCTTGACACAGCTCTTTCTTTTTGAAGAAAGGAATTTTAAAAATGCCTGAATGGATTTTAAAATTAGCAAAAGATTTCGATGCGGCATTCATTGAAGATAACCGTTGGAAGTATCTGGTAGAGGGTATCGGCAACACGCTGATACTGACCTTCTTTGCGCTGATTTTGGGCGTGGTACTCGGTATCGTGATTGCGGCAATCCGTACAACGTACGATAAGCAGTATAAGGATATTCACAACCCGGTCGGCAAGGCGTTTTTAGCCATCGGCAACTGGATTGCGAAGCTTTATTTGACGGTTATCCGCGGCACACCGGCCATGGTGCAGATTTTGATTATATTCTTTGTCATTATGGCAAGCTCCGACAATAAGATGCTTTGCGGTATTATCGCCTTCGGTATCAACTCCGGTGCCTATGTTGCCGAGATTATCCGCGGCGGTATTATGAGCATTGACATCGGACAGACTGAGGCCGGCCGCAGTCTGGGTCTTAATTACGTACAGACCATGTACTATGTGGTTTTGCCGCAGACGATTAAAAACATTTTGCCGGCGCTGGCAAATGAGTTTATCGTGCTTTTGAAGGAAACGGCAATTGCAGGTTACGTTGGCGTAACCGATTTGACCCGCGGCGCAAACATCATCCGAGGTATCACATACCAGAGTTTCTGGCCGCTGATGGCGATTGCTGCAGTATATCTGATTATGGTTGTGTTCTTTACATGGCTGGTTGGTATTCTCGAAAGGAGGTTGCGCAGAAGTGAGCGATAATGTAATCATTCGCACAGAAAATCTGTGCAAGTACTACGGGGAGAATATCCACGCACTCCACAATGTTACCGCGGAAATTGAGCGCGGTGAGGTAGTGGTTATTATCGGTCCGTCCGGCAGCGGTAAATCGACGTTTTTGCGCTCGCTCAATCTTTTGGAGAGTGCGACAAGCGGTAAGGTATTCTTTGAGGGGACGGATATTACCGACCCGAAGGTAAACATCAATATCCACCGCCAGAAGATGGGTATGGTTTTTCAGCAGTTTAATCTGTTTCCGCATATGACGGTGCTCAAAAACTTAACGCTAGCACCGATGCAGCTTAAGAAAATGCCGAAGGCGGAAGCCGAGAAAATGGCTTTGGAGCTTTTGGACAGAGTAGGACTCAAGGACAGAGCGAATGCTTATCCGTCGCAGCTGTCCGGCGGTCAGAAGCAGAGAGTGGCGATTGTGCGCGCATTGTGCATGAATCCGGATGTTATGCTTTTTGACGAGCCGACAAGTGCGCTCGACCCGGAAATGGTCGGCGAGGTACTGGCAGTTATGCAGGATTTGGCCAAAGAGGGCATGACCATGGTGTGCGTAACACACGAAATGGGTTTTGCCAAGGAAGTAGCCGACCGTGTCATCTTTATGTACGACGGCGAAATCGAAGAAATCGGCACACCGGAGGAGATTTTCAACCATCCGCAAAGTCCGAAAACACAGCAGTTCTTAAAAAGTATTTTATAATCTAAAAGCGAAGTTCAACAGAACTTCGCTTTTATTTATTCTATTTCATTTCTGCATTCGTCGAAATCTTTATACAGATACAGAGAACCGCAAATGATGGTAATATCTGCCTCTTTTTGCGCCGCCTGCACAGCATCCGTAAGCGTGTTGCACGCTTGCGCCTTTATGCCGAGGCTGGCAGCAATTTTTGCAAATTCAGCGGCGGACATGGCGCGCGGATTGTCCTTGACCGTAACGGTGCAAAGCATTGTCGCGTGCGGACGGAGCATTTCAAGCGATGCGCGAATGTCCTTGTCTGCCATGGTTGCCATCACAAAGGCAATGCGCTTGCTCGGAAAATAGCGATTTATGTTTTGCAAAAGCACGGTAACGCCGTCCGGATTGTGCGCGCCGTCGTAATAGAGCACATCCGTGATTTTTTCAAAACGTGCCGGATGCGCCGCATGGGTAAGACCGTAGGTGATATCTTCATCGGATAAGCCGAGTACCGCGGCCGTCGCCTTGGCAAGTGCGGCATTTTCAAGCTGATTGATGCCGCCAAGTGCTAATTTTGTTTCCTCTAAATATTCATATACGCCGTCAAAACGGTCGAGCGTTACTTTTGTTGTATAGGCGCATACGCAACCTTTTTCTTTGCATACGGCATCGAAAACTTTGGCAACCTCAACCTCCTGCGGTGCGCTGACGACCTTGCAGCTTGGCTTGATGATACCGGCCTTCGCTTGCGCAATTTCGGTGAGGGTATTGCCCAAATACTCGGTGTGGTCAACGGCAATGTGTGTCAGTACGGCAACTTCGGTGTTTGTCACCACATTGGTGGCATCCTTTTCACCGCCGAGCCCCGTTTCTAAAATCACATAGTCGCAGTTTTGCTCTTTAAAATAGCAAAAGGCGGCCGCTGTCCAGATTTCAAACTGGGTAGGGTGGGCGCCTGTTTCGGCTTCGGCTTGTTTGCAGGCAATTTCCACTTTGGCTAAGATACGCTCCAAATCCGCATCGGAGATTTCGGCGCGGTTTACGCAGATGCGTTCGTTGACGCGCACGAGATTGGGCGAGGTGTACTTGCCCGTGCGGTAGCCTGCCTTCGTCAGCATCGCTTCTAAAAATGCACAGACGGAGCCTTTGCCGTTGGTGCCGGCGATATGGATATATTTTAAACCGTCCTGCGGATTGCCAAGTGCAGCGCAAAGCGCGCGGATATTGGCAAGGCCGGGCTTTGCGATTGCTTGGAAACTGTTTGCAAAGGCGGTAAATTTCGTTTCACTCATTTGTTCATCAGCCTTTCAAAGGATGTAAGGTGCTTTTTTAAAAGCAGACACACGATGATGTATAATGCGCATTTTAGCGCGGAAGCCGCGGCGCGGATGGTTACGGCGGCGGCAAAGGTCGGAAAATACCCAACCTGCACCAGAAACGCAGACATCAACAGCAAATCTATTATGGTCAGCACCAATGCGCAAAGCACCGTACGCCAGAGGTAGTTTTTATTAAAGGTATTGTAAAAGAACAGGCCGAACAGAAAACCGCAGACAAATTCCACGGCGGTAATCTGCGGCAGCCACGGGCCGACCGGTACCAAAAAGGCATTGAGCAAATCGCCGAGCGCGGCAACTACGCCGCCCCAGACCGGGCCGTAGACGGCCGCGGTGATAAACACGGTAATAAATTTGGTCGGTATCTTAATCATGTTGCCGACACGCAGTGTGCCGTAGATGGCAAGCAGTGCGGTCAGCGCCGTCAGCATGGCAAGCACGCACAGCTTTTTTGCGCTGAGTTTTTCTAATCCGAAAATGTTTTTGGACATAAAAAGACCTCCTACAGTATTGGATTGTTCCACCGATTACATATAGGAGGGATTGGCTCGAATATGTTCCAGCGGGATGCGAGTTTTTAACCGCAATGCGTTGCATTTTCGTCCGGCGGGCAACTCCCCGTCCCGCGGGCACTTAACGCTAAAAACTCTACTCTGTACTTCGCGATTATTATAATACTTTTTCTATAAAAATGCAAGGGTTTGTCCAAAAAATTATTGCAGAAATTCGGCAAGTTCTTTTTCTGCAGTTTCCCAAAGTTCATACTGCTCTAAAAGTTGCGCTTCCAGATTGTCGATTTCCTCTAAAAGTGCGGCGGCTTTGATGTAATCCAAAGCGTATTCTTCGGTTTCGGAAAGATGCTTTTTTTCTTCGATTTGCGCTTCAAGGGTATCAATCGCCTCCTGCGCGCGCTTTAAGGCATTTTCCAGTTTGCGCTTCTGCGCGCCGGCTTGCTTTCGCATCTGGTAACTTTCTTTTGCGGCCGGCTTTTTCTCGGGCGCGGATTGCTGCACGGTATCGCCGTACTTTAAAACAAAGTCGTCATATTTTCCGTCGTAGCGCGTCAGGCCGTCCTGGTTCATATATACGATGGAGTCTGCCAAAGCATTGATAAAATAACGGTCATGAGAAACGGCAAAAATCGTGCCTTCATAATCAGCAAGTGCCTGCTCGAGCGCTTCGCGCGATTCAATATCTAAGTGGTTGGTCGGCTCGTCGAGCAAAAGAAAGTTTGCGCCCGACAGCATCAGCTTGAGCATGGAGATGCGCGCCTTTTCGCCGCCGCTTAAAATTTCAATCGGCTTAAATACATCTTCTGCCATAAACAAAAATGCGGCAAGCGCGTTGCGGATTTCCGTAACGGTTAAGGTGGGGTAGGCATCGTAGACTTCGTCAAACACCGTTTTGCTTACATCCAGATCGTCGCGGTTTTGGGCATAGTAGCCGACATCTATACTTGCGCCGATGGTGACTTGTCCGTCAATCGGGCGAAGCGTACCCGTTACGGCTTTAAACAGGGTTGTTTTGCCGCAGCCGTTGTCGCCGAGCAAAAATACGCGTTCCTTGCGGCGAATAAGCAATTCAAGACCTTGGAAAATGGTCTTGATACCGTAAGCACAACTTAAATTTTCAACGCGCAAAACCTCGTTTGCGCCGCTTTTTTGAACGGTGAATTTGAAATTTATGGTTTTCTCGGCAGATTCGGGTTTGACCAGATCCTGCGCCAAACGGTCAATGACCTTTTGTTTGCTTTCGGCAGTTTTGATGTTGCGCTCGCGGTTCCATTGGCGCTGTTGGGCGATAATGCCCTCAATCCTCTCGATTTCGCGCATCGTATTTTCATAAACGCGCTGCTCGGTTAAATCGCTGACGGCGCGCTGTTTTTTGTAAGCGGTGTAGTTGCCGTTATAGATTTTGAGTTTGCAGTGCTTGAGTTCGAGCGTTTTGTTTGTAATGCGGTCTAAAAAGTAGCGGTCATGCGAAATGACGATGAATGCACCCTTCCAGTCGCGTAAGAAATTTTCAAGCCACGCAATGGCGGTGATGTCGAGATGGTTGGTCGGCTCGTCGAGCAATAGCAGATTGTAATCGCCGAGCAACAGCTTGGCGAGCAGCACGCGCGTTTTCTGCCCGCCGGATAATTCGGATATACTGCCGCTTAAATCGCGTTCGGTAAAGCCCAGACCGAGCAGGGTAGCGCGTACAACGCTTTTGTAGTTGTAGCCGCCTGCGGCCGCAAATTGGTCGGAGAGCAGACTTTGACGGCGAATGAGCGCATCGGTTGCGCCTTCGGTTTCAATCAGGTGCGCGATTTTGGCAAGCTCCGATTCGGTCTGCGCCGTCTGCGCAAACACATCCAACACTTCTTCGTACACCGTTTTTTCGGAGTCGAGGTTTGCGTTTTGCGGCAGGTAACCGATTCTGGCATTTTTGCCGATTATCAGTTCGCCGCTGTCCGTGCTTTCCAAACCCAAAAGCAACTTAAACAGTGTTGTTTTGCCCGCACCGTTGCGGCCGATAAAGCCAACCTTGTCGCGGTCGTCTACATGAAAGGACGCACCGTTAAATAAGGTGCGTTCCACAAATTGTTTGGTTAAATTACTGGCGGTAATCAGCATGGTGTTTATCTCCCGGATTCGTGCAGTGCGGTAATGGCGGTATCCACCAACACCGGTTTTTTGTTGTTGTCGATTTTGTATAAATCCCATGTGTCTGCATTGGTTTCGTTTGCCTTTAAGTAGGCAATACAGGTGTCGGCGAGCAGAGCGTAACTTGTCACGCCCGTGTCCACTTCACGGAGTTTTCCGCCTTTGCAGATATAAAACGGTGCGGTGCCCGACTGGTCACAGACGTAGGCCTTGCCGTCTTCTACGAGCAGCTTCGGATAGTGGGGCATGCCGTCATCGTAAATCGGCTCATATTTGTTGTTGTGATAAATGCCGAACTGCAAATCGGCAGATACGCCGAGATGGTCTTTGACCGCGTATGCATTTTGCACGCCGCTTGCTATCTGCTTTTTGGATTTTTCGTTTAAGAGGCCCTTGCCCGTGAGTTTGTATTCAAACAATTCTCCGTTTTCGGTCTGCATATACACGCGTTTGCCGTCTGCAGAGGCAAACAGATTGGTGTAATTTTCGTTTTCGCACAGATAACGGAATTTGCCCTTGGTATCCAAGGTGTAGTAGCTTTCGCCCTCTGCCTTGGTTTCGGACGGCTTTGTAAAGAGCATTGTGGTCTTATCGTTATAGACCTGCGATACGGCTTCCGTGCCGAGCAGGTCGGTTGCAATCTGTGTCGGCTCGTCGCCGTCAAAGCGCAACAGGGAAAGTTTGAAGGCATCTTCGTCAATCTGCGTTTCCGTTACGGCATATACTGCGCCGTCCAATACAAAACCGATAGCCGCGTTTTCACACAGCACCGTTTCGGTTAAATCTTCATTTAAGTGCGCAAAGCGACCGCCGCTGATGTAGTATAGGTGCTCGCTGTCGAGCTTCCAATCCAGAGCGGTATGTAACAGGTCATATACAGAAACACCTTCGGCAATGCGGCGCGGCGCGCTGCCTGCCTCGGTATCCATACCGAACAAATCCGTTGCCGTGTTGAAAAATACAAAGCGTTCGTCTTGGGTGACTACAAGTTCCTGTACGCCGGTTGCAAGCTGCTTTTCGCCCTTTAAATTGTTTTCGTACAAAACTTCGTCTTTGATATAGTAAATGTGTTTGCCCGCAACGAAGAAGCGGAACACATTGTCGGAGAGCACGGCGGTTTTAGCGGCGGACTTTGCATTTTTGATGCTCGTGTGGCAAAGCGCACCTGCCGCATCCGTAAATAAAAGGCTCTTGCCGTCGTTAAAGAGCATGGTCTGGCCGCCGGCATACTTTTCGCTGACGGTAAACGGCTCTGCCTTGCCGACCGGCTTTACGTACAACATGCCGTCCTTTTCATAGACAATCGGCACGCTCTTACCCTTGGTGGCGTTGCATGCAAAAAAGATGCCGAGAATTACAAGGGCGGCAATCAGCAGTAAAAGCACAAGTCTGCCGGTTTTATTTGTTTTCTTTTTTGCGCGTTCTTCCATAATACAACGCTCCTCCTTATGTAAAAAATATCACAATTTAAGTATACACAAAAAAACGTCTGCCGTCAATAAGGTCAGGCAAAAATTTGAGCGGTGAGAAAGCACAGGACAAGGCCGATGCAAGTCGGCAGAAAAAAGGCGAGGGCAGTGCGTTTTGCCGAGCCGGTTTCCTTGTAAATTGTCCACAGCGTCGTTGCGCACGGAAAGTGAAACAGCGAAAACAGACAAACGCACACGGCGGTGACCCACGTCCAGCCGTTTTCGATAAGCAGCATATGCACCTGCGACAATGATGCCGTCTGTGAAAGCGTGCCTGTGGCGGTGTAACCCATCAGCAGAATCGGCAGTACAATTTCATTGGCAGGCATGCCTAAAATAAAGGCCATTAAAATCATGCCGTCGAGTCCGAATATGCGTGCAAACGGGTCTAAAAATGTACTGATATGCAAAAGTAGCGAGGTATCTGCAATTTTGATATTTGCCAGAAGCCAGATGAGCGCGCCGGCCGGTGCGGCAACGGTTGCGGCGCGGCCGAGCACGAGGAGCGTGCGGTCGAGGACGGAGCGCACCAAAACTTTGCCCACCTGCGGCATGCGGTAGGGCGGCAGTTCCAAAGTAAATGCGCTCGGGCTGCCGCGCAAAAACGTATGCGTTAAAAAATACGATGCCAGAAGCGTCATGCCGACCGCTAGCAAAATCCAACCGAGTAAAATCAGGCCGGACAGTAGGCCTGCGCCGTCTGCGTCAAAGGTAAAAAACATCGTGATGAGTGCAATGAGCAGGGGAAACCGACCGTTGCAGGGCACAAGGGTGTTTGTGAGGATGGCCACCAGCCGTTCGCGCGGCGAATCAATGATGCGACAGCCCGTAACGCCGCAGGCGTTGCAGCCAAAGCCCATACACATCGTCAGGCTTTGCTTGCCGTGTGCACCCGCACAGCGAAAGGCTTTATCCATGTTCAGGGCGATGCGCGGCAAAAATCCGGCATCTTCCAAAAGTGTAAAGAGCGGAAAAAAGATGGCCATCGGCGGCAGCATCACGGATACAACCCATGCAAGCGTCTTATATACACCGCTGATGAAAAGGGCCTGCGCCCAATCGGGCAAAAACGCAAACCAAATATATAACTTTTCTTCAAAGCCGAACAGTAGGTTTTGCAAAAGCTGTGACGGATAGTTTGCACCGACCATCGTGATGTAAAAGATGACAAACAACAGCGCCAGCATGGATAAAGTACCCCAGAGCGGATGTGTTAAAATTGCATCGGTTTTGCGGTCGACGGCGTGCGCGTTTTCGGGTACGGTCACGCAATCGGCAAAAATGCGCTCGCTTTGGGAAATTTTCTGTGCAGGCGTGCTTGGCGGCAACGGTGCGCGCGGCGTATTTGCGGCAACGGCGCACGCGATTTGCACCGCACCTTTCAGTTTCTCTAATCCGTAGCCGCTGCGCGCACCGGTGCAGACGATGGGAATACCCAAGCGGTCCTGAAGTGCCTTTGTGTCAATTGTGATGCCCTTTTTCTTTGCTTCATCCGTCAGGTTCAGACAAAGTACGACTTCTTTGGTGATTTCAAGCACCTGCAAAAGCAAAATCAGATTGCGCGCAAGGCACGTCGCATCTGCCACTACGACAACCACGTCACAAGCGCCGCTGTTTAAAAAGTCGCGCGTGATTTCTTCTTCTTGAGAGCCGACACACAAAGAGTAGGTGCCGGGCGTATCAATGACCGTATACATTTTTTGAGCGTGGGTATATGTACCGACGGCGGTGTCCACGGTTTTACCTGTCCAGTTGCCCGTGTGCTGATTGAGTCCCGTCAGGCGGTTAAATACGGTACTTTTGCCGACGTTCGGATTGCCGACAAGTCCAACGGTATAAGCAGACTTGTGCATTTAATCTCCCTCCTGCAGCGTTTTTATGAGGACGGTTTTCGCATCCGCGCGGCGAAGCGCAATCACCGCACCGCAAATGGCGTAGGCAATCGGGTCGCCGCAAATGCTTTTGTGCAGCGCCGTGATTTTCGTGCCGCACATTACGCCCAAATCGGATAACCGTCTTTTAAAGTTGCCCTCGGCCGTGATGCCGACAACGCGGCAACTTTGACCGAGCGGCAAAGCATCCAGCGTTTGCATAGACTTCACCTCCATATCATTGTATGCTTTTGCTTGCAAATCGGTGTGTGTTTGTGGTAGAATGAGATTAAAAGAATTAAATTCGTTTGCAATGCGGATGTGCTCGGCTTATACGTGGAAAAAGTTTATGCATCCGATGAACGGGAGGAAGAAAAATGACCGCAATTATCAATGCAGTGTTGGTGATGAAAGACCACTATATCCCGGACGGTATCCTCTTAATCGAGGATGGCAGAATTGCCGAATGCGGCAGCACAAGAGATATATCCGTGCCGGATGGATGTATGATTATAGATGCACAAGGATTCTATGTCGGCCCGGGACTGATTGATATTCACACGCATGCCGACGGGAACACCTGTTTTCATGACGATCCGGTGAAATGCTCGGAAGCTTTGCTTCGTCACGGTGTAACAAGTGTGCTTTCGGCGCCGGCTTGCAATATGGACATACAGGAGTATATTGAACTGATTGAACAGTATAAATCAGCAGAGGCTTTCGATTGGGATGGCGATAGGACAGACACGAAGCTGACGCTGGATGTGGCATGCCGCAATATGATGGTGCGTACGGGCTGCTCAGTTTGCGACGTCTTCCGCTATACATCATACCAACCGTCACGATTGCTGAATTTGTACGAATACGGCGAAATAAAAAAGGGCAACATCGCTAATCTTGCGATTGTGGATGCATGGTTCGGTGTGAAAAAGACTATATTGCGGGGAGAGTTGGTGGCAAAAAATGTCTAAACAGAGTTATTTGCGTGAGCGACTGAAAAGTATGCCGGATTTTGTGTTTTCCTACATACAAAACTACTATGACGGCGAGAGCGTAAATACGCAAATTGCCTATTGTATCGACATCAAAATATACCTGGATTTTCTGCGTCTGTACCGCTTTCGGGAGTTGGAAAATAACGAGCAGTTCACGCCGATGCATTTGGATAAAGTGACCGTAGACGATTTGCTGAATTTTAAGGCGTATTTGAAGGAATACGAAATCCATACGCAAACTGAGGACGGGCGCGTGATTACACGCGTGGTGCGCAATTCCAATTACGGCATCAACCGCAAACTGTCCGCGGTGCGCGGACTGTACGGCTATTTGTACAAAACCGACAAGATTTCGCAGAATATCACGGACAAAATCACGTTTACGAGCATCAATCAAAAAATCAAAAAGCCGCTGACCACGCAGGAAACCGTGCGTATTCTAGATGTTATTTTCAATGGGGATAAATATTATCAGGGGCGCGACTTGACGGAGTATAAGAAACGCAAACTGCGCGACATCGCCATTTTTACGACCTACCTTGGCACGGGTATCCGTGTCAGCGAGCTTGTGAATTTGAATATTGAAGACATCTGTTTTGAAACATCTTCGTTTATCGTCACGCGCAAGGGTGGCGAGCAGCAGGAAATTTTTATGCCGGCGCAGGTGGAGCAGGAACTCTTGGCATACTTGGAAGAGCGTGAAAAACTCAATGCCAAGGACGGACAGGCACTTTTTATCAGCCGAAACGGCAGCCGCATCACTGTAAGCTCGGTGGAGAAAAACTTAAAACGCTACTGCTATACTGCAGGCGTGACGCACAGCGACAAAACCAGACCGCATGCGCTTCGTCGTACGTTTGCCTGCCGTATGCTGGAAGACGGTGTCGACATCAAAATGGTGGCAGAGCTGATGGGGCATAAGAATATCGAAGTTACACACAAATTCTATGCACAGTATTCGAGCAAAGCCAGAAAAGAAGTGATGCAGAATTTTTCGATTATCAAAAAAGAAGAATAAATAACGCTATGCGGATGCTGCTTCTGATATAGCGGCAAGAAAAAGATAAATGGTAATTTAGGAAATTTGTAAAACCTGCAGAAAATTCGTTTTGGATTTTCTGCAGGTTTTGTGATTTTGAATTGAAACTCATAGAGAATGCTTATACATGCTCGGTAAAATGCCTGTATGTAATTTAAAACATTTTGAAAAGGCAGATGCGGATGAAAATCCGAGGCGGCTTGCGATTTCTTTTAAAGGCAACTTTTGCGTAAGCAACATAAATTTCGCATGCTGTATACGCATGGCGCTCAGGTCGTCTTTCGGCGGGATGCCGTAGATTTGTTTGTATTGTTTTACAAGCGTACTTTGCGGCAACTTAGCAAGTGCGGACATTTGCGGCATCGTCCACGTATCTGTACAGTTTGCAATCATCGCCGTGCGCAGTTTTTCGAGGTTGGTATCGCTATTTACCAACGGTTGCGGCCGCGCTTTACTTTGCGTCAACGCAAGCATCAGTTCGCGCACTTTGCTCGCGCTCATATCTTCGAAATATGCATGTTTTGTCAAAAGCGCCTTTTCCGAGCTTTGCAGGATTTGTGTGATATCTGCATTGTTCGGATAATAAATGCGGTTGTATTCTATGTCGTACTTTTCGATTTCCGCAGTCAGGTCGCCCTGCAGAAAAAACCAACCGAAACGGGCGGTTTTCTTTGAAAACGAGATGCGCAGAGGCACGTATTTGCCAAACAGGATGCACGCACCGCTCGGCATGTCAATATCGCAGTAAGGCGCGTGCAACTTTGCACGGGATAGAAAGTGTATAAAAACATACTGGTTGCCGGCCGAAGATATGGAAAACGAAAAATTCGCATCTTCCGTCCAGTCCGCACGGCAGTCTGTAATACGCATGAAAATCACCTCGCAGGTATTGTACAGGATTTTTGGTGAAAGGTCAAGTTTTGCCTTGCGAAAACATGGAGTTTATGATATAATAAGTTTAATCGTGAAACGATTAAACTCAGCGATATAAATTCCTTGCGGAATTTGCGATATACCTTGCGGTGCGATATATTACTTCGTAATGCGATATGTCCCTTCGGGACGAGAAAAAGGAATTTAATACGAGCTTGCGAGTATCAAGGTTCTCCGAAATATAGAAATCTTTGATTTCGTTATATTTCGTGAGGTTCTTATATCATATCGCAACCGAATGAAATGAGGTTATATCGCATTTGGCAACAAATATATTGCACGAGCGAAAGCGAGTATATCGCCCAAAAGAGTGGCATCTAAATCGTTCGCTAATTTTATAATACGCGCGTACGATAACAATTCGCCGCTCAAAGCCAATCAGAAACTCAAAGACTACCTTGACGCATATGGCGATACGGAGATTAAATAAATGAAAATATATGATATTTCGCAAGAGGTGTTCGGCGCGCAGGTCTATCCGGGCGACCCGGCACCGAAAAAAGAAGTGCTTGGGGATATGCAAAAAGGCGATTTATATAATTTGACCGCCTTTTCTATGTGCGCACACAACGGAACACACATTGATGCACCGTACCACTTTATAAAGGAAGGTAAAACTGTTGATGCATTGGCATTGGAGGCTTGCATTGGATGGTGCAGTGTTATTACCTGCGACGGCGTGTGCGACCGCGATACGGCACAGGGAATTTTAACTCGTGCAGGTGGCACATACGGTAAGCGCATTTTGCTGAAAGGCAAAACCACCGTTTCTTTGGAGGCGGCTCAGGTGTTTGCCGCGGCCGGTGTGTATTTGCTCGGCAACGAATCGCAAACTGTAGGTCCGCAGGATGCACCGATGGCGGTACATAAGGCGCTTTTGGGCGCGGGTGTCGTTTTGCTGGAGGGTGTGCGTTTGACAGAGGTGCCCGATGGTTATTATTTTTTGAGTGCGCAGCCGCTGAATTTGGGCGGTGCGGACGGCGCGCCGTGCAGAGCGGTACTTATAGAATTCGGAGAGGAAAACAGAGATGCAGCAACAAAGCAATCATCAGATGTCTAAAACAAGAAAAATGTATTTTTTGCGCCTTTTCGGCAGATGCATCATTTTGGTGCTCGCGCTTCTTTTGTATCTGTATAAACGCGAAGAATTTGAAATATTGCGCGGGATGAATTTCTTTGCAAGATTTTCGCCGCTTCATATTTTGTGGGGGATTTGGGTTGTGGATATGATTTTGCAGCTCATGCCCGTCCGTGCACACATTTCCATCGGCTCACAAAAGCAGTTTTCGGCGCTGTTTCGCCCGATTAAAGAAAAAATTAACATTCCGAATTTGAAAAAATACATAGCGGATACTACCGCGGCGGCATACAAAGTTATGATTCTCTGGGTGGGGTTGCACATCGTACTCGGTATCTTGTATGCCAAAGGCATTTTGGATATCGGCATCGTATTTTGCATTGCGGTGTTTTATTATGTGGCGGATTTGATTTGTGTGCTTTTGTGGTGTCCGTTTCGCCTGATTATGAAAAACAAATGCTGTACAACCTGTCGCATATTTAATTGGGACCATCTGATGATGTTTTCACCGTTTGTATTTGTCGGCGGCTTTTACGGCGGCACGTTGGCGGTGTTTGCATTGCTTATATGGCTTGTGTGGGAGATTTGCGTCTTTACCTATCCGGAGCGATTTTGGGAAAACAGCAATATGGCGCTTCGGTGCTCGGAATGTACAGATAAACTGTGTACGCAGTATTGCAGAAAATTAAGAAAGTAGGGAATTGAAATGAAGAAAATTTTACTTGGTGTCTGTGCATTGGTGCTTTGTTTCACCGTGCTTGCTTGTGGTCAGTCAAAGCGGACGACCGATTTGTGGGCAACTGCAACCTATAAAACAGATACAGAATTGGGCAGCGGCGCCAAAACGCTGACAGTGCAAGTTGCCGTCGAAGAAAAGAGTGTTACCTTTACTATACATACGGATGCCGACACTGTAGGAGAGGCACTTTTGGAGCGTCATTTGATTGCAGGAGAAAACAGTCAGTACGGAATGTATGTCAAGTCGGTCAACGGTATTTTTGCCGATTATGCAAAAACGAAGACTTATTGGGCATTAAAAAAAGACGGCGCGGATTTGCCGACCGGCGTGGACGGCGAAATCATTGATGAAAACGCCGTGTACGAATTGGTTTATACAAAATAATGTAAAGGATGCTTAACTTGACCGTTTTGCATCCTTTATGTTATAATATAGAAAAAATTGGTGCGGTGATTTTATGGACAAGGTTTTAATCAATTCACAGGCAAAAGTGAATCTGTCACTCGATGTATGTGGCGTGCGCGAAGACGGATATCACACCGTGCGCATGCTGATGCAAAAGTGCAATTTGTGCGACAGTATCTATGTGGAGAAGGCCGAGTGCGGTATCGAACTTTCCTGCAATCTGCATTTTTTGCCGACGGATGAAAGAAATATTGCATACAAGGCGGCAAAACTGTTTTTTGAAGAAACGGGTATCGTCGGCGGTGTGGAAATCAAAATAGAAAAACGTATTCCGGTCAGCGCGGGGCTTGCCGGCGGCAGCGGTAATGCGGCGGCGGTACTGCAGGGACTTAACATGGTGTATGATGCCGGCCTTTCTGATGAAAAACTCGAAGAAATGGGATTGAAACTCGGTGCGGATGTGCCGTATTGTCTGCGCGGCGGCACGGCATTGGCAGAGGGCATCGGCGAACAGCTCACAACTTTGCCGTCTTTGCCCAAAACGGCGATTGTGATTGTAAAACCGAAAATCAGCGTGTCAACGGCGGAGATTTACAAGGCAATAGACAGCGAGGAAATTTTAGTGCGCCCGGACACCGAGGGGATGATTGCCTGTCTGGAGCGCGGCGATGTGCGTGCCCTTGCCGAAAAAATGCACAATGTGATGGAAGCGGTTACGCAAAAAATGCATCCCGAGATTGCACAAATCCGGCAGTCGCTTTTAGCAGACGGCGCGCTCGGTGCAATTATGAGCGGCAGCGGCCCGTCGGTCTTCGGCTTGTTTGAAGATTTTACCCTTGCAAAGAACGCGGCGGCGAAATTTAAGGAAAAGTATTTTACCTACGTCGGTTGGACGGCTTAGGAGGAAACAGTATGCTAAATATAAGACAAAGAATTGAACAGGAAGAAAAATCGCGTTTGTCTGCGTATGCGGTATTGGCATCCGAAACGCAAGGCAGGGACCGTATGGAAACGCCGTGCGAGTACAGAACGGCATTTCAGCGTGACCGTGACCGTGTCATTCACTGCAAGGCATTTCGCCGATTAAAGCATAAAACGCAGGTGTTTATTGCGCCAATGGGCGACCATTACAGAACGCGCCTGACGCATACCTTGGAGGTAACGCAGATTGCGCGCAGTATTGCCCGTGCGCTTCGCTTAAACGAGGATTTGACAGAGGCAATGAGTCTTGCGCACGATTTGGGACATACGCCGTTCGGTCATACGGGCGAGGATATGCTCGACAAGCTTTGTAAGGGCGGCTTTCGCCATTATACGCAGAGTTTGCGTGTCGTGGAGGTACTGGAAAAAGAAGGACAGGGTTTAAATCTTACAAAAGAGGTGCGCGACGGTATTGCCAACCATACGGGAAGCCACAAACCGTCCACACTCGAAGGCTACATATTAAAATACGCCGATAAGATTGCCTACGTTAACCACGATATTGATGATGCGATGCGCGCAGGGGTTTTAAATGAAAACGACATCCCGAAAGAACTGGTAAGCGCACTCGGGGCAACACATTCCGACCGCATTGATGCGCTGATTACCGATATTATTGAACATTCGACGGATAAAGACTGCGTATGTATGTCACCTGAGATGGAGCAGGCGTTTATGGAGCTTCGTGATTTTATGTTTGCCAAGGTATATGACTACCCGAAAAAGCGCAATGAGGAGCGCAAGGCAAATTATATCATCGAAGCGATGTTTCATCATTTTGTTTCCCATACCGAGCAGCTTCCGGAGGAGTACAGAGCGGGACTTGAACGATGGGAAACCGACCGCATTGTTTGTGATTATATTGCAGGTATGAGCGATGATTACGCCGTTTCGACCTACAACAGCATTTTTGTGCCGACAGCGTGGACTGTTTTTTAAAAAATGTATAAACAAAAAGATAAACTGAAATAATAAGAAATAAATATCGAATTTTAAGAAGGAATTTTTTCAAGCATGTCGAATTGTCAGTATAAGTGGAGTATTAAAAAGGAGCGTACGATTTCTTGTTTTATTCTGATGAGCTTATACAGGAAGTGATATCCGCCAACGATATTGAGGAAGTGATATCCGCATATGTTCGACTGAAGAAAAGCGGCAGAGGCGCAACGGGTCTGTGTCCTTTTCATAATGAGAAAACGCCTTCTTTTCATGTTTCTACGGACAAACAGTTGTTTCATTGTTTCGGTTGC
This sequence comes from Clostridia bacterium, assembly GCA_045652745.1. GTDB lineage: Bacteria > Bacillota > Clostridia > UBA1381 > UMGS1253 > RGIG2041. Next base: position 44,678 of record JAZRUW010000017.1, read on the forward strand.
CATGAGGGCGGTACGGTTCTGCATTTTATTATGAAAGCCGAAAATCTGGATTTTGTGGATGCGCTTAAGTTTCTTGCACAAAGAGCGCATATTACACTTCCGGAGCCGGAGCAGACACCGCAGATGCAAAAAAACATGCGAAAAAAGCAGAGAATGCTGAGTGCAAATACCTTTGCGGCAAAGTTCTTTTACAATACGCTTGTAAAAGACCCGACGGCACAAAAGGGCAGAGAGTATGTGGTTTCGCGTGCACTGGAGCCGAAAACGATAACCCATTTCGGTATCGGCTATGCGCCGGAGGGCGGAACGAAGCTCATTGAGCATTTGGAAGGACTGGGATATTCTAAACAGGAATTGTTTGATTTCGGCTTGGCAATTGCGAAAAACAACCGCTATGTGGACAAGTTCCGCGGCAGAGTGATGTTTCCGATTATTGATGTACGCGGCAATGTCATCGGCTTTGGCGGCAGAATATTAGACGATACAAAACCAAAGTATTTAAACTCTCCGGAAACGGAAGTTTTCAATAAAAGTCAGAATTTGTTTGCATTAAACATTGCAAAAAATTCCAAGGAAAAGCGGCTCATTCTGGTGGAGGGCTTTTTGGATGTCATTTCCCTGCATCAGGCAGGGGTAGACAATGCGGTTGCCACGCTCGGCACATCGCTGACGCAGGAGCAAACGCGGCTGATTAAGCGTTACGCCGAAGAGGTGGTCATCTGTTACGATACGGATGAGGCCGGCGTGAAAGCGACACTTCGCGCCATCGAGCTGTTTGCGGCAACGGATGTGCGTGTGAAGATTTTGAGCCTTACGGGTGCAAAAGACCCGGATGAATACATCAAAAAGCACGGCGGTGCGGAGAAATTCCGTGAGGCGATGGCCAAGGCTGTGCCGGCAACGCTGTTTCGCTTGAACCTTGTACGCAAGCAGTACGATGTGGATAACAGCGTAGACGATAAGGTGAAATTTTTGCAGGAGGCCGCAAGAATTTTGATTTCCACCAAAAATTCGGTGGAGATTGATGCGTATGCCGACTTGCTTGCGCGGGATTACAACGTAAAAAAGGAAACGATTTTTGCGGAAATCAAGCGTTTGCAGGGCAGGGAAAAACGCATTGTTGAAAGCAAGCAGTACGCAGGTCAGGTCAAGACCGTTAAGATTGAAAACAAGGGCGAAGAGCCTGTTGTAATTAAACAAAATGCACCGCTGCAGTTGGCGGAGCGAAAGCTTTTAAATTTGATGTTTGCAAACCGGCAGGCGGCAAAGAAGGCGGAAAACAGCATCGGCTGTGCCAATTTCTCTAACCCCCTGCATTGTAGATTAGCATGTGTTCTCTGCGATACATGGAACGGCGGAAGTGCTCCGGCAGCACCGGCGGTGCTTGCGCAGTTTTCCCAGGCAGAGAGTAAATATATAACGGAAATTCTGTTTGACACATCCGTTTATGCCGATATTCAGGCAGCGGCCGAAGATTTTATGATACAGATTGAGTGCATCAAACTGGATGAAAAAATTAAACAGGAAACCGACCCGGGGATTATTCAAGCGTTGCTGATGCGCAAGTTGGAACTGGGCAAAAAGAGAGGAGGCGCGTTTTAATGGGTGAAGTAGAGGTAAGCAAAAAAGCGATAGCAAGAGAACTGTTGGAACGTGGCAAAAAGTCAGGTGTACTTACATTCAAAGAGATTATGGATGCTTTCGAGCAAGTGGATATTGCCGCAGAGCAGATAGACAAGGTATATGAAACCCTTGAAAAAGCCGGCATCGAGATTGTGGCTGACATGGAAAAGGAACTCGAAGAAATCGAAATGTCTCAAGAAGACGTGGAAGATTTGTCCGTACCGGAAGGGATCAACATCGACGACCACGTCAAGATGTATTTAAAGGAAATCGGCAAGGTGCCGCTTCTCGACCCGACGGAAGAAATCGAACTGGCAAAGCGTATGGCAGAAGGTGACCAGGAAGCAAAGAAACGTTTGTCCGAGGCAAACCTGCGTTTGGTGGTCAGCATTGCAAAGCGCTATGTCGGCCGCGGCATGCTGTTTCTCGATTTGATTCAAGAAGGTAACCTTGGTTTGATTAAGGCAGTTGAAAAGTTTAACTATACTAAGGGTTATAAGTTCTCTACCTATGCAACCTGGTGGATTCGTCAGGCAATTACAAGAGCCATTGCCGACCAGGCAAGAACGATTCGTATTCCGGTGCATATGGACGAAATCATCAATAAGCACATCCGCGTATCCCGCCAGCTTTTGCAGGAACTCGGCCGTGAGCCTACACCGGAGGAAATTTCCAAGGAGCTTAATATGTCGCCGGAAAAGGTGCGTGAGATTATGAAAATCGCACAGGAGCCGGTATCTTTGGAAACGCCAATCGGTGAAGAGGAAGACAGCCACCTCGGTGACTTTATTCCGGATGACGATGCGCCGGCACCGTCGGAGTCGGCAAGCTATGTGCTTTTAAAAGAACAGCTTTTAGAGGTGCTCTCTACGCTGACACCGAGAGAAGAAAAGGTGTTAAAGCTCCGCTTCGGTTTGGAAGACGGCAGAGCAAGAACACTCGAAGAAGTGGGCAAGCGCTTCGATGTAACGCGTGAGCGTATCCGTCAGATTGAAGCCAAGGCACTGCGCAAGCTCCGCCATCCGAGCAGAAGTAAGAAGCTGAAGGATTATCTCGATTAAGATATTAAAAAGCGAAGTTCAATTGAACTTCGCTTTTTGTATTTCCTATTACTTTTAAATTTCCATAACGACCGGAAGAATCATCGGTGAGCGTTTGGTTTTTTCATACATATAATCGCCGATGGCGCTGCGCATTGCGGCTTTGAGCGCATTCCAGTCTGCATTGCCGCGCGCAATTGTGCGGTCGAGCGCTTCCTTGGTGACTTCGCGCGCGCCCTCCATCAGCTCCTCGGATTCGCGTACATATACAAAACCGCGGGAGATGATGTCCGGACCGGCAATAAGTGCGCCGGTTTCTGCCGAGATGGAAACCACGCAGACAATCAAACCGTCGTTTGCCAGATGCTTTCTGTCACGCAAAACAATGTTGCCGACATCGCCGACACCGAGACCGTCTACGAGCAGTTTGCCGCTCGGAACCATGCCGTTGATTCTTGCGCTTTCGCTGTCGAGTTCCAGCACGTGACCGTTTTCCAAAAGGAACGAGTTTTCAATCGGCACACCCATGATTTCCGCTAAGTTTGCGTGCGCTTTCAAATGGCGGTATTCGCCGTGTACCGGCATAAAGTATTTCGGCTTGGTCAGTGCCAGCATCAGTTTTAATTCTTCCTGGCAGGCGTGGCCGGATACGTGAATATCCGCGTGCGATTCATACACAACTTCTGCGCCGCGGCGGAAGAGTTCGTTAATTACGCGGGAAATGGTTTTTTCGTTGCCGGGGATGGCACTTGCCGAAACAATAATCAAATCGTTTGCGGTGATTTCCACTTTTCTGTGGTCAGAGTACGCCATGCGGAACAGTGCACTCATTTCTTCGCCCTGCGAGCCAGTGGTTACAATCACGAGTTTGTCATCCGGATAGCGGTTGATGTCGTCAATGCGAATCAGCGTGCCTGTCGGAATATGCATGTAGCCGAGTTCAATGGCCACCTCTACAATGTTTTCCATACTGCGCCCGGAAACGGCAACCTTGCGGCCGTACTTGGCTGCGGCATTGATAATCTGCTGTACGCGGTGCACGTTGGAAGCAAACGTGGCTACGATGATACGCTTGTCGCAGCCTTTAAACATATCGTCAAAGGTTTTGCCGACGGTGCGTTCGCTCATCGTAAAGCCGGCGCGCTCCACATTGGTGGAGTCACTCATCAATAAAAGTACACCCTCGCGGCCGTATTCGCCGATGCGGGTTAAGTCAATCATTTCGCCCTCAATCGGGGTAGAGTCAATTTTAAAGTCGCCCGTATGCATGACCACACCGACCGGTGTGCGGATGGCAAGCACCATCGCCCCTGCGATGGAGTGGTTCGAGCGAATGAATTCAATAGAGAAACAGCCGAAACGCACGGTGTCACCGGGCGAAACGCGCTTAAGCTTCGTCTGCGAGAGCAGCCCGTGCTCTTTTAATTTGTTTTCTACCAGACCGATGGTCAGCATGGAGCCGTACACCGGTGCATTCACTTTTTTGAGCACGTACGGCAAAGAACCGATGTGGTCCTCGTGTCCGTGCGTAATCACAAATGCGCGCAGTTTGTTTGCGTTTTTCTCCAAATAGGTAACATCGGGAATAACGAGGTCAATGCCCGGCATATTGTCATCCGGAAAAGCAATACCGCAGTCTACGGCAATAATGTCATCGCCGTATTCAAACAAGGTCATATTCTTGCCGATTTCCAAAAGACCGCCGAGCGGAATGATTTTCAGTTTTTGCTTCTTAGCCATGAAATGTATCCGTCCTTTCTTGCTGTTTAATAATTCTATGTAGAATTTTCGGCTTCTATTGCCTTGTGCAAACGTAGAAGGCCGAGATGTATAAAAAACCGAAATAACAAAACAAAGGAAAGTGACAACGATGGAGTGGTCACTTTAAAACAATATGGGTCCGATCCGTTTAAATTAAAAAATAAATCCGTTTTGCCGCACTAAGATGTCAAATCCGTTCTCATACATTAATGTCATTATAACATACTTATGTTAGATTTGTCAAATTTATCATATACACAATTGCGGAAAATATACATGCGCATTTATACTTGCGCACAAGTTTGTTTTGTGATAAAATGAAGCCGCGAATTTATTAACAATATTTTGGAGACAGAAAAATGAATACAAAAAGAAATCTGCGCAAAAATTGAAGAGCGGTAAGACGAACTTTTTGAGCTGCTCAGCAGCCTGATAAAAATCAATTCCGAGAGCTTTACTGCCTACGGAAAATGAAGAGGCATGCGCAAAACGCTGCAGAAGAAACGAAGGGGGAATAAATATGACACAGACCATACTCTACATACAGGCGCAGGCGCTTTGCGCTGTGCTTTTGGTGGTTTTATTTTCGTTTTTAAACCACTACGAGGTAGGCAAGCAGAAACGAATAAAATGGATTTATGTCCTGACCTTTTTTGCGGTAGTGACCGATGCGCTCTGCGTGATTTTTGCGCCGGTTTGTATGTATGCACATGTGCTTTATACCGCACTGGTCGGTGGAGTTGGCTTTTTGTGGTTTGTGCATTGTGTGCGCAGAAGATACCGTGCGCTGGCAGACAAGGCGTGGTTTCGTTTGCTTGCGCTTTTGCCGGCGATTACCATGTGTGTGTTTGCGCTGATTTGCGGTAAAAATTACGGTTTGTATATCGGCTATATCTATGTGGTGGTGCTTTGGATTTTTATGGCGGTCGGTGCACTGACCGCGGAATTGAAACGACACAAAAAAGAGTGTCTGCTTTCTGCACTGCTGGTACTGCCGGCGGCGCTTGGCGGACTTGTAAAACTTTTGTGGCTGCCGCAGGGACTTTCTTTGTTCGGTCACGGTGTGTTGGTTGCACTGACGGTTCTGTTTGCGCGTACACTCTACCGCAAAACGCGTACGGACAAGCTGACTAAACTGTCCAACCGTGAGGGGATGGAGGACGAATTTCGTGAGCAACTTTCCCAGTACAAACGGGATAAAAACGATTTGTTTTATGTCATCGCCTGTGACATGGACCGCTTTAAACTCATCAATGACGAGTATGGCCATAACATCGGCAACGAAGCGCTCTGCTTGGTGTCCGAGGTTATGATAGCCGTGGCTGAAAAATATGAAGCGGAGGCATTTCGCATCGGCGGTGATGAGTTTGTGATTATCATGGATACGGACGATGAAGAGGCGGTTCGGCGCATTTGTCAGGAATTGCGTGATGGCTTTGCACAGGCAAAACAAAAGCAGAGTAAACCGTACAAACTGCTGATGAGCGTAGGCTATGAACTCTACGACGGTGAAAGCGATACGGAAGAACTTTTAAAGCGTGCGGATGCCAAACTCTACGATGCAAAAAAGAACAGGGAATAAAGGAGTTAATTATGCGAGCGATTGTACAGCGTGTAAAACACGCATCCGTTACGGTGGACGGCGAGGTTATCGGTAAAATCGGACAGGGGTTTTTGGTGCTGGTCGGCGTAAAGTGCGGCGACACGGAAAAGAACGCTGATTTTATCATCAAAAAATGTTGCGGTCTGCGCGTGTTTGAGGACAGCGAAGAAAAAATGAATTTGTCGCTTGCCGATATCGGCGGCAGCCTTCTTATTGTGCCGAATTTTACGTTGTATGCGGACTGCAAAAAAGGCTTTCGTCCGGGGTTTTCAGATGCGGCACCGCCGGCAGAGGCCGAGCGACTTTATGATTATGTGGTCTTTGGTTGCAGACAAAGCGGCATACCGGTTGAAACGGGGCGCTTTGGTGCGGATATGAAAGTCGACCTTTTAAATGACGGCCCCATCACACTTTTTATCGAAAATGAAGACTAAAAATATTGACATGCGACATCATTGGTGTTATTATAAATAAGATATAATGCATAAGTGTTTGTTTGCGTTTGTGCATTATTTGAGTTATACAACCTGGAGGGTAAAGAAATGAAGAATTTTAATGTAGCAGTTGTCGGCGCAACCGGCATGGTAGGACAGAGATTTATCACGCTTTTAAACGAGCATCCGTGGTTTCACATCAAGGTGCTTGCAGCGTCTGCGCGTTCTGCCGGCAAAACCTATGAAGAAGCTGTAGACGGCAGATGGGCAATGAGCACACCGATGCCGGAAGCGGTAAAAAAACTGGTTGTGAAAGACGCTGTTTCCGATAAAGAAGAAATCGCAAAGGAAGTAGACTTTATTTTCTGTGCGGTAGATATGAAGAAAGACGAAATCCGTGCGTTGGAAGAAGCATATGCGAAACTCGAATGTCCAGTAATTTCCAACAACTCCGCGCACCGTCATACCGACGACGTGCCGATGATTATTCCGGAAATCAATCCGGAGCACGCCGAGATTATCGAAGCGCAGAAAAAGCGTCTCGGTACAAAACGCGGCTTTATCGCGGTTAAGTCGAACTGCTCGCTCCAGAGTTATGTTCCGGCGCTCCATCCGCTCAAGAAATACGGCATCAAGGACGTGGTTGCTTGCACATACCAGGCAATCTCCGGTGCAGGTAAGACCTTCGAAAGATGGCCGGAAATTTTAGACAACGTCATCCCGTACATCGGCGGCGAGGAAGAGAAGAGTGAAGTAGAGCCGATGAAGATTTGGGGCAGCATCGAAGGCGACAAGATTGTAGATGCAACCGAGCCGAGAATTACGGCGCAGTGCTTGCGCGTTCCGGTTTCCGACGGTCATACAGCTGCCGTATTTGTATCCTTTGAAAACAAGCCGTCTGTTGAGGACATCAAAAAGGCTTGGGCTGAGTTTGCCGGTGAGCCGCAGGCACTCAAATTGCCGAGCGCACCGAAGCAGTTTTTAAACTACTTTGAAGAAAACGACAGACCGCAGGCAAAACTCGACAGAAATATGGAAGGCGGCATGGCTGTCAGTGTAGGTCGTCTCAGAGAAGACAAGATTTATGACTACAAGTTTGTATGCCTTTCCCACAACACCTTGCGCGGTGCGGCCGGCGGTGCAGTGCTGATGGCAGAACTTTTGGCGGCAAAGGGTTACTTGGATTAACAAAGGTAAGCGCGCAGACATATACTGTTTGTGCGCAGTGCCATTTTATTCTGAAAGGAAGTTTTCGAAATGAAGAAGACAATTTTTACCGGTTCGGGTGTAGCGATTGTTACACCGTTTAAGGAAGACGGTATTGATTTTGATAAACTCGGCGAAATGCTGGAATGGCATATTGCGGAGGGCACAGATGCGATTATCATCTGCGGCTCTACGGGCGAACCGTCCACAATGCCGGATGCAGAGCACATCAGCGCGATTGAATACACCGTAAAAAAGGTTGCCGGCAGAATTCCGGTTATCGCAGGCACAGGTTCCAATGAAACCGTGCATGCCATCAAGCTGTCCATGGCGGCAGAAGCGGCAGGCTGTGACGGCGTGTTGGTTGTAACGCCGTACTACAACAAGGCAACACAGAAGGGTTTGTATCTGCATTATAAAGCGATTGCGGATAGCATCAGCATTCCGATTATTCTCTACAATGTACCGGCACGTACAAACGTTTCGTTCTCGCTCGACACATTGGAAAAGCTCGCAAAGATTGACAACATCGTTGCCATCAAGGAAGCAAGCGGTGATATTGCGTACCTGTCCCATGTGGCGGCACGCGTACCGGAGCTTGCGATTTATTCGGGCAATGACGATATGATTATTCCGGCAATGTCCGTTGGCGGTATTGGTGTAATTTCCGTTGCGGCAAACTTAATGCCGAAATACATGCATGAAATGTGCGTAAAGTATCTTGACGGCGATGTAAAGAGTGCCGCAAAGATGCAACTCGATATTATGGACCTCGTCGACAAACTCTTTATCGAGGTCAACCCGATTCCGGTCAAAACGGCGATGAACATGGTCGGCTGGAATGTGGGCAATCTGCGTATGCCGCTTTGCGAAATGGAAGAAGCAAACGCACAGAAGCTGCATGATTCCCTTGCACGCTACGGACTTTTAAAGTAATTGAGGAATGTACTTATGACAAAGATTATGCTTAGCGGCTGTAACGGTAAGATGGGTAGAGTCATCGACCGTTTGGTTGCAGACAGAGATGATGCACAAATCGTGTGCGGCATTGATATAAACGATGTGCCATACGGCGACTATCCCGTGTTCACCTCTCCGGCCAAGTGCAATGTGGACTGCGATGTCATTGTGGACTTTTCGCATCCGAGTTGTCTGGAGGGCATTTTGGCTTATGCGAAGGCGCATAAGGTTGCGACTGTGATTTGCACAACAGGTCTGAGTCAGGCACAAAAGGATAGCCTTGCCGATGCGGCAAAGGAAATTCCGGTGTTCTTTTCGGCAAATATGAGCCTGGGCGTGAATTTGCTCATAGATTTGGCAAAGCGCGCGGCAAAACTGTTGGAAGGCAGTTTTGATATTGAGATTATCGAAAAGCATCACAATCAGAAGATTGATGCACCGAGCGGTACGGCGCTTGCGATTGCCGATGCCATCGGTGATGTGCTTGAGAATCAGCCGGCGTATACTTACGACCGTCATTCCGTGCGCAAAAAGCGCGGCAAGGACGAAATCGGTATCCATGCGGTACGCGGCGGTACGATTGTCGGAGAGCATGAGATTATTTTTGCGGGTGCAGATGAAGTGATTGAACTCAAACACCATGCCGCATCCAAGGAAATCTTCGCAGTCGGCGCAATCCGTGCGGCTGTCTTTATGCAAAATAAAGCACCGGGGATGTATTCCATGACCGACCTGGTCGCAGAAATTCAGTAAATGTATAGGTGCAGTGCAGAGCCGCTGCACCTATTTTGATAAAAGGAGTGTGCCTACATGAGCAGACAAACAGATGAACAGTTGGAGCTTTTACAACAGGCGTTGGAAAACAAGTCTCTTTGTGCGGTAAACCGGGATATGATTGATTATCTATCCATTTACGGCTATCCGGTAGCGATTACCAAAAACCTGGTTGCATTGCGCTTTGTTTATGATTTTGCACCGGACGGCATCAAAATTGTGCGTACGCAGGATGTGACCGAAGTGTTCTGTGGGGAAGCAGAAGCCTTTAACGACAAGATTATCAAAGCAGAAAATGCACAGCTTGATTTGTCTGCACCGCAACTTTCGCTCGACAGTGTAAAGTCGTTGTGCGCAGCTTTGCAAAAGAGCGGACAAGTTGTTGCAATCGATTGCGAAGGCTATGAGGAAAGCCGTTTTTATGTAGGCAAAATCGTCGAAACACAGGACAAGCACGCGCGTGTGCTTTGCTTTGACGGACTCGGCGTATGGGATAAAGAGCCGGTCGAAATTGATTATAAGCAGATGACCTGTATCGGTATCGGCTCGCATTATGTGGAAACGATTTCAAAGTATTTGAAATAGAGGGATGACTATGTTCGCGCAGGACAGATACGAAACAACGGAATACACCTTTTGCGGCAAGCACGGCTTGAAACTGCCCAAACTTTCCCTCGGCTTGTGGAACGGATTTGGCAGCATGGACAAACGTGAAAACATGGTGGAGCTTTTGACAACGGCGTTTAATCACGGCATCACATATTTCGATATGGCTAACACCTACGGCAGACCGCAGTTTGGGTCGGCAGAGCAAAATCTCGGTGACATTCTTTCCAAAGAGTTTGCAAATCATCGCGACGAACTGGTGATTGCAACCAAAGCGGGCTATGGTGTAAAACCCGGCCCATATGGTGCGGGCGGGAGCCGCAAGCACCTGATGCAAAGTATAGATGCGAGTCTTTTGCGACTTGGCACAGATTATGTGGATATATTTTACTCGCACCGTTATGACCCGGAAACACCGCTTGAGGAAACAGCGGGTGCACTTGCGGATATCGTAAAGCAGGGCAAGGCACTTTATATCGGTATTTCCAATTACGATGCGGAACAGACAAAACGTATGCATGCACTTTTGCAAGAACAAGGCGTGCCGTGTATTGTGCACCAGCTGCGCTATAATCTTTTGACGCGTACGGCGGAGGCTGCGCTTTTGGACACAGTTTCCGAATGCGGCATGGGTGTGGTCGCTTTTTCACCGCTTTCACAAGGCATTTTGTCGGGTAAGTATTTAAACGGCATCGCCGAGGGGAGCAGAGCTTCCGTGTCCTATTCCACATTAAAGGCGGCAGACATTACGCCGGAGAAACTTGAAAAGGTTGCGGCGCTGAATGTGATTGCAAAAGCGCGCGGTGAAAGTCTTGCACAAATGTCGATTGCGTGGGTGATGCAGCAGCCGGCCGTGACGACGGTGCTGATGGGTGCAAGCAGACCGGAGCAAATCCTGGAAAATTTGAATGCGACAAAGGCGGGAAAGTTTACAAAAGAGGAACTTTTAGCGATTGACAATATAGTAAAATAAGGGAAAGAAGAAAAAAATTGTAATTTTTAAAAATTTTTCTTGCTTTTTTAAATCTTATGTGTTAAACTATCATAGTGATTTATCATGGATATGGAGGTGAACGGATTGCCGAACATTAAATCTGCAAAGAAGAGAGTTAAGGTTATCAAGACAAAATCTTTGAGAAATCAGATGATTAAGTCTGCGCTGAAGACTTACATTAAGAAGTTCGAAACAAGCGTTACAGCCGGTGACAAGGCAGTTGCAACTGAAAACTTCAATCTCGTTGTTAAGAAGATTGACCAAGCTGTTGCTAAGGGCGTGCTCAAAAAGAACACTGCTGCCAGAAAGAAGTCCAGACTGGCTCATGAGCTCAACAAAATCGGAGCGTAACAAACTGTTTTGCGTAAATACACTCTAATTAAATGAGTGAAAGGTATGTTTCTAACATACCTTTTTTGCGTTGGAGGGGATTTTTGTGGGAAAGTATAAAAGATTGGCTGTCAATACCATTATTTTTGCAATAGCGTCTTTTAGTTCGAAGCTGTTGTCTTTTTTGATGTTGCCGTTATACACCAATATTCTTTCCACGCAGGAATACGGTATCGTGGATATTGTATTGCAGACGTGCAATCTGCTCATACCGCTGGCCAGTGTAGGTATCATCAATGCCATTATCCGGTTTGGCCTGGAGAAAACTGCGGATAAAAAAGGCGTGCTCACTATCGGATGCGTTACGCTCATGGGCGGCTTTTTGGTACTGCTCGCTTTTTCGCCGCTTTTGTATCGGGTAGATGTGCTTGCGCCATATGTGCCTTATATGTATCTTCTGATTTTGATGTCGTGTGCGCACGGCTTGTTTTCGCAGTTTGCACGTGCCATAGGTTATATCAAATTTTACGCGGTGGACGGTGTGCTTTCTACGGTGCTGACCATCGGATTGAACATTCTGTTTTTGGCCGTGCTGCGTATGGGCATTGTCGGCTATCTGCTTGCAACGATTTTGACGGATATGCTGTGTGCACTTTTGGATTTTTTCTATGTGCGCCTGTATCGGTTTATCCGTCCGGCAAATGTGGTGCGTTCTTTGTGGATTTCCATGCTGGCTTATTGCATTCCGCTGATACCAAATACGATTTGCACATGGATTATGTCGATTTCCAGCCGTTATATATTATTAGGAAGGTTCGGTGAATCGGAAACGGGTATTTTTGCCGTGGCAAATAAAATCCCTACTATATTAATGATAGTAGCAAATATCTTTGCTGAAGCGTGGCAGATTTCCGCTGTGACGGAGGATGAGGGCAGAGATGAATTCTTTACCCGTATCTGTGCATTGTATCGCTCGTTAGCATTTACGGTTGCCGCAGGCTTGATTTTGTTTTCGCAATTCGCGGTGCGGATTTTGGCGGCGCCGGCCTTTTATTCGGCTTGGCAGTATATTCCGCCGCTAGTAATCGGCACAACATTTGGTTGCATCTCCACGTTTTTGGCAAGCATCTATATGATTGACAGAAAGAGTATCTATACGCTCATGACCACTGCAATTGCGGCGGCGCTCAATATTATTTTGGGTATTTGGTTTGTCCGTATATTCGGTGCGCTCGGTGTGGCTTATGCGACGGCTGTGAGTTATTTTGTGCAGTTTGCGGTGCGTGCTGTGCATACGCGCAGAATTGTGAAGATTTCGTGGCATATACCGCACCTGCTTTTGAATATTGCCCTTCTGGTGGGGCAGACGGCAGCGATGCTGTCGCAAATGCCGGGGGCACTTTATATTAGTGCAGGCATTACAGTTTGTATCTTTGCACTCAACGCCAAGGACGTGCTTGTGCTTTTGAAGCAGAAGCTGAAAAGAGATTAAAGGTTTTGTACCATTTGTACACTTTTCGTATTTTTGGTGTCGGGATTTGTCGGTTTATCGGGCAATTTGCATCAAAATAAAAAAAGTTAAAAAAAGTGTTGACAAACGTGATAGGTTTTGGTATACTATCAAAGTCGCTGATGCGACGGGCCTTTAAAAACGAAGGCATTGGACATTGAAAATTAAACAGTGTACGACAAAAAACAAGGAACTTGTCAAAAGAATTTGAGTAAACGCAGATAGCATTATGTTATCAGCGTCCTGACAAAGTAAGTCAGAGTTTAAAAGAGCTAATTAAACGAACGAAATATTTTTTTCGAGAGTTTGATCCTGGCTCAGGACGAACGCTGGCGGCGTGCCTAACACATGCAAGTCGAACGGAGTTTAG
>JAZRUW010000018.1:0-3007 GCA_045652745.1 Clostridia bacterium
GCCGGATCTTCAGCATATGTAGCTGTGATCTTACCTTCGTGCTTCCAAGCGCCGAGCTTATCGAAGAGAAGAGTCTTGGAACCTTCTTTGTACTCAGCAGAAGTACCGTAGGTATCTCTTTCCATCATGCCAACTTCCAAAGCGTTGAATGCGAGAAGAGCGATATCGCTTCTCTTAGCCGGTGCAGTTGCATCAGCGATAACAACGTTCTTTGTGATGTTCTTGTCAGCAGCGATCATCATGTAACCAGCCGGGTAACCGCCGTTAGCATCAGCAGCCAGTGTGTAACCGAGTGCTGCAACGATCAGCTTAATAGCCTGTTCGTATGTAACGTTGTCTTCCGGACCGAAGGTTGTTGCATCATAACCGTTGATGTAACCAAGGCCCTTAGCGTGCTTTACATAACCCGATGCCCAGTGTGCTGCTGTTACGTCAGCAAAACCGGATTCGGTCTGGCCAAATGTTGCGTTCTTGCTGAGCAATGCGCAAAGGATTTTAGCCATTTCTGCTCTTGTTACGTTCGCGTCCGGGTTGAAGTTGCCCTTGTCATCACCATTGATAACGTTGAGCGCGGACAGAACTTTTACTGCTTCTGCGTACTTAGCTGTTACTGCTACGTCCGGGAAATCAACTACAGCTGCGGATGCAACCATACCGAAAACCATTACGCAAGCAACAACCAGTGCCAACAGTTTCTTGAGATTTTTCATATCTCAATTCCTCCCTTAAAAAAAATTTTTTTGTTGAAAGAGTGTTGTGTCTTAGCAGGCCGCGGCCACCCTCTTTCTCTGCGGCCCGCCCGACGGCAACACAGGCACGAATGCCCATAGTTGTCTTCTTGCATTGATTATAACACCCCAAAATTATGTAGTCAATGCAATTCATACAGTTGTAATATAACTGTAAAATTGGTAATTTGCCTGTATAAATGCGCCTTTGCGCGCAATCATTCAGACACAAATTACCATATATATTTCACCGATACAGGGGTACCGGAGTGGGGACAACCCTATAATGATTTGCAAACTGCGTTTGCATGATTTGAAACCTTCCGGTTTCATGATTTGCGCCACCGGCGCATGATTTGCTTGCCCTGCAAGCATTATTGTCGAAATCGCAAGCGATTTCTTTATTATATTAACAATACAACGCCATTTCATGCCGCAGGCAATTCATTGCATTATATTATATAAGGAAGAAACTCAAATTCCCTTTATGGCGACAAGACCACTCACCTATTATACACATGCAAATGCGGGTTTGTCAATGTTTTATTTTCCGTTTTCGCCTTTTTTTGTAAATATTTCGCCGCTTTTTGCACCGTGTGCCTATTGCATTCCGTTTTTACGTGTGATAAAATGAGTTTGTTCATTATATAATATATGGAAAGGACATTACTCATTATGAAAGCAATCGTTTTAGCGGCAGGCAAGGGCAAGCGCCTGCAATCCGAAAAGTTTAATCTGCCGAAGGTGCTTCGCCAGGCAAACGGCAAGTCCTTAATCAGTTATGTTTTGGAAAGCATCAACTTTATTGCGCCGGAGGATACGGAAATCGTTGTCGGCTACATGCGTGAAAAGGTAATGGAAGAGCTTGGTGATAAATACGGCTACAGCGTACAGGCAGAACAGCTCGGTACGGGCCATGCCGTAATGTGCACGCGTGAGCATATGGAAGGCTATGACGGTCAGGTGCTCATTTGCTACGGCGATATGCCGCTCGTTCGTCCGGAAACATACAAAAATCTGGTGGACAAGCACATCGAAAGCGGCGCACACTGCACCCTTTTAACCGCAATCGAAGAAAATCCGCCGGCTTACGGCAGAATCGTGCGCGGCGAGGACGGCAAGCTGTCCGCCATCGTGGAAGATAAGGACTGCACGCCGGAGCAGAAGCTTATTAAAGAAGTAAACGTCGGCATTTATGTATTTGATGCAAAGCAACTCATGGCCGGTCTGGGCGAACTCAAAAACAGCAACGCGCAAAACGAATATTATCTGACGGATATGCCGCAAATCTTTATTGAAAAAGGTCTTACCGTCGAGACATTCTCGATTGAAAATACAACCGAGTTCTTTGGTGTAAACACACTCGAGGACCTCGCGTTCTGCGAAAAGGAGCTTTTGAAGCGTTAATGAAACTCAAATTTGTTGCAATCGTTACCAGTATGCTGCTCTGTGCAAGTTTTGGTGTGCAGGCAGCCCACATCGGCGCAGGCGCGGATGCTTACGCCTGGGACAGCGCACCGATTTACGTTGCAAAGCCGCATCCGAAAAAGCTTATCGGCTATATCGAAACTGAGCTTTCGCGCGCGACCACGCGGTACGAAACCTATGCTTCTCAGGCAAACCGCAACGAAAATATGCGCCTTGCCACCGTGGCAATCCATAACAAGGTACTGCAACCCGGCGAAATTTTCTCCTACAATCAGACGGTAGGCCCGCGCACCATCGAGCGCGGATTTAAAATCGCTACCGTGTTCGAGGGTGGCGAAAAAGTGCCCGGTCTCGGCGGCGGCATTTGTCAGATTTCGTCTACGCTGTATATGGCAACGAAAAAGACAAGTCTTGCCGTAGTAGAGCGTTACAAGCACAGTATACCGGTTTCCTACTGCACCCGCGACGACGAGGCAACCGTTTCATGGGGCGTGCTCGATTACAGGTTTAAAAACACACTCGATATTCCGGTCCGCATTGAGGCAAACATGGGCGGCGGCATCTGCAATATCGCACTCTGGGCGATGACGCCGGTGTATGAGTAAATGGAAAATGGTAAATAAAAAGAGGATTTCAAAGGGCGAGTGTTCTTAAGGATAAAACGCCTTAAAAAGCAATATTTTGGCGAATAGCTGTGTTAAAAATGACCGAAATCCGCGAGGATGTCGGTCATTTTTGCCTTGCTCTTCATCCAAGCTATTACCTTTTAAGGTGCCGTTGGCAGTTTTAGTCGAGGAATTTTGTCGGAAAGAGGAACATAAAAAACTGCATTATACTCGCGTATAATGCAG
>JAZRUW010000019.1:0-47545 GCA_045652745.1 Clostridia bacterium
AAAAATCATATTTTTCTGCGTTGTTGAGCTTGAAATACGCGAGTATTCCTTCGCTCTTCCGCCTTGAAAAATTATAATTTTTTCGCATTTAAGGTCCGTATGGATTTTTGTCAGGCATTTTTCAGGCGATGCAAGGCAAAAACGGAGCGAATACTGTCGTATTTGCGAGTATTTTAACACAGCAGCGGCGAAAAATTCCGACAAAAACGGGTTCGGATAGTGACGCATCTGCTTAAGCCGAGGGGAGTCGAACCCCCTCGGCTTAACATAAATTTAAGGGGCATTTGGCCCCTTTTTTTGTGCGTGATTTGCGGCAGGAGCAAGCCCCTGCCCTACAAACACATTTAATCCAACACCGTAGGGCAATGATTTATCATTGCCGTTTATCCCGCGCATATCCACGGCGCGGATACGGAATCCCTCCACCACGCTACGGGCGGCCTGCCTCCCTTTAGACAAAGGAGGCAAGCGCCATACGTACACAAATTGCAAACAAACACAAAAAAAAGAAACCAAAACGGTTTCTTTTTTTGTTCATTAAAAATTGAAATTAATCTTTTTCGATGATATCGTCATCTGTCGATGATATCGTCATCTGTGCCTTCTTCCCAATTAGGATTACTAATAATATCCATAACATCCGGCGTAGCAAACTTTTTAATTTCAATTTCAAGTGCTTCATATTCCTTTTTCATGTTGAAACTCTCTCCTTTCACCATACAGTCTCTATGTCACATTACTTTATGTATTAAACCAGTCAAGGTACATATTAACATACTTCTTCTGTCCTGTCAATACTTTTTAATGAATGTCGTATTCATTTTTTAATCCCCTGCCGGGGACACGCTGCCCCGAGGGGCAGCGTGTCTTTTGCAGGGTTTGTAATGCTTAAATTATTCTGTAGGTTCAGTCGGAGTTTCTTCCGGTTCTTCAACAGGTTCATCTTCTACAGCAATTTTTGTTTTCGGGCTGTAGAATGTTACAACCTTGTCACTACCATCCTTCACGGTAACATACGTACTTGCATACCATGTACCCTTACTTGTACGGTCAGCTGTCATCTGGAATCGGATAAAGTAGCTACCATTTGAATTCTGGAACTTGGATGTTGCCTTACCGTTCCAGTTATCCAAATCTACTACCTTAGATTCGGTTGTGAAACCATATTTATTACCTTCGTATGCATAAACGATACCGTTTTCGATTACCGTATAACCTTCCGGAATACGTCTTTCCGCGAACAGACCGAAGATTACGCCGTTTGCATCTTCGCCAACCTGGCTTACCGTCATTGTGTAAACCGGATCAATAACCTGTTCCTTATCTTCATATACTGCAACCAAGGTTCTGTCTGCAGCCATCATGTAGAATGCATACGTAGCGCTGTAGCTGAGCTTCTTGGTCAGATCATCAGCATCTGCCCAATACTGGAAGTTACCATCCTCTGTTACCTCCTCAGCCATTACAACAACGCGTGTATTGAAGTGTGCAGTAATCGAGGTCTCTTCTGTACCTTCGATTGTACCATTCTCAACCGTGAGTGTATACTGCTGCTGGTTTTCATCCTGAACGTATACAGCTACGAAGACTGTATCTTTCGTGATCGTGCCTGCCGGAATGGATACGCCTGCTGCGTATACTACTGTTTCCGGATCGCTTGCAAGTGCAAAGCCATCGAATTTATAACCGAATACCTGCGGTATCACGGCTTCGCTCGGAACTGTAATAATATCCGTTCCGTCTGTCCAGCTTTCCTCGATAACCGATCGCTGATAACCTCTGAAGGTTACAGAATACAGCTCTGCCGGAGCAAATACCGGCGCGAGAATGATGTCGTTCGGAATCGTAAGCACGAAGGACGCGTCATAACTGAAGATATGACCGGTATCGCTCGCGTTCTTCAGACGCTTCCAGTACTTGAATACATAACCTTCAGCCGGCACAGCAGTCAACGTTACCGTTTCGCCTGCCTTAAAGTAAGTTTTTCCGTAGTTATCGGAATCTTCGAGCGTATAATCCTTTTCGTCATCCTTCGCATCTACTGTAAACTTACCGGATTCATTTGCCAGAATCGTTAAGTAACCGTACTCGTTGACAGAAAGCTCTGCGGTAGTGATTGTAAACGTGCTTGAAACCCCACGCTGTGTTGCCGTGATGGTTATCGTGTGGCTCTCTGCATTGACAGCGTCTTTTACAGTGAGGATACTACCATCGAGTGTAGCGTACGTAGTATCAGCAAGTTCGAATGTGATCTCGCCACCTACTTCGCCGTAGTAAATCGGAAGGGTATTTTCCGCAAGGTCAATTGTTGTACCGGACTTCACCGTTGCATCACCCTTGTACTGCGGTTTTCCGAAAGCGTCGTCTACATAAGCATCAGCAACTGCGAATGTGATTGTATTACCCGTACCACCATCTGTAGGTCTAGTGTAATGCTTCACGCCGTTTGAACCCTGAGGAACATAACCTGCGTAGTTAGCACCCTCCGGATTTTCAGTAAGGTACTTAGCAACCCAATCACCTTCCTGAACATACTTAATGGATACACCAGTAGCCGTAGCCGCAGCCTTAATGTTTGCAAGCTCTGTATCTGTCAATTTCACAAATTCATAGCCTTCATCAGCAACCTTAAGATTCTCTGCATCAATTTCTGCCTGGGTTACCACGTTACTCGGAATCGTTACCTGCGCACCGGCATCATAGTGTTTCTGGTAAACCACTTTCTCAACACCATTAAAGTCGAACGTGAACGGCGCAACGGTCCATTGATTTTCTACGCCTTCCTTCCATACGCCGCCTTCAATAATGTAAGGCACAACGTATACATAACCGGCTCTGCCAAGTGTAAAGCTTAAATAGTCTGCCTGCTCTACATACAGATACGGAATTGTTCCCTGACCATATAATGGGTTACCGCAATTATTTATAGCATCCGAAATAATTACGGTTTGGCCGCGTTGTGCGATACCCTTGGTTCTATCACCGTTAACCATAAAGAACGTTGACTCACCCGTAGATGCATAACCACTTGTAGCGAAAAGCTTAACATTATCCTGATGGTTGCCGAAGGTTACAAAAATTCTGTCCTTTCGGCTCGAAATATCGTTCTTCACCAGATTGCTTATGTACTGACTTTCCGGAGCATCATTCCAGGTAAAATTCACCTTAATTGTACCTGCAGGAGCCGGAATATCCACGGAGCCTGCACCGGACAGCAAATTAACTGCATCTGTTGTAGCGGTTGTACCATCATCCATTGTATAGGTCACCGTTGCGGAAGCTGTACCGTAAGGAACCTTTACATCATAAGGGCCGTTGATGTCAATTACACCGTCGGTAACCGTATCTACCTTATAGAGCGTTGCAGCTGTCGAGTACTTAAGGTCTGTAATCTGCGCAAGCTGTTTTTCGGTAAACATATCCTCGGTAACCACCATAACAATCGGCGGGTACGTTGCCTTAGAATTCGTTTCAATAATGTTTACCTCTTCGTTTGCCTTCACTTTCTTAACGTAAACATATTTTTGCGTTTCTATTGTATAGACGTTTTCCTTTGTGCCCTCTTCATTGTAACGTGACACACGGTTGAGTGCTTCAATCTCAACGTCATCATACTTTGTCCAGCCGTCCAATACGTTCTGGTTTTCATAATACGCTGCGATTACATAGCCGTCAACTGCAGCTTTAAAGGTGTATCTCGGACTAACCTCGTCAGCTGTTGCATCATTATAATCTACTACAAGGACGGTTGCATCGTTGAATGCATACGTATTTTCAATATATCCAGCGTCAGCAAAAGACTGGAAGGAACGCGGTGCAATACGAATTCTGCGGATATGAGCACCCGCATTCGTTACCGTATAGTTACTCTTGTTATAAGAATCCTCAGTGAACGTCTCCACCGGCTCTGTTTTGTCAGCATCCTTGTAGAAAGTGTCTTCTGTATTTACTAGGTCGATAGTATTATTGAGCACGAGCGCAGACGGAACTGCGTAGTACCAGGTGCCGCCACCTGCGAGATTTGACTTGTTTTCAACATGGTACTGCAAGTCGTACAGAAGCGGCATGCCCGCTTGGTAAGCATAAGCCTCCCATGCAATGTTTACAGTGTATGTAGTACCTGCCCATACAGCCGTTGTTGTAACACTATGACCCTGCGCATTTAACAGGTCAATCTTTCCTTCAATAAGTTTATCGAACTCAACAGCTTCTACGCCGTACGGCACTTCGATCGTTACCGTCGTGTTTGCAGCATCCAGCTGCGCCTCACCGGTTTTCTCACCAACCTTGTAAAGACCGCCTGCGTACAGGTTCGTGTTTGCAGCTTGGGTTGTACCACCGGTGGTCTGCGTCTTCGGTGTGCCCGTCAGTGCAAGTGCACTCGTCCATGTGAGCTTCGGCGCACCCAATACAAATGTGAGTGTGTAAGTTTCTGCCACACCGTCGTCCGGTGTAGCCGTAACGGTTACCGTCTGACTCGGAGCGTCATCGGTGAGCGTTACTGTTTCCGGAGAAACAACAACAGTACCAGCACCGGTGTAAGCGGCAGAAACGCTGATTGCTCCTGTGCCGTACGGAACGGTAATCGGCTCGGCGCTCTCTTTGTCCACAACGATAGGCTCTGCAAGCCCTGCATAGGTGTAAGTAATATCACCCATTTCAAACGGCTCACCCGGCTCTTCCGGCGCTGCCGGTGCGTCAAACGCAACAACTACGAAGAAGTCCTTGGAACCGTACGGTGCGCCGATACGCGTATCCAGTTTGGAGTTCGCTGTGCCCTGTCCGCGCATATAATCGGCCGTTACCTTTGTATAAGTTCCAACAGTACCATTTTTTCCCGCAGCTGCAACCGGAGTCCATGTTGCGCCACCATCACTAGACCAGTTCAAAATTGCAGCGTGATTGCTGTAAACATATTTAAACTGATAACCGTCGTTTGCTGCTGTATCCTTTTCCGCAATTTTTCCGTTAATATAGTTAATTTCAGCCTCGGTAATCACCTGGGAAGGCACTTTGAAAAGCTCGCCTGCTACGCAAGCCTTCTGATATACTACTGCAGACGCGTCATTAAAGGTTGCGTTGTCCACCTTTGTCCAGCCGCTGCCTTCTTTCCAAGTCCCGTCTGCCGTTGTTACGGTTACATAAACCGTACCGTTTGCGGACGGTGTAAACGAGGTCCATTCTGCGTTTTCAGCATGCGCAATCTTGTGGAAGTCCTGTGATGAGCCAGACACAAATCCTCTGTAGAAAGCGTCAGAATAATTTACTGAAATTACGGAGAGATATGCATCATTCGCAAGCGCGTTACCGTTAATCTTAATTGTGGTGTTCGTGCTACTCATGGCGGCAATCGAACCTAAAGCCTTCGAAACTGCAGTACCCACTAAATCTGTATTACCGATTTGTTGTGATGCCCAAAGCGCGTTTTGGCCGTCACCGCGCAAAATAAGGTTTCTACGCGGATATGTATATCCTGCATCCGAATAGTTGTAAATATACGGGTAGGAATTGTCCCACTTAAAGGTAATGTCATATTCAAAATCACCTATGGTTGCCTTCGCTGCGACAGTGTCGTAAATTACCCTCGGCTGTGTTTTCTTCGCAACAGGCTCTGCCTCACTATCCTGGAAGCAAGCCTTCACTGTAGCAGTCGCGCCGTTTTCATCTGTAATCGTTGCCGTTGCAATACCTGTACCGTAAGGAACAGTTACAACATACGCTTCTGCACCTTCTTCAAAGGTTACGGACTTTGTTTGTGTAAGCACTGCTGCATCCTGCTTAGCAACATTTGAGCTCGTTCCCGTGAAGGCATAAGCATTGTTGATTGTCAATGCTACCTCAGCCGTTGTAAGCTCCGGCTTCGTTTCGACTACCGGCGGAGCGTCAAACTGGAGTACAACCGGCTGATAACCAGTACTTGCTCCATAGGATATGTACGGAATTTCTACCCATTCCCCTGCGTTGAAGCTGAGCTCATAGGCATATTTTAAATCTAAAGGATTTCCTGTATAGCCACGTCCCGCTACATAATCCCAAGTCGCAGTTACGTGCATATAATACGGATATTGTGTATTCACATACGCACTGCCGTCCGCAGCCTTCGGCATCTGCATAATACCGTATGTGCTATTGTTCGGCAAAGTACTTGCCATGGATAACGGATAGAATGTAGCCGAATTTAGCTTCCATGCCGTAGTAGTACCCTGATAAAAACCTACAGCCTTTTCCGGATCCTGGGTTACCAAATCCGAATTCGTTTTAAGATAACTACCCACCTCTGTACCAGTGAGTGTGCCGTCGCTGTCTGCATCCGCTTCAGCAACCGTAACCTCTCTGGTTACAAACAAAGGCGGTCTGATATCCGTAAAGGAACATTCACCTTCGCCATTATTCACATTCGTCCAAGCAGAATGGGTCAAAGGTGCACCGGCTACGATATAAGCCGTACCCGGTTCTGTCGCCTGAAAACGCCAACCGGCATTGCCCTCCAAGGTTTTTTTAGAGTTATATTTATACGGCTCCCACATGGAGTCAGACAAAAGCACGCCGCCCTTGAACTCTGCACCGACGCTATCAAGCATAGCCTCATGCATAGCCGGGTTGGTCTGCGCCGCACTGTCTTCACCTGCAAACTTAAAGCCTTCCGGAATGGAAGCTGTTTCTCTAAACTGCAGGTGCGCGCCGTCATCCAAATTGTCTGTACGGATATGGGTAATCGATTGCTTAGCAACTTTACTCTTACCAAGCATCGCATCACGCAACGGGTTACTTTGAATCGTGATGCTAATCGGATCGGCAATACCATCTTTGGTAATGGTTCTGGTCGCCTGCGTGGTGCCTGCGGCATTCCAATCAAAGGTCTTGATGTATCTTTGATATACGTAGGTTCCTTCACTACCTACCTCAGAATAGGCATAGCGAAGTTCGTACGTTTCGCCTGCAACAATCTTTGTTTCATCAGCCTGGATTGTTGCTGTAAATTCACCGTTTTCGATTGTTGCAGTTGCAGTGCCCAGCATCGTAGCCTCCAACGCAAGTGTATCGACCGGATCTTGCAAAGCAGCCGTCGGGGCAATAACAAATGCCACCGTACCGGTTCCTTGCGAAGCAGTACCGGTAATAGCAATCTCGATGCCGTCTGCAATATCCGCCCACTTTGCCGTGGCCTCGTCTATTGCTTCATTGAGATTTAATGTACCGTTCAACGTCATTTCGGTGATTGTGATAATCGCCAGGTCTTCAGTAACATTACCGGTACCATAATCAGCCAAAACGCCTGTTGAACAAAGCATTGAAAGTACCATCAGTACTGCCAATACTTTTGACAAAAACTTTGTCTTTGTCATATGGTTTCTCCTCCCTTTTCTTTCGGATAAATCCGAAAAAATGCAAAATGCAGAATGCAAAATGCAAAATTACTGTTTGCAACCTGCATTTGCACGTCCGTTTTCTCCGGATTTCCGTAAAATAATTTTGTTTTACCTTTATAAAATAAAGGGTTTTGAAATGTCAATACAGGCCATAATTCCCTACCGCTTTTTCGAGATTTACGCTCTAAATCCGTAAAAAAGCGCACTATGCCCCATACTGTTACATTATTGTAACATAATTGTACCACAATCAAAATAATTTTCAAGCATAAAAACACCTTTTTTGTCGTCAAAATAGAATTTTGTTAAGAATATACAAAAGAGGGGGTTGGTCTTTTGTGCAAAAGGCACAAAACGAGAATAATTTGTAAACGTCGTAGGCGCCATTTACGATGCAACGCATCCGCCGCCCTTGTGCAAAGGGAGGTGTCACGGCGTTTCGCCGTGACGGAGGGATTGTTTTGTCCTGCCGGACGGGCCTACTTTTGAATGCAAAAGTAGCAAAACATAGGGGGAGTTCCGATTCTCCCCCTATGACCCCCTTAAAACGGCTTGGGTGGGATTGCATCCCCCCAAGACCCCCCTGCTGCACGCCGTGAGTTCGTGCAGAGTTTGTACAAGCGGCACAAAAGACCATGCATTGCAACCAAAATCGTAGGGCGCGGATAAGCCAATGGGAAGGCTAGTTTGTGCAATTCATAAAATTATACATACATATATATAGGAAAAAACTGCCTGCAAAACCTTGCCGGCCACGCAGGTTTTTGCGCTCAAGTCACAATCGGAGAGGATGCCGGCAATCTGCAGATGGACACTTACGCCGCCGAAACCGAGCACAAGCGATAAAAGTCGGAGTTTGCGCGCTGTCGGCATGGCCGCCGCGGCAATCGCCGCCGTACCATTTGTCAGTTCCAACGCGCCGCGCAGCAAGGGCGCGTCCGGCAAAAACGAAATCACAACGGCAAACACGACGGTCAGGCCGCAAACATAGAGCATATTTTTTACCGCCGCGTGGATGCTTTGCGCGATAGCCGTGCCGAGGGGTTCTGCATGAAAAATAATCTCTGCATTGGCGCGCGGACGATGCGACGGCTTATAAAACCGAAACAGCAGGCCTACGGTCAGCGCGGCCGCAAGATGGCAGGCATAAAGCATCCGCCCTGCATGTGCATCGCCGAGCAGAACACTGCCCACCGTGCCGAGCACAAACAGCGGCCCTGTCGTATTGCACCATGCAAGCAGGCGCTCCGCCTCTGTTTTGCTGATTTGTCCGCTTTGGTAGAGTGTTTTTACGCAGGTTGTACCGACGGGGTAGCCGCTCACCCAACCGAGCAGCAGCGCGCCCGCGCCGCTGCCGCCGACGGCAAAGAGCGGACGAAACAGCCACGCGGTCTTGTTTTGCAGAAGTTGTCCGAGACCGAGGCGCAAAAGCAGCCCCGACAATACAAAAAATACGAACAGCGACGGCAACAGCGCCGTGGCACACAGCGCAAGTGCCGCGCGCGCCACCGCAATGCTCCGTTCGGGCACTATGCAAACGCCCGCTGTCAGCAAAAGCGTCACCGTGAGTGCAAGTTTTCGTTTCATCCGTATCACCTCGGTCATTTATATGCGCGAAGGGGCATATAAATGAAAATGGAAAATTGTAGGGCGTGGGCATTTACGATGCAACGCATCCGCCGCCCTTGTGCAAAGGGAGGTGTCACGGCGTTTCGCCGTGACGGAGGGATTGTTTTGTCCTACCGGACGGGCCTACTTTTGAATGCAAAAGTAGCAAAACATAGGGGGGGAGTTGCGATTCTCTCCCTATAACCCCCTTAAAACGGCTTGGGTGGGATTGCATCCCCCCAAGATCCCCTGCCACACGCCGCAGGTTTGTGCGGTATTACAAACCAACACCGTAGGGCAATGATTCATCATTGCCGTTATTTTGCAAATCATTTAAATTTCCGAGGTTTTATATGAAAAAGAAAAACAACCAACATCTCAAAAAAGGGTTTACGGAGCGCGTGAGCGAAACGCTGGATTTGCCCAAAACGCTGACAATGCACCTGCCGCGATTGATTTTAACCGGTCATCGCGAGGTGTACATGGAAAACTACCGCGGCATTGTCGCCTACGGCCAAGATTTTCTTTTGCTCGCCACGCCGGCAAAGCATGTGCGCATTTGCGGCAAATGCCTATCTATCCGCGCCATCGCCGGCGAAGCCATCACCGTTGAAGGCGAAATTGATTCCGTTTCCTTTGAAGGCGGTGTGTAAATGATTATCCGTTTCATTCACTTTCTGCGCGGCTCGGTACTGCTGCTCGTTTCGGGTCAGTTTGTCGAGCGGTTTATTAATTTATGTCTGCATCACGGTATCTTTTTATGGGACATCCGCAAAGACGGCGAAACACACACGCGCCTGCGCATGAGCGTGCGTGCGTTTCAATCCGTGCGCCCGATTGCACGCAAAACACACACGCGTGTGAAAATTCTCGAAAAGCGCGGTCTGCCGATTTATCTGGCAAAATGCAGACGGCGCACCGGCTTTTTAATCGGAATTTTGACGGCGGCAATTTTTCTCTATGCGGCCTCGCTTTGCATCTGGTCGGTGGAAATCGCGCCGACCGAGCGCGTGGACGAAAGCGAAATCCGCACGGCGCTAGCCGAGCTGGGCTTGCGCCCCGGTGCGCTCAAAAGCCGCATTGCACCGCGCGAAATCAAGGACAAGGCACTTTTAAAATTAGACGAATTAAGCTGGCTTTGGGTCGATGTGCGCGGTGTGCGCGCACAGGTGCGTGTGCTCGAAAAACGGCCTGCACCGGAAATCCTCTCCACCGAGCCTTGCGACATTGTGGCAGAGCGCGACGGCATTATTTGCGAAATTGTCGCCACCGAAGGGCAAACGAAGGTGCAGGTCGGCGACACGGTACTGCGCGGTCAGCTTTTAATCAGCGCGGTATTTACCAGCGAGCGCGAGGGCGTTGCAGCGCGCTACACGCATGCATCCGGACAGGTGTTTGCACGCACATGGTATGAGGCAAGTGTGAAAGCAAACGCAAAGCAAATACTTAAAAAATATACTGAGCAAACGCACACGCATCGACGGTTAAAGCTCGGCAATTGGGTTTTACCCCTGAGCAAACAAAATAACATCCCGTTTGACAAGTGTGATTTAAAAAAAGAAAGCCACGACTGGGTGATTTTCGGCAAATACACGGGGATTTCCTATCAGACGGACACATACATGGAATACGTACCGGAGGCGCGCGAGCGCACGGCGCAGGAAATTGCGCAAGCGGCAGAAAAAGAACTCGATGCACAAATTCAGGATATGCTGTTTGATAAAGCGGCCGCGCGTATGGATGCACGCACTGATGTTGTGCAAAACGGCGACGGCACATTCACCGTCACACGCACGGCGGAGTTCAAAGAACAGATTGGAAAACAGGTGGAGGTGACAGGGCAATGATTTATCATTGCCCTGGTTTGTGCGGAATTTGCGGCAGGAGCAAGCCCCTGCCCTACAAACTGCGTTTGCAATTCATTTTTTAAAAAACTATTGCTACATCCGGAAAAACAGTTTATAATATAGGATAGAGAATTATGTACTAAGGATGTGACGTTTGTGACGGAAATGCTTTTTTCGCTTCCTGCGGATGTGGATGTGTCGGCACTGTTCGGCAGCTTTGATTGCAACATCCGTTTGATGGAAAAAGAACTGAACGTAAAAATACTCAGCCGCGAGGATGAATTGAAGGTCATCGGTGAAGGCGGCAATGTGGAAAATGCACTCAAGGTGCTGCACAGTCTGTGCCAATACATTCAACGCGGCGAAGCATTAAATGAGCAAAATATTCTCTACACCATTTCCATGGTAGAGGACGGGCTTGAACAGACGCTCGGTAATTTCAGTGACGATGTGGTATGCATCAGCGCAAAGGGCAAACCCATCAAATCCAAAACCGTCGGACAAAAAAAATATATTGAAGCAGTCAAAAAGGCTGTCATCACCTTCGGCATCGGCCCTGCCGGCACGGGTAAAACCTATCTTGCGGTAGCTGCCGCCGTAATGGCGTTTCGAAACAAAGAGGTCAGCCGCATTATTTTAACCCGTCCTGCCGTAGAGGCCGGTGAAAAGCTCGGCTTTCTGCCGGGCGATTTGCAGATGAAGGTCGACCCGTATCTGCGCCCGCTCTACGATGCGATGTACGACATGCTCGGTGCGGAAAGTTACCAAAAATATTTGGAGCGCGGCATGATTGAGGTGGCACCGCTGGCGTACATGCGCGGCCGCACGCTCGACGATGCGTTTATTATCCTCGACGAGGCGCAAAATACCACGCCCGAACAGATGAAGATGTTTTTGACCCGTATCGGCTTCGGCTCGCGCGCTGTTGTGACGGGCGATATTACGCAGATTGACCTGCCGGACGGTAAAAAATCCGGACTCAAAGAGGCGGTAAAAATTCTTAAAAACATTGACGATATCGAATTTTGCTACTTGACGGAAAAGGACGTTGTCCGCCATCCGCTGGTGCAAAAGATTATCAAGGCGTACGAAAAAGCCGAGATGGAAAAAGAAAGAAAGCGTGCCGAAGCACAAAACAGGAGATAAAGCATGAAAGCAGAAATTATATTTGAAAATGAACAGGACGCCATCCCAATTGCGGACGGACTGTATGATTTAATTGAACGTGTGGTAGATACCGTCCTCACACAGGAAGAATTTGGTCGCGACTGCGAGGTGTCCGTCCTGTTTACCGATGACGAGCAAATCCGCAGCTACAATCACGAGCACCGCGGCATCGACAAGGCCACGGACGTACTTTCCTTCCCTATGCTCGAATATGACGAGGATGGCGAAATCATCAGCGAAGACATAGAGTTTGGCGATGTGCTTTTGCTCGGCGATATTGTTTTAAGCTTGGAGCATGCCAAAGCGCAGGCGGAAGAATACGGCCACTCCTTTGAGCGCGAGGTCGGCTTTTTGACGGCGCACTCCGTGTTGCATCTGCTCGGCTACGACCACGAAGACGATGAAGAAAGCCGGCTTGAGATGCGTTCAAAAGAAGAAAAAGCGCTTAGCGCGCTTGGTTTAACGAGGTAGACAAATGGAAAATAAAAACTTTAAATCGGGGTTTGTCACCATCATCGGCAGTCCGAATGTCGGCAAATCCACCCTGCTCAATCACATTGTCGGGCAGAAAATTGCCATCATTTCCAACAAGCCGCAGACAACGAGAAATACAATCCTCGCCATCTATTCCGACGAAAACCGCCAGATTGTGTTTACGGACACGCCGGGCATTCACAAGGCACGCACAAAACTCGGTGAGTACATGGTACGCGCGGCAAAAGAGTCCATTGACGAAATGGATGTAATTTTGTTCGTGCTCGATGCAACGCGTCCCGTAACGGAAAATGATTTAGAGATTGCCGAAAGCATCAAAAAATCCGGCATTCCGGCAATTCTGGTTTTAAACAAAATTGATTTGATGAACAAAGACGATTTACTGCCGCTGATTGCCAAGTTTAGCGAAAACGGTGATTTCAAGGCGATTATTCCCATCAGCGCGTTGCGCTCCAACGGTATCGACCGCCTGCTCGACGAACTGACGGCGCTTTTGCCGGAAGGTATTGCATTTTATCCGGAAGAAATGGTCACCGACCAACCGGAAAAGCAAATCGCCGCAGAAATCATCCGTGAAAAGCTGCTGTGGCTTTTAGACAAAGAAGTGCCGCACGGCATTGCGATTGAAATTGAAGCTATGAAAGAAAAAGAAAACATTACCGAAATCAGTGCGGTCATTTACTGCGAAAAGGCTTCGCACAAGGGCATCATCATCGGCAAAAACGGCACGGTGCTCAAAAAAGTCGGCGAAAAAGCGCGCATCGACATTGAGCGTATGCTCGACCAAAAGGTGTTTTTGCAGCTTTGGGTAAAGGTAAAAAATGACTGGCGTAACAACAATTACTTAATTAAAAATTTCGGTTACGAATAATAAACGCTGCGAAAGCGAACTCTATTTATGTAACGATATTGCATAAAGGAGAGACAAAAATATGCTTTCAAAATTCATGTGGGAACGATTTTTAAACTCCGGCTCAATTGATGATTATTTGGTTTTTAAAGAAACCGCACAAAATCCTTCACACGACGTGTGAAGGATTTTTTTAAGAATGGAGGTGGGTACATATGGAACCAATTTCGGCAGATGCGTTGGTGATTCGCCAGCAAAACTACGGCGAAGCCGACAGAATTCTAACGTTATTTACCAAAGAATTCGGCATCGTCAGCGCTATCGCCAAGGGCGCAAGAAAATTTAAAAGCCATCAGGCAGGCGCGACCCAGCTGTTTTGCTACGGCCGTTTTCAGCTTGTACCCGGAAAAAATATGTATACCCTGCGCGGCGCGGTAGGCAAAGAAAGCTTTTTCGGCGTGGCCGCCTCCATTGAAAACTTAGCGCTCGCACAATATCTGTGCGATTTGGCGTATGCCGCCATCGGCCCGGATAATCCGGATGCACAGGTGTTGTCGCTTCTGCTCAATACCCTGCACCTGCTTTCCAAAGGCGAAAGGAACGCAGACATCCTCAAGGCGGTATATGAAATCAAGCTCTGTCAATGCGCAGGATTTGCACCAAATACGGTTTGCTGTATGCGTTGCGGCGAAACCGAGCATTTAAATGCGCTCTCTCCCGCCATGGGTGGCACTCTGTGCGAAAACTGCAGTGCCGCGGATGCCGTATCGCTGTCCGCGCCAACCGTAAAAGCACTCGATTATATCTGCAATGCACCACTTGCCTCCAGTTTCGGTTTTACACTTAAAGACGGGTTTTTGTGCGAATTGTCCAAAATCTGTGAAAAATTTATTTTGTTTAATGTGGAAAATTACCCAAAGAGCCTTGACTATTATAAAAAAATCAAATAAATTTGGTTTTTTTTGCAAAAAACGCTTTACTAATTTACCACAGTAAAGTATAATGAGCCTACACCATTAAAAAACACATTTATTTATGGGAGGAAATTAAAATGAAAAAGACATTAGCAGTTGTATTGGCGCTTATAATGGCGCTGATGATGGTACTCACAGGTTGCGGCGGCGAAACAGTTACATCCGACGCGGATTACATCGCCGAGAAGGGTGAATTCATCGTTGGTATGACCATCTATGAGCCGATGAACTTCAAGGCTGAAGACGGTTCCTGGACAGGTTTCGACACAGAACTGACACAGATGGTAAGTGAAAAGCTCGGCCTCAACCCGACATTCGTTGAAATCGACTGGGACAACAAGTTCCCGGCACTTGCTTCCAAGAGCATCGACTGTATCTGGAACGGCATGACCATCACAGACGAAGTTAAGCTCAACGCTGATGTTTCCAAGGCATATGTTAAGAACGCACAGGTTGTTGTTATGAACAAGGCAGTTGTTGCAAACTACGCTGACGTCGAAAGCCTCAAGGGTCTCAAGTTCGTTGCAGAATCCGGCTCCGCAGGTGAAAGCGCAATCGCTGATTGCGGTCTCGACGAAAACTACGTTGCAGTGCCGGCACAGACAGACGCATTGCTCGAAGTTATGAGCGGTTCCGCAGATGCTTGCGTAATCGACATCACCATGGCAAACGCTATGACCGGTGAAGGCACAAGCTACGCTGACCTCGCTTCCGGCATCGAACTGACAAGCGAAGAATACGGTATCGCATTCCGCAAGGGTTCCGACATGACCGCAAAGGTAAATGCAGCACTTGACGAACTCAAGGCTGACGGTTCCTTGGAAGCACTTGCTGAGAAGTATCAGTTGACTCTGGCATTCTAATTCAAGACACAAACATACAAATACAAATTAGAAGGCATACCGTATGCCTTCTAATTTGCTGTTTAAGCAACCTATGGGGGTTATGGATTTTATGTTCATTCAAGTAAATTTAAGCCTGCTTGAAGGCTTTATTACGACAATTCGCATATTTGCGCTGACGCTTTTGTTTGCGCTGCCGCTCGGCCTGATTATCAGTTTCGGCTCCATGAGTAAGTTTCAGCCGCTCAAGTGGCTTGTAAAGACAATTATCTGGATTATCCGCGGTACACCGCTGATGCTCCAGCTCATTGCCATCTACTACGGTCCGGGCCTCATCGGCGTTTGGGCACAAAAGTTAGTGCTTGCAGGCTATGACAACGCCGTTTTGCAATGGCTGTCTACCTGGCACGTGTTTGACCGTTTCTTTGCGCTGATGCTTGCCTTTATCATCAACTACGCCTGCTACTTTTCCGAAATCTTCCGCGGCGGTATCGAAAGTATTCCGCGCGGTCAGTATGAAGCAGGTCAGGTGCTCGGCATGACCAAAACGCAGGTATTCTTCCGCGTGGTGCTGATGCAGGTGGTAAAACGCATTGTGCCGCCGATGAGCAACGAAATCATTACGCTCGTCAAGGATACTTCCCTTGCGCGTGTGGTGATGGTTTACGAAGTACTCTGGAATGCGCAGCGTTTCATCAAGTCCGACGGTCTTTTATGGCCGCTGTTCTACACCGCAGTATTCTATCTGCTCTTTAACGGCATCCTGACATTGCTGTTTGGTTGGATTGAAAAGAAAATGGACTACTACAAGGGTTAAGGAGGTGACGCACTGTGAACGTATTGGAAGTTAAGGATTTATATAAAAGTTTCGGTAAAACCGAAGTGTTAAAGGGCGTCAACTTCACGCTCGAAAGGGGCGAGGTGCTCACCATTATCGGCTCTTCGGGCAGCGGTAAAACAACCCTTTTACGCTGTTTAAACTTTTTAGAGCGCGCCGACAAAGGTCAAATCATCGTCAATGACGATGTGGTGTTTGATGCAGGTGAGCCGGAACCGAAAGCCTCGGTAACACGCATCAAGCAGCTTTCCTTCGGCCTGGTGTTCCAGTCATTTAATCTGTTTCCGCAGTACAACGTGCTCGAAAACGTAATGCTTGCGCCGCTTTTATTGGCAAAAGAAGATAAAAACTACAAAAAACACAGAAAAGAAGTTCACGCGGAAATCGAGCAGAATGCAAAGCGTCTCATTGCGCGTGTCGGACTTGCCGAAAAGGAATCGAGCTATCCGTGCCAGCTTTCGGGCGGTCAGCAACAACGCGTAGCCATTGCGCGCGCCCTGGCAATGAAGCCGGAAATTCTTTGCTTTGACGAGCCGACGAGTGCACTTGACCCGGAGTTGACGGGCGAAGTGTTAAAGGTTATCCGCGGCTTGAAATCTTCCGATTCGACCATGATTGTAGTTACACACGAAATGGAATTTGCCAGAAGCGTTGCCGACAAGGTTATCTTTATGGCAGACGGCATCATTGAAGAATGCGGTACACCGGAAGAGGTATTTGACCATCCGAAGAGTCCGAAAACACAGGCCTTCTTAAATAAAATTTCTGAGATTTAAATCAAGGGAGTTGTGATTATGAAAAGACGCGATAAAATCAATTATTATCTGGATATTGCGCAGACGGTCGCAAAACGCGGCACCTGCATGCGCCGTAAGTTCGGCTGCATCATCGTGCAAAATGATGAAATCATTTCCACCGGTTATGCCGGCGCACCGCGCGGCAGACAAAACTGCAATGAAATGGGCAGCTGTGTGCGCGAGAAATTAAACATTCCGCGCGGCCAGCGCTACGAGCTTTGCCGCAGTGTGCACGCTGAGGCAAATGCCATCATCAGCGCTTCGCGCAAGGATATGATTGGTGCGACGCTGTATATGGCGTGCATCCATCCCCAGACCGGTGAGGTTTTGCCGGACACCAACTCCTGCTCGATGTGCAAGCGTATGATTATTAACGCAGGCATCGAAAAGGTAATTGTGCGTGATGACGAAAACAATTACCGCATCTGCATGGTGCAGGATTGGATTGACAATGATGACTCGTTAGATTTACACGAAGGTTATTGATTGGGATGTTAAAAATGCCCGGAGCGTAAAAAGACGGTCAAAAAGAAAATTTTTATTTATTTGATAAGCAAAGAGGTTTCCGAATTTTAAAGAGAAACCTCTTTTATTGTGCATTTCTTTATCGTTTTCGTCTTTTTACTACGAACAAACTTTACCCTCGACGTACCCATGTACGCCTTCGGGCCAGACGGCAATGCCAAATCCTGCATTGCCGTTTCAGTTTGTCCGTTCCAAGCATTTTTTCCTATCCCAATTAAGACGAAATGTTAAAAATGCCCCAAAATAACTATAAGTGGAGGTGAAACTACTGTTTCACCTCCACT
This sequence comes from Clostridia bacterium, assembly GCA_045652745.1. GTDB lineage: Bacteria > Bacillota > Clostridia > UBA1381 > UMGS1253 > RGIG2041. The sequence goes on from JAZRUW010000019.1 coordinate 17,598, forward strand.
TTTTACATCAATGGTGCAAACAATCTACATATATCCTCAAACAGTTTTAGTGTCGGCGCACAGGTACAATCCTCCGGCTCTATTTTTCTGCATCGACGAAGCGTAGTTTTAAAATCCGCTGCAAGTTCACGCACGGCCGCGCTTTCATAAAGCCAGACGCCGCACTCAAATTGCAGATACAAACTGCGAAAGTCCAGATTGGCCGTGCCGATGCTCGCCACAATTCCGTCGCACACCATCGTTTTAGCATGGATAAAACCGTCTGTATATTCATAAATCTGCACGCCCGCCTCCAAAAGCTCACGATAGTACGAGCGCGTGGTAAAATGCACCCAACGTTTATCCGGCATGTGCGGTGTGATGATTTTGACCTCCACTCCGCTCTTCGCCGCAAGGCACAGTGCACTGACCATACTGTCATCAATAATCAGATACGGGGTATTGATATAAACATAGCGCTCAGCGTGCGCAATCATTTGCAGATACACATGTTCGCACACATTTTCACCGTCGGCCGGATTGTCGGCGTATGGTAATACAATGCCGTCCTCATCCGGCACTTGGTCTTTCGGTCGGTAATCTTCAAAGCGAATATCTTCACCCGTGCAAAACGACCACATCTGTAAAAACATCACCGCAAAGCTCCAAACAGCCGCGCCTTCTATGCGCACGCCCGCATCCTTCCAATGTCCATGCTTGGGCACAGCATTGATATATTCATCCGCCAGATTGATGCCACCCGTAAAAGCAATATTGCCGTCAATCACGGCGATTTTACGGTGGTCACGGTTGTTTTGTAACGAAGACAGAAGCGGACGAAAGGGATTAAAGACACAGGTGCGAATTCCGTTTTTCTCCAAAAAAGCTTTATAATCCTTCGGCAGAAGAAAAAAACACCCCATATCGTCATAAATCACGCGCACCTCAACTCCTTGGCGCACCTTTTCAAACAGCACATCCAAAATACTGTTCCACATCTGCCCCTCCTGCACGATAAAATACTCCAAAAACACATAGTGCTTTGCACCGCGGACGTCTTTTAAAAGCGCGTCAAAATAGGCCTCTCCCGGAGATAAATACGCCGTTTTCGTCTGCATATACGCCGGAAAGCCCGCACAGGCTTTTAAATAGCGAAATGGCGCGACATACCCGCCTACCCGCTGCGTCGCATCTTTGCACACGCCTTGCGCCGTTTCATAGGCAGTCTTGTACTGTGCATTTACATTTTGCATGCGTGCAAGATAGCGATGGTCGTGCGACGGGCGCACCAACAAAAAATACAAAACGCCGCCGCCAAACGGAAACAGTAAAATAAAAAATATCCAACTGAGTTTATAGGCACTCTTGCTTCTGCGCCTTACAATCCCGAGAGACGCAAACAAACTGAGGGCAAATAAGACGTAGCGCACACCTGCCGTTTGTCCGGTCCCCCAAATGACAGCGACCGTAAAAAGCACCTGCAACACTAGCGCGAGTGCAATATAAAACCTGTGCATCAAAAGAACACGAAACCATTTTTTACGAAACATTTTTTCTCCATTCAACAAAAAAAGCACACAGGGAAAACCCCTGTGTGCTTTTAAATTGTAATTACTTACCCCAGCGCTCGATTGCAGCATAAGCAACATTTTTAATATTGATGGCCATACCGCCCTCACTGCTCATCTTCGGTCTGTTTGTAATTCTGTTGTAGTAAGTATCATCTTCGAAGGCCGCCTTAAATGCTTTTACCGCCTTCTCGCGCACTTCCGGATGTGCATCGCCGATACGGATGAGCGCAATTACGGCATTGGATACAAACTGGAAGTACTCGTTGTTAAAGCCAACCACCTTATAGCGCGTGCCCATTGCAAACTCGGTGCCATAGGCCGGACGGGACAGTTCCTCCGGATTGGAGAAGATATCAATTAAGGTATCTATACACTCTGTATCCCCCAGTCTGCCCAAGAAGTAGATTGCCATGCAGCCGCGCTGCTGGTTGTGCTTACGGCAATCGTGGAGCATCTGCGGATCGCGCGCATTTGCCATTTCACGCAAAACTTCAATACCGCTGTCATCCCCGGTGATTGCAAGCGCAAACGCCGCGTGCTTTCTGGTATTTTCATCTGCCGACTTCAAAAGCGGCTTTAACGTTTCGTTTGCCTTTGTGCCCATGCGTTTTGCAGACCAGATTGCCTGACCGGGTTGCAAAGTCGCAAGTCTTGCTTCGAGCTTTGTCGGGTCGTCCATAAAGGTAACATCCTCTTTCACAAGCGGATTGCCGTCCCAGTTTTTCCAACCGTCAATACGGTAACCACGGTCAAAACTATGGTCAAGATTGCCGCTTGCGAGCATTCTGTCGCGCAGCGGCTCATATTCCACCTCACGCAGTTCGCAATTGTTTTTTACAGCAAACATTGCCAAATCTGCACCGAGCTCTGCAACTTTTTTCATATCCGGCATCATGCGCACACAGCTTGCAATATCACGGTCTACACCGAGCGCACGGCACGGTACAATAATACCGTCAATTTCCACCGGAACAACAATCTTGTACGGCACCGGTACGGTAACATTGTAAGCACCCAGGTTTGCACCGATGGACCAATCACCGAGTGACGGGCCGTCAAATGCGATATCCCAACCGTGCTTATCTAAATCCGCATAGGAATAAAATGCCGGCTGCGAGGTCTTATCATCTGCAAACAGGCCATCTACCGTAACGGTCTGCTCCGAAATAATTCTTCTGCCTTCGCGCACGCCGATGAGCGGCATATGAATCATAAATTTTCTGCCACCGCGCTCTTCACGCATTTCATACGCACGGGAGAAAATAAGCGCCTCCGAAAGTGCCTTGTCATCTCTTTGGTCCACACGACCGAAGTCACAGTTGGATGCTCTTACATGTACGCCGTCACGGCTGGTCGATATCATGGAGTACGGCTGTGTAAGGCCGTCAAGCTTTCTGCCGTATTCGGTTTTGCAGCCTGCCATATGTGCAGTATAAGCATCACCCGTACAATCCATCAATACCTTGGATGCAAAATTACGGATGCCATCCGGTGTAGCCGCCTTAACGCCTACAACCTTATTATCTTCCATATATACGCCGATAATACTCGATTCGTACAGAATTTCAGCGCCGCTTTTCAAAATGTGCTCTTCCATCACAATCTTATTACTTTCCAGACGGTTTCTGGTATGCAGCTTGTTGTATGCTATAACCTTTTCGTTGATCGCCACATAACGGCCGCCGGCGCAACCGAAATAGTGGGTCTGAATTCCGCCGATGGTCATCGTACCACCTACGCAGTTAAAGTTTTCGATACCGAGTACCTTTAAACCATTCTCTGCAGAAAATGCCGCCGCAAAGCAACCGGCGGTACCCAAGCCGCTGACAATCACATCATATGCAGCGTCAAAAGCGATGCTGCCAACCTCAGTTTTTACAACCGCACCGTTTCTTACCTCGGAAATTTTCATTACAGCACGCCTCCTTTCGCATACTTCACGCCGGCATCAAATGCCAGAAGCGGATTAGGATATGCACAAGACGGCATATAAACGATACCGTCCTTCTGCATCGGATAATCGCCCTTGATTGTATAATCAAAACAGTCTGCCACAAAGGCAACTCTGTATTCCGCCGGCATTTTCTCGATAAATTCCGCCACAGCCTTTCTTGCCTCTATGTAGCCTGCATCGGAAGCAACCATGCACTTTACAAGAGTATCTTCCACATAACCCCACGGCTCTGTTTTGATATCTGCCGGAAGCGCCGATGCATTCTCTTCTTCACTGTTGACAAAAATATTTAAAGACTTTTCTGCAACCATATCGGCATGCACTCTTGTGTCAATCACCTTGTCTGCCGTAAATTCACGGTAGCCGGATACACCGTGCGCCGTTACCTTAAAGCCTGCGCCGTCCTTTTCTACAGAAACAATTTCCATATTCAGAAGTACGTTTTTGCCCTCCAAAAGTTTATAAAACGGGCTTGCACAGTCAAACAGACAAATCTTATCGCCCTCAAAGGCTTCCTTTTCAACAAACTTTGCGTAAAGCGCTTTTGCTTCATCCGTCGTCAGCGCCTCGTCATAGTCTGTGCCGAACTTTGCCGCATTCAAAAACTCATAGCCTGCTTGCGGACGTCTTTCCAGCACCAGACACTTGTCACCGTATGCGGACACAAGTCCTGCCGCCGTAAAGGTTGCACCAATTACAATTACTTCGTAATGCATAACCATCCTCCTCTAATTTTTTGCTAACTGCCTCCATTTTAACACAAGAAAACAAAGATTACAATCTTTCCATGGAAAATTTCGTTTTTTTACTCCTAGTTTTCCTCTTAATCTAAATATAACACCTGCAATGGAAAAATGCTACTTGCTTTTTATCCAAAAATTTCGTTTTCTTGCATTTTTCATTTGTTTATGGTATACTGCAAATGAGGTGACATATATGATCAATGCATCTGCAAAAACCATAAGTTGTCAAATAATCAAGAGAAAATCCACAGACCCCGTTTTGCACGAAAGTACAGCATACGCGGACTTGCGCCTATGTATTCTGGCGCACGGCAATGCCCTCTGGCAAATCAACGAAAAGCAACACGACGTACAAGCAGGCGATATTGTATTTTTAAACAGCCGCCAGAAACGCCGCTTTTTAAACTACGGCACAAACGGTTGCACTTTGATCGTTCTTACGCTGGAACGTCAGGCCTTTTCTGCGGTTAAACATTTTTCGTTTTTCCTCACCTGTATTCAAAAGAAAGACGGCATTTTAAAAGACGAAACCTTGGCAAACATTCTTTTGGAAGTGGCGCAGGAATTTCAAAACCGTGATCAAAATTATGAACTGATTTCCGCACTACTGACGGAATTTTTCATCAAAGCCGAACGCCTTGTTACCTTCGATGAAAAAAGCATCGTGAAAATTGACAAAAACATGCTTAAAATCTTAGACTATATCGACGAACATATTACCGAAAAAATCTCCTTAGCCGAAATCTCAAAAACAGCCGGATTTACGGAAAGTTCGTTTTCGCGATGGTTTGCCAAGTGCAACGGCATTTCCTTTAAAAAGTACGTGATGGGCAAAAAAATCGAGCACGCCGTTTATCTGCTTGAAAACACAGAGCAAAAAGTCATTGACATTGCCTTTGAATGCGGATTTGACTCCATCAGCGGATTTTACGATACCTTTAAAAAGGTCACCGGAACGACACCCAATAAATTTACGTATATTGTATAAAAGAAAGCCGCAGGCGCTACCTGCGGCTTTCTTTTACCCTCTCGGTATATTCGGAATTAACAGTCTCTGCCCCGGATAAATCAAATCCGGATTTTCCAGTTTGTTGACTTTGACTAAAAGTGCAAGCGGTACGTGGTAGTGCTTGGCAATCTTCCAAAGCGTATCGCCCGGCTTGACAAAGTAGAGCAAAATGCCGTTTTGCGTCGTTACGCAGGTGTCCTCTACCGTCGCACCCGTAATCAGACAAATTTCTTTTTCCTCAATGGCTTTTGCGTCCAGGCGCAATACACATCTTACCTCAATTTCACCGCTCATCGTCATATTGTAGGCACAATGCAGCGTTTCAATGCCGATTTCGCAGTCCATGCCGGGTTTCAGTCCGTCTACACCGACCGGCAAAGAAAACTCCAGTTTTGCCTTGGCTGTGCTGACCGGCGCCGTTGCCGCCGAGGACAGATATAACAAATAACACGAAATTGTGCCCTGTACCGTCGCGCAGTTTTCATCAATGTCCACTTCGCGGATATACGGCTTTGCAACCACATTGTATATTGTCTGCGGCTCGGGCGCGTTCGAGCCAAGTTGTACCGTCCCCTTCACTGTCGCCTGCGCACTGCCTGTTCCGGCAAGACCATGTACCACAAACGGCGCAGTTTCGCAAACCATCTCTTTGTCACGACAAAAACAGTCCGTAATCAGCGACACATCCGCTACTTCGCTAACGGTTAAATTCGCACTGCACAGCATCGACACGTCCAGATAACGCATATCGCCATCCGCATCGGCCGAGAGCGCCACCTGGGCGCCGGCCAAATTCAAATCCAACTCGCACATGCAGTCCTCGCGCGCATCGGGTGCATCGATCACCTCGGTAAACGGCAGTTCGTGCTCCATAAACTCAATTTCATTGCTCTCGGATACATAAAGCGTACAAATCTGCACATTGCCCTGTACAACTACCTTGCCAGTGACGACACGTACCTCCTTGTCTGTCAGGCGTGTGTCGGTTTTAAGCACACTCACCGCGCTCGGCTTGCCGGACGGAAACGCCAGGGTTTCCTTGAGCGCGAACTTGCTCATACCGGTGTGCAGCAAATTGTACACCTGCAGATTGTCCCTTTTCGCCTCCACCCCGCCGTCGACCTCATAAACAGTTTCCACCGCGCGTGCGCGGTAACACTTTACGTCCAAGTCCACAACGGCGCGCACCGACAGCTTGCGTGCGTTCAGAAGCGAAAACTCCACATGGCAAATGTCCGCCGTCACCAGGCATTTTGCACCCGTCATATCCCCGCACTTATCCGCATCACAGACAAACTCGAGCGAAATCGGCATGGAGCATACCGGTTTTGTATCCCCGTCCGGCACATACAAAAGCGTCATATCCACGCGCCCGCAAATCTGCATGCCGGACGCCTCGTTCACAATCGTGTCCACCGTCGCGGTCGCATCAAGCTGGAGCACCTTAGCAATATCACTTTTGGTATCGGGCACAATCACGTCCCCCTCGGCCAGCGCCTGCAAAGCGGCCGTGTGCACCGCTTCGTTGATTTGTATGCTTTCCTTACGAAGTTCAATTTCCATAAACAATTCCTCCTTGTAAAATCAGGCTTGTTTATGTATATGTGTAAGTTTCACGGAATATGAAAAAAGGATGCCGAGGCATCCTTTTAAATCTGTGGTTTAAATTATTCGCCAACGATTGCCTTAACCGCTTCTGCGATTTCCGGTACCTGGCAATTTGCATAGAAGAATTCCTTAAACTTCTCGCCGGAGAGTGCGCCCTTTACGAGCTCCTGGTCGAGGTTTTTGAGGATGGTTACGAGGTCAACGTGTGTAACCTTCTTCACTTCGTCCAAAATCTTCTTGTTTCTCTGCTCCGGAACTGCTCTTTCCTTCGGATATCCGCCGCCCCACTCTTCAACGAAGAGCTTTTCAAATACGTACTGGAGATTGAGTTCGCAACCCCAGCCCCAGCCCTTTGCAAACGGCAGCGCGATAGTGTTACCGTTGTTTACCTGTGTAAACTGGTAAGCATCTGTCGGGTCTACAACGTGACCGCAAAGTACACCCGGGAATGCGTTACAAGCGAGCATTGCGCCTTCACCGGTGCCGCAACCTGTGATAACGAGGTCTGCAGCCTTGGAGTTGATGAGTACAGCGGTGAGAATACCGATCTGTACGTATGTGAGCTGATTTACATCTTCTGCAGAATACATACCGTAGTTGTAAACGGTATGACCCATCGGCTCAACTACCTTTTTGAGTGTGTCACAAATCAGGGCATTTTTTGCAGCCTGACTGTTTTCGTTAATCAATGCGATTTTCATTTTGTCTTACCTCACTTTATTTTATGTACCAAAGTACACATATATTGGATAGAGATATTATATCATTGATTGCAGAGAATTTCAAACCTTTTTTCAATATTTCGCTGAAAAGTTTCAATATTTTGGTTGCCCCTTGTGTATCAAACACAATTATGCTATCCAAAAACTATAAATATTTTATGAGCGAGGTGTTTTTTCTACGTAAAACCTTCAGCTCCTTCTTCCAAAAATATACGCCGCCAAAAGTATCTAACTTTTGGCGGCGTATATCATTTGATTACTGTGGTTTCTTTTTTTGTCTAATTTTGTTTTTCGGATGCAGAAACTGCGGACGACGCAAGGAAACAAAGGGGTTGGAAAATATGCTTTTAAGTGCATCGCGCAAGGCAAACGGTGCGAAAGGCGCAAAGTACGGCGTGCGCAGACTCGTGTCGGAAATCAGCGTCGCCAAAAGCAAAAACAGTCCGCATGCAAGGCCGAGCATCCCGAAAAATGCCGTCAGAAAAATCAGCGCAAATTTGACCATGCGCACCGCGGAAACCATACTGTACTCTGGCAAAACGAAGGATGTCATCAAAGACAGCGCCACAATCACGAGTACAAGCGGACTGACAATGCCTGCCTCCACCGTCGCCTGCCCGACCACGATACCGCCGACAATACCGATGGCAGAGCCGATGTTTTTCGGGATGCGCATCAGACACTCACGCAGAATTTCCACCAAAATCTCCATCAATACAATTTCGGTCACTACCGTCACGGGCACACCCGCCCGGCCCGAGGCAAGCACCATCATATATGCCGTCGGCAAAGCCTCGCTGTGAAAGGCGACCAAAGCAATATAAAGCGGCGTAATCGTCACCGACAAAAGAACGCAAATATAACGAAGCAGTTTAGAAAAGACGGCAAAATAGATATTCTCCCCCGCATCATCGTCGCTGTAAAAATATTCTGCCAAAAGTTTGGGCGTAACAATTGCAACAGGACTGCCTTCGACAAGCAAAACTACTTTGCCCTCCAAAAGTGCACCGCACGTCAAATCTACGCGTTGCTCGAGTCCCACCTGCGGAAACAGACCAAATTTTTTATCTTTTAAATACCATTGCAGATGCGGTGCTTCTAAAATGCCGTCAATATCAATTTCCTTCAGCCTTTTTTGCACCATGCGAACATAGGCATCGTTGGCAACATCGCTTAAATAACTGACCACAACCGCCGTCTGCGTGCGCTTGCCGACTGAAAACACCTCGGTGCGTAATGCCGTATCTTTCATGCGGTAGCGCAAAAGCGAAATGTTGATTTCGATGTTTTCCACAAAAGAGTCCTTTGCACCCCAAACGGAATAATTAAGCTCCGGCGCGGACGGTGAACTGCTCGCATTCTGGCGCAAATTGATAAAAATGCCCTCACCGTTTTCCAACAGCAGTATCGCAATGCCCGCAAACAGCTGTGTTTCAATCTCTTCGGGATTTTCAATCATTCTGCATTCCTCCACACAGAGCACCTGCGTATACAAATCCTGCGCGGAAAGCGGCTTTTTTAAATAGTGCCAGTACTGCAAAATCGGGCGCATCACATCCTGTCGAATTGCCTCGGTATCACAAAGCTGTTTGATATACAAAAGATAAATTTTTCCGTAACCTGCGTCGAGCACACGTGAAATTGCGCTGTTTTGCGTGACATACTTTCTGCAAAGTGCATCCGGTTGTATCTTATTCACTCTGCCTTCACCTCCACATTCACCAAAAATTCCATTTGAGAAATTTTGGTATTCCACCCTTTCATGTCAAAATCTGTTCTGCCTTTGGTCATCTGTATTTTATACAGTTGCAAAAAATCGCAACCGAGCTTGCGGCTTTCCTCCAGAACCGTTGTCAATGCCGTATGCAGTTTATCTTTCAAAATGTTAATCTGCCCTGCGCGTAGCGGTGTGGCGTCCTGTGTGCGCGCCGCAAACGTAAAATCCGCCTGCACATACAGTATTCCGTTTCGCTCCTGCAATTTGATTTCTTTGTTTTTCACCGCAGTTTCAATGGGTATGCCGTTTAAAACATGGCGCAGCGCCGCTTTCTTTTGCGTAAAACAGACCAACGCCGAGTTGTGCGTACTGCCCACCATTTCGCCTCCCCGAAACAGCGCATATCCGTCCAATCGCATCACATCACCGTCCACCGCAATGCGTGCTACAGGATAGCCGGCATCCCCGTAAGATACCGCATACAAAACATCGCCCATGCTCGTATAATGCACAAGTCCGGCCTCATAAAGCGTGGTAATAATACTGTCGGCGGCAAAGCCGGCGGAAAAATCATTGACCGCCTTGTGTTTGACCACCGTCTCCAAATCCGCATCCGTCACAAAAACGGCCGTGGAGCGCCTCGAGCGCGGCTCGGTATCCAGATAGCGCACAAACGGCAAAATGTTTTCTTCTGCAAAATTTTCCTCCAATATAACCGCACGCATTGCACCGAAAAAAAGCGGATGGTCGGCACTTTGTTGTAAATTCAAAATCGCCGCTTCCAAATCTTCTCCTTTTGCCGAAATCAGGCTGACCGGTTCGTCCGCCATGGCATCGGAAAAACTGCGCACATTGGCCACACCGCCACCCAATTGTACTTCTCCGTCCGGCTTGCCGATATACACCGAGGTTAAAATATCCATATTCTCTACCTCAGTGTACGGATAGCATCCGCAAAACAAAAACAAAAACGGCAACAACAAACAAATGCGCTTCACCTTCTTTTCCTCCTTTGAACAAACCGCAAAATAAGCGGAAATAAAATCAGCACCACGGCACTGCCGATCGCCGATGTATACACAAAGCAAACCAGCGTCGCTTCCTGTGTGCGGAGCGCAAGTGCGGCGATACAAAATAACAGATACAGTATTGGCAAAATCCATCTGCGTTTCGCCTCCGGGCACAAACGAAATGCGCCCTGCAAAGGAATATGCGCTGCAAGCGTACCGGCGGACGGCACCAAAAACGACCATGATACAATAAACACCATATCGCCGCGCTGTAAAAAATCCGTTTTGGATAAATTTAAATTTTTCATAGCCAGCACGGCTGAATCTAAGTGCCGCGCCGTTTGGTTACTCCCCAATACGCTGATACAACCGGCCGTAGCCAAAATAAAAACAAGCGTACTCACACCGACCGCCCATGCGGCTGCCGTTTGTTTGGTCTTTTGTTTCACCTCTAAAATACCGATAACGCCGCTTAAAACAAAAAAGCCGAATACAAATCCAATTGCACCCGGCATACGTACGGGCGAGAACCCTTCTGTCAGCGGCAAAAGATTGCGTATATCTCCCGAGAACAAAAGTACAAAGCGCATCACCGTAACCGTTAAAAGCAAAAACACGCCTAAAAAGGCAAGAAGACGGACAATGGTTTTGGTCGGTTTTGTCGCGGTATACAAGCAAACCATATTCAAAAAAAGTGCCGTAAACCAACGTGGCACGCCGTCTAAAAACCAATTTTGCACCGTCGCGGAAAAATAGGCAAGCAAAAGTGCCGCCACCGCCGTATAAACCGCAACATATCCCCATGCAAGCCATCTTCCGGTACGCGGCAATATTTTTATACAAGCATCACAAAATGTTTCTTCGCTCACGCCGCCGAAAAGCAACACCGCCGCCAAACTCACTGCGCCTGCCGCCAAAATCGGGCCCCAATAAAATGTACCTGCAAAGTGCGTTGCTGCCGTCGGCAAGGCAAAAAGGCCTGCGCCGAGCATACCGATACAACACATCAAAAACACACTCACACCGCGCAATTTCATATTCTCACCTCAGGCTTTATTTTGGTTGACAAATTAAAATTTATGCGCATAAAGGATTGCATTTCGTATAAAATATGTTAAAATTCAAATAGAGGTGAAAGCAGATGGGCAATATGCTTACATATATAGAACGATACGGCGACCAAGGCTTTGATCGTTTACCGTTTTGCGAAGTCGATAGTCTGATTTTGGCGCAGGCGGCCTATTTTGTGCTGGACGGTTATGTGTCGGCCAGACACCGTTTTAATGTAACACTGCGCGAAATTGCAAATCTACCCGACAAACGCATCACGCAGGACACGACCCTGCCCAAAGAAAACAAACTGCTTTTGGAGGCCATCGGCAAAAGTCGCCGCTTCGGAGATGTGCTTTTGGCCTGCTACCGTAGCGTGACGGACACCGAGACCGAACTGCAATTTTCTGCTGTAACGATGCGCCTTGCGCCGCGTCTGCACTACATTGCCTTCCGTGGTACAGATATTTCCATCGTCGGTTGGAAGGAAGATTTTAACCTTTCATTTTCCAAAAACATACCGGCGCAGATTGCGGCCGCACAGTATTTGAAAAAAACTGCGCGCTACTTGCGCGGACATCTGATTCTCGGCGGACACTCCAAGGGTGGCAATCTGGCCGTTTATGCAGCAATGCATGCGCCGCACGGCATCAAGAAGCGCATCACGGCCATCTATAATCACGACGGCCCGGGCTTTGTGCCGGAGGTGTTTGCCAGCGAAGCTTACAAAAGTGTACAAGACCGTATATTTAAGACCGTGCCGCACTGCGCGCTTGTCGGGCTGCTTTTTTCAAACCACAGTGCCTACACCGTGGTGGCAAGCAAGACTTTTCCGCTTCTGCAGCACAATCCTTTTACCTGGGAAATTGAAGGGCGCGACTTTGTGCGACTAAAGAAGGTGGATATGTTTTCTCGCCTGGCAAACGAAACGATGGATGCATGGATGTTAGAACTCAGCAACGAGGAGCGCAAAGCCTTTATTGATGCGCTCTTTGACCTCTTAAATGCAACCAATGCTGAAACCTACCCCGAACTGGTGGCTTCGCTGAAGGCAAATATTTCGCCTCTGCGCGATAAAATCAAGGCACTCGACCCGAAGACGCGCACCATGATACACAAGACATTCCGCGCGCTCATAAAAGTCGGCGCACAGCAGATGAAACTGCTTATTCAAAAGGGAAAAAAGTATTGAGCCGAGGTAACTGTGTTGTAAGAAAGAAAAACGAAAATGTACAGGAGGTTTATATAAAAATGCGCAAAAAAATCTTATCCGTCCTTTTGGCAACTGTTTTATTTATACTCACATTACCGGTATTGCCGCAGATGCAAACCGTACATGCGGCAAAGACCGTCACACTTGCCGAAATCCGAAAGAAAATTGACAAATACAGAACCGACCTCAAACTCACGGAAAACGAGGTATATTTTTGGAATGCAGGCATAAGCGAAAGCACACTTAAAAAGCATATTGCCGACTACATAAGTACAGGCGATATTGCCCACATCAAAAAACATCTCACAAATGCGCCCTGCCTCGGAAGAAACAAAACTACGCACTCCCGAAACTACGATTATGGCACATCGAAGGGATGCACCTCCAATGAGATGACAAATTCCTTTGGAAGAACACAGTGCTGGGGTTTTGCGCATTATATCGAATACTATCTATTCGGACAGACTAGCTACGACAACGCAAATTTCGAAACCTTTACCTTAGAAAGCGCCGACGATTTACAAATCGGCGACCATATCCGCTACGGCGGGCACTCTTTCATTTACTACGGCACACAGTATAACACCCAGAAAAAAGTTACGGAAATCATTGTGCTGCAGGCCAACGGCAATACGAGCACAACCCCCTGCGGCTTAAGTTTCGGTCGTCAGTGGCGTACGAAGAGCAGTCGTTATACCACAAAAAACATCGAAGGCGTAACCGTATATCGCTATAAATACACTTGTGACCACCCCAATTTTGCTTTCCAAAGCGACGCGTCCTCGATTTGTCCGGACTGCAAGAAAAACCTTGCCCAGCCGGTAACCAGCGGAAGCTCAGGCTATATGGATGTCGTCAAAGTCAACAGTTCGAACACGGCGCCGGCACACAAATCGCCGTACGGTGTCTCCACCATCGGTGTCCGCTACAAAAAGGGCGATACCGTCTATGTGGTTGGCAGTGCCCAAAACGGCTTTGGAAACCTTTGGTACAAGCTTGCGGATGGCTCTTGGTTGACCGGTGACTACTTGGGTACACATAAGCATACAAAGGCAAACGGTTATTGCACACGCTGCACCGATAAATTAGGCGTTGTGCAATTGAAAAGCACAAATTATGCACTCGCCAAAAGCGGCACTTTCCCCGTGCATTTTGCGCCTTATGCAGCATCGCCTACGTTTAAAACCGTCTCCGGCAGTGTCAGCGTAAACGGCAAGACAATAAACGGCTATAAAAACGAATGGTATCGTTTAAGCACCGGCGGTTGGATTGTTGCAGACTATTTGAAAATCCCGATTGGTGAGGGCATCGTTAAAATCAGCGGCAACACCGCCGCCGTAAATGACAAAGCCGCCTCATCAAATGCCGGCAAATCCAAGAAGCTTACCGAACTTTCCAACGGCACAAAGGTGGATGTCTACACCGCTGAAAAATCAGGCAGTTGGCAAAGCGTGCGCTACGGTGATAAAGTCGGCTATATGTCCGGCACCTTCCTCACCGTTACCAATACAAGCAAAGCGGCGGGCGCAACGAAAAGTTACGAAGAACCGGGCTATTCCGCTTCGGATGCCTTAGACAAACTTCCAAACGAAACACCGCTTTCGCCGACTACACCAAGCGCGCCGCAATCGCCGGCCACCGTATCCGTACGCTATCCGTCGGATGCAACCTATCTTGCAAAGCGGTCAATCACCGAAACCAATGCCGTATTAGTGGCAAACATCCAAAAGCCCTCCGGCACAAAGGTAACGGCGTGTGGCTTGCAGTTATACGACGAAAACGGCGAGCTGATAAAAGACCACAAAGAAACCATTACAAATGTCAGCGCATCCAACACCGGTTTTCACACCTGGTATGACATAAACAAGGAACTCGGTATCACGCTTAACGCAGGTACGGATTATAAATACCGTTTCTACACCATCGTAGACGGCAAAACCTACTATGGAGATCCTTATTCGTTTACAACTGCAGGTACTGCCAAGGAAGAGCAGGTGCAGACGCCGGAAAATGAGCCGACAGAACCGCCGGAAGATAAACCGGTGGAAATCCCGCTAGAAACAGAAGAAAAACAAGAAGATGTGTACTACACACTCACCTTTGACCCCAACGGCGGTAAGTGCGCCGTTTCGGACAAAAGCGTGCTGTTTGACACGCTCATCGGCGAAATGCCGACAGCCTCACGCGAGGGTTATACCTTCCTCGGCTGGTACGGCGCGGCAGACGACGGCAACCGCATTCATGAACAAATGCGCTACAACGCACCGTTTGATGTAACCGTTTATGCGCATTGGGAGAAAATCAAGCCGCAAAACAACATCCATATGTGGATAGACAAGCCGAATTTTGAGGTAAACGGTAAGCAGAAAGCCATTGATGCGCAAGGTACCGTGCCCATACTCAAAAACGGCCGCACACTAGTGCCGATACGTGCCATTGTCGAAGCAATGGGCGGTGAAGTTGCCTGGGACGATTATCTCAGATGCGTCACCATCACCAACAAGGGCAATACCGTAAAAATCTATATCGGCACATACTACGCCTTTGTAAACGGCAAGACACAAAAACTCGATGTGCCGCCCGAACTCATCGGCGGCAGAACTATGGTGCCTGTCCGCTTTGTCGCAGAAAATCTGCAGGCGACTGTGGATTGGGATGAAGCGACCAGTCAAATTACCATCACATATTAAAAAACAACCCTTTCCGAGAGAATTCGGAAAGGGTTGTTCTTATATTACATCTTTTCTACAATCAATTCTCCGTCTTTAAAATCCACGGTAAGGCTGTCACCTGCACCGATATCGGCATCGAGCATTTTTTCCGCAAGCGCATCCTCAATCTTCGTTTGAATTGCACGGCGGAGCGGTCTTGCACCGTAAATCGGATCAAAACCTTCCTTCGCAACCATCGAAACCACCGCGTCGGTAAAGGAAGCCGTAATTTCGTTTTTCGAAAGACGATCGGTGAGCGATGCAAGCATCAGCTTTGCAATCTCGCCGATTTGCGCCTCTGTGAGCGGATGGAATACAATCGTATCATCAATACGGTTCAAAAATTCCGGACGGAAATGGTTTTTGAGTTCACCGAGCACATCTGCCTTAATCTTTTCATAGGTGCGCTCCTGTGCATTTTCCTGCGCAGAAGCAAAACCGAGTTTATTACTCTTTTCATTGGTAATCAGTCGTGCCCCAATGTTCGAGGTCATAATGATAACGGTATTTCTAAAATCCACACGTCTGCCCTGCGAATCGGTTAAGATACCGTCTTCGAGGATTTGCAATAGGATGTTAAACACATCCGGATGTGCCTTCTCGATTTCATCAAAGAGCACCACGCTGTACGGCTTTCTGCGGATTTTCTCCGTCAGCTGACCTGCATCATCATAGCCGACATATCCCGGAGGCGAGCCAACCAGACGCGATACGGAGTGCTTTTCCATATACTCGGACATGTCAATACGAATCATATCGTCTTCCGAGCCGAACATCGTCTGCGCAAGGGCCTTGGAAAGTTCCGTCTTACCTACACCGGTAGGGCCGAGGAAGATAAACGAGCCAATCGGACGTTTCGGGTCTTTTAACCCTACTCTGCCGCGGCGAATCGCTTTTGCCACCGCACGCACGGCTTCGTCCTGACCGATAACACGGCCGTGCAAGCTGTCTTCTAAATGCAACAGTTTTTTCGACTCATCCGTACTCAGGCGCGCAACCGGAATATTCGTCCATTGCGAAACAATCTGCGCAATTTGTTCTTCGTCTACGCACATATGCTGGGTAGATTTTACATCATCCCACTTGGCTTTTTCCTCCTCAAACTGCGCTTTAATCTTGTTTTCATCATCGCGAAGCGTAGCCGCACGCTCGAAATCCTGCACCGCAATTGCGGATTCCTTTTCCTTAGTCACTTCTGCCAGTTTATCCTCAAGCTGTTTTAATTCCGGCGGCGCGGTCAGTTTGCCGAGGCGCACTTTCGATGCCGCCTCGTCTACCAAATCAATCGCCTTGTCCGGCAAAAATCTGTCCGTAATATAGCGCGCGGACAGTTCCACCGCCGCTTTAATCGCCGCATCGGTAATTTTTACGCCGTGGTGCGCCTCGTATTTGTCACGGATGCCCGTCAAAATCTGTATACTTTCCGCCTCGGTCGGCTCACCGACCGTAATCGGCTGAAAACGGCGCTCAAGCGCAGAATCTTTTTCAATATGCTTTCTGTATTCCGTCAGAGTGGTCGCACCGATGACCTGAATTTCTCCACGCGCCAGCGACGGCTTTAAAATATTGGCCGCATCAATGGCACCCTCGGCCGCACCTGCACCAATGATGGTGTGCATTTCGTCAATAAACAAAATCACATTGCCCGCCTTAACCACTTCATCCATTGCGGCCTTCAGGCGTTCTTCAAATTCACCGCGGTATTTTGCGCCTGCAATCATCGAAGATAAATCCAATGTAAACAAGCGCTTATCTGCCAGAATTTCCGGCACATCTCCCGATACGATTTTCTGTGCAAGCCCCTCTGCCACCGCCGTTTTTCCGACACCCGGCTCGCCGATTAAGCAAGGGTTATTTTTCGTACGGCGCGACAAAATCTGAATCACGCGCTCAATTTCCGTATCTCTGCCGATGACGGGGTCAAACTTGCCGTCACGCGCCATCTGCGTAAAATCTCGACCGAACTGGTCAAGGGTCGGTGTTTTGGTTTCCGGCTTTGCGCCCACGCCCGACGGCTCTGTATTACCGCTTGTACCTGCCGCGGTGTAACCCGACACCGATGCAGCAATCTGCGCATAAAAGTTTTGCAAATCCACGCCGAGCTCTGCCAAAATCTTCAGCGCTACGCTTTCACCGCTGCGCAAAAGCGCCAAGAGAAGGTGCTCCGTACCGATAAACCCGTGACCGAGCTTTCTCGCTTCGGCAAGGCTTAATTCAATCACGCGCTTGGTGCGCGGTGTCATCATCAGTTGCGCTCCGTCATTTCTTGCCGCATTTTGACCGGTAAGCGCAACAATCTTTTCTTTGACGGTCTTTTCGTCCACACCCTTGTCGGCAAGCAGCTGCGCCGCTACAGAGTTTGTCTGCGCCGCAAGACCAACCAAAATGTGCTCCGTACCGATGTAATTGTGCCCGAGTTCACAGGCGCAAGCGTGGGCACTGCGCAGGGCATTTTGCGCCTTTTGTGTAAATCTGTTGTCAAAAGTCATTGAAATCACTCCTTTCAAAGTGCCGCCCGGATTTTATCGGCACGCGCGATATCGCGCGCATCCGCGCCGAGCATTTCTCCGCTAGCAAGCGCAATATGATGCGGCTCACTTTCAATCATCAAACGAATCAGTTTTTGCGTATCCGTATCTTTCAGTATACCCATATCCGCACCGAGTTTAACACTCGAAAGCAGTTTTTGTGCCTCCTCAGAAGAAATCTTTCTGGCATACTTGAGTGTGCCGTAGGCACGCCACAATATATCTGCAAAACTGTCTTTATCTTTTTCATAGAGTTTTTGGCGCATTTCACGCTCCAGTTTTAAAATCTGGCGCACAATTTCGCCGAGTTTTTCTATCGTTTTTTCTTCGCTGAGCCCCAAGGTAATCTGGTTGGAGAGTTGATACAAATCTCCACGTGTACCACTCCCCTCGCCATACACACCGCGGATGGTCAGACCGAGTTTGCCGACCTGGCTGATGATTGAGTTAATACTGCCCGCCATACGCAGTGCCGGCAAATGGAGCATCACCGAAGCGCGCATGCCGGTGCCGACATTGGTCGGACAATGTGTCAGGTAGCCGAAGGTTTCGTCAAAAGCATACTGCATCTGTCCTCCGATGGCATCATCGAGGGCATTTGCTTTGGCATACACCGCTTCCAAATCCAATCCCGATGCAATCACCTGAATACGCAGATGGTCCTCTTCGCCGACCAAAATCGCCGCTTCACCGTCTTCATCCAAAAACAGCGCCTTGTTTTTGCCACCGAGCATCTCGCGGCTGAGAATATGGTCTTCTACAAGTGCTGACTTATTTGCCTGCGGGGCATTATCCAAATTCAAAAAAGAGAATTTTTCCCCGGTTGTGTCGAGCGCACGCTTTACGCTGTCCGTAATTTCTTTGGCGGCACTGTCACTCCAAAGCGGCGGAAAAGGAATCTTTGCCGCATTGCGCGCCAGACGCACACGTGTGCTGACAACCACATCGCTGTCTTTTCCTGCTGTTTCATACCACATACGCATCTTAAATCCCCTCCTTTTCCTCAATTGCCTTGATTTTATCTCGCAAAACGGCGGCCTGCTCAAAATCCTGTGTTTCAATCGCCGTTTTCAGTTTTTGTTTCAATTTTTCCAGTTCTTTTTTCGCCTGCAAACGCTTTCCTGCACTTGCCGGGATTTTTCCCGTGTGCATTGTATTGGCATGAATACGGGAAAGCATCGCTTCAAACTGCGGACGAAAAACCGTATAGCACTCCGAACATCCCGCCCTGCCCTTTTGCACAACCTCATTTAAATGCATATGGCAGTTCGGACAAACCGCATCCTTGTATGCGTTTTTCGGCGCGCCGTAGAATAAATTGAAATCCTTATCCAGTCCGCCGAAAAATTCATCAAAAATATCGTAGAACATTTTGCTTTCCTCCTATATAATACCAATTAACATGTTTTTAAATACCTTGGCACGCAATCTGTCGCGCTCGGGTTGCTGCATCGGCAAACTCCTGTCCGAAACCGCCGCCACAATCAGCTTGCCCTCGCGCTCAGATAAGATAGAGCTTTCTATCATATTGACCACCATCGCCTGTACGCTTGCGTAGCTGATGGCATCACCCACGGCATTAACTACGTGCATTATATAGTTTGCACCGGCCGGAGCTACGCGCCGGATGCGTATATATCCGCCGCCGCCACGCTGGCTTTCTACCTCATAGCCGCGCTGACCGGTAAACCGTGTACCTATTACATAGTTAATCTGTGATGGTGCACACGAAAACCGATTGGCGAGTTCATTTCGCTTGAGCACAATGTCTGCCTCATCGGCAAGCATCTCTAACAAAAACTGTTCTATCACATCACTCATTTTCATAATTCCGTCACCTCTTTTTGACTTTGACTTTCTTTGACTTTCATTGACTATACTATACCATTCCAATTGTAAAATGTCAATATTTTAGTTTTGAACTTTTTATGAACAAATTTTTTTGAAAGTTTTGAAAAAAGACTTGCTATTTGAGATTTTGTGTGTTAAAATAGTGGTTGCTTATTATGTTAGTTACTTTCGAATATAGATTATTCGGCAGTTATGCAGGAGGTGTAATCAGACATGGCAAAGTGTGAAGTTTGCGGTAAGGGCGTATCCTTTGGTATCAAAGTCAGCCACTCCCACAGAAGAAGCAACCGTATGTGGAAGGCAAACGTACGTAAGGTAAAGGCAGTTGTAAACGGTACAAACAAGTCCGTTTATGTTTGCAGCAGATGCCTGCGCGCAGGTAAGGTAGAAAGAGCTATCTAACATACCGTAGTCATGATGTCCCGTGCAATGTTTGCACGGGATTTTGACTTTTATACAGAAATGTTATAATTGCCCAATGCGGCCAAATCTCACCCTCGGCGTACACGAGTACATCGAGGGTGTAGCCTTGTCTTAAAAAACTTAACCTGTTTTATTCAACTATGCAATTTTTACCAAACCACGCGTCTAGCGCGTGGTTTGCTTATGCAAAAAAGGCGGGAATGAGAAATCATCCCCGCCTTTTTTATTATCGGCCATGCCGCTTTATCCTTCTCACTCCGGCTTAGTTGTCACCGCAGCAGCAGCAAAGGACTACCGCAATTAAGATAATCCAGAGCAGCCAGTTGTTGTTATCTTCACCGCAACCGTTGAAAAAGCAGCCCATCGTGTAACCTCCTTCCCCACTTTCAAAGGGGCGCTCTTGCCTCGCGCTTGCCTTTGTAGTACATCATATGTCAATATGGGATTTTCGGTTACTTGTCCTGAAATAAAAACAGAGGATGAAATTTCATCCTCTGTTTTCTACTCTATCACAATCCCCAGTTCTGCCGCTTTGGCAAGATAGGTTTCGCTGGGCTCAAAAATCAGGTAAATATGCTTGCCTTTTTCGTCCGTACACTCCATCGTATAGCGTGTGCGCTCACCGCTCGTCTTTGCCGCATTGAGTGCGTTTTTGTCTTTTACCGCACCTTTTTGAATGCAGACTACACGCTCTGCATCCACCTCGACAAGCACTTTGTCGTATTTGCCGCTATTGGTGATAAATATTAGCACGCCGTCTTCAATTTTATATTTATACTCTATCAATCCGTGACGAAATGCATAATATACGGCAGACACCGTAATACCGATGAAGCACAAACGCGCAATACCGGCAAACGGCAAAGCAAGCGCGGTATATGCTCCGGACAAAAAGTATGTCAGCGCCAACGCAACGATAATGCGGACAAATATTTTTTTTCGGTCTTTTTCCGTCACCGCTACGCTTTCTTCATAATACATACGTTTCCCTCTATTTTGTTTCGGTTTGCGCCGCCAAAATGCACTTGCGGTTGCGGTTTGCTATTGTAATCACAACATTCATCAAAATCAGTACACCAACCATCAACGCTGCACTTACATAAATCACCGGCGTGTAACTGCCGACCAAATCATAGCACAGATTAGAAATCGGTGCGCCGAGTGCATAGCCGGCCGTATTGACCGAAACAACCAAGCCGAGCACCTTGTTGAAAGCCTTTTCGCCAAACAAATCCGATGCATAAATCGGCAGCATGATGGTTTCAAGCGGCAAGGCCAGCGAAGAAAAGACGCCGTAAATCATCGCAAACACCTTACCCGTCGCTGTGTTGGACACATTGGCTAAAAGGATAAAAACAGCAACCGCCGTTACCATACAGATATTTGCAGTGGTACGCAGACCGGCTCTGTCATAAATGAAACCGACCAAAAATTTAAACACCGTCAAAGCCAGTGCATGCATGCTGACCACCGTTGCAACGTAATCGACATCCATACCGACATCATACTGATGCGGTGTAGCGATACCCGAGATGCCCTGTAACATCATGCCCGTAAAAAACACACCGACAAGTGCCATATAAAAATAGGACTTTTTTACAACCTCGCTGTATTCAACACCGACCCACGATTCGCCTCTGCCCTTTTTCTTCGGCACATGCGCCGGCGCGGCATCCGCATTTTTCGGATTGTTTCTGAAAAACAGTAAAATTAACACAAAAACGACCAACAAAATCAGCACAACCAAACGGTAGGCCTTCTGATAACCAAGCGCACCGCTGTGAATCACCGGTGAGATAATCTGTGTCGCAACTGCCGCCCCAATGCCGTTTGTGGCCAGCACCGCACCCATAATCGTGCCCTTATTTTCACGGCACCAGCGATTGACGACATAGCCGACCATCGTGGTGGTCGTCCAGGAAAGGCCGATACCCAAAAGCACACCGCCGATGTAAAACACAAATACATTCGTCGCATAAGAATAAATCAGCATGGACGAAATCAAACAGACAAAACCCGCACAAATAAGTTTTTTCGCACCGAATTTCCCGACGAGATATCCAAAAAATAAATTGATAACGGCAGTCGCTACAAAGCGGCAGCTGTCATTGATGGAAAATGTACTGCGGGAAATATCGAGCGCATCCGTAATTGCCTTTATGTACAGACTTTTAGATGAAGAGCAAAAGCCCAATACTACACAGACCATCAATGCCGAAAGTCCGATAATAATCCACGAATAATCCAATTTCTTTTTCATTTTTTATCCCCCTATAGTCTCATTTTTTGCATCACAACGATATCTATTATAGCAATTTTTAAAAAACAAGTACATAGAAAATTCCAAACAACATGGATTTTTCGAAACATTTTCATATCTTCCGCACAATAAATTAAATAGAATTTTTAATTTTTTCCTTGACAAGATAAAGACTTTGTTGTAAAATTATAAGGCTTGTGGAATATCCACAGCGAAAATTATCCTTACTCTGTGGGAGAAACACAGGGTCAAAGTCCAGAAGGAGGTGTACAGACAATGATCGAAATCATCAACAACTATGAAACCGTTTTCATCGTAAATCCTGATTTAGATGAAGAAAAGACTGAGGCAGTTGTTACCAAGATTAAGTCTTTGATCGAGTCTGCAGGCACAATCGAATCCGTAGATGTATGGGGTAGAAGAAAGCTTGCATATGAAATCAACGATAAGACCGAAGGTTACTATGTATTGGTAAACTTCTCCTCGAAGAGCGATTTCCCGGCAGAGCTCGACCGTATCTACAAGATTACGGAAGACATCATGAGAAGCATCATCATTAAGAAGAACTAATTCTACCACGAGGTGAAAAAGTTATGAACAAAGCCATTTTGGTAGGCAGACTCACTGCGGACCCGGAACTCAAGTCCACTCCGAACGGCGTGAATGTTTGCAGTTTTTCCGTGGCAGTTGACCGCAGATTTGTAAGAGCCGGCGAAGAACGCAAGGCAGACTTCATCAACTGTGTGGCATGGCGCCAGACGGCTGAATTTATCAGTCGTTTCTTTTCCAAAGGTCGCATGATCGGTCTGGTAGGTTCTATCCAAACCAGAACTTACAATGACAAGGATGGTAACAAACGTTACGCAACCGAAGTTGTTGTAGACGAAGCGTACTTTACGGAAAGCAAGGGCAGTTCTGCTCCGCAGGGCGAACGCGCAAATAATTTTGGTGGCGCACCGGCAGCACCGTCTAACGATTTCGGTGCAGCAAGCGATTTTGACCAAAATGATTTTATGCCGAGCATGTCCGATGACGATTTGCCGTTTTAAGAAAGTCTAATTTTTGTAAGAACAGGAGGAAACGAACATGGCAGAAAGAATGGAAAGACCTGCACGCGGCCCGAAGAGAGCTCGCAGAAAGGTTTGCGTATTTTGTGCAGATAAAGTAACAGAAATCGATTACAAGGATACATTTAAGCTTAAAAAGTTCATCTCGGAGAAATCCAAGATCGTGCCGAGAAGAATCAGCGGCTGCTGCGCAAAGCATCAGAGAGAGGTAACAGAGGCAATCAAGAGAGCAAGACATATTGCACTTTTGCCGTATACTTCCGATTGATTTTGAACCAATCAAAAATCCCACATCATTCGATGTGGGATTTTTTTGTTCTCATATAAACAACAAGCCGAAACTATATACTAAAAAGGCAATCACCCATGCAAACGCCGTCTGATACGCCATAGCGAGCACCGCGTGGCGCAGGCTGCCGAGTTCACGGCGCACCGCCGCCATAGCCGCCACACACGGCATATACAAAAGCGTAAACACCAAAAAGGATACTGCCTGAAGCGGAGTAAACAATACCGCAAGCGCCGCGCTTAAGTTTGCCGCTTCCGCGCCGGTAACCACCGCAAACGTACTTACAACCGCCTCTTTTGCCGCAAGACCTGTTACAAGCGCCGCTACCGCCTCCCAACGACCGAAGCCGAGCGGGGCAAAAATCGGAGCTACCCATTTGCCGATTTGCGCCAAAATACTGTCTGCGCCGTCTTCGACCATGTGGAAACCAAAGTCCAGACTCTGCAAAATCCAAAGTAAAATCGTGCCGATAAAGATAATCGTAAATGCACGTACCAAAAAGTCCTTTGCTTTTTCCCACATATGCAAAATTACACTCTTACCCGACGGCAAGCGATATGCCGGAAGTTCCATCACAAACGGATTCGGCTTCCCTTTAAAAATGGTATTCTTCAACAAAAGAGCCGAACAGATACCCATCAAAATACCGGTCAGGTACAAAGCGAGCATCACAAACGCACCATGCTCAGGGAAAAACGCCGCAGTAAACACCGCATAAATCGGCATTTTTGCGCTACACGACATAAACGGCACAAGCAAAATGGACATCTTGCGGTCGCGCTCACTGGCAAGCGTTCTGGTAGCCATAATCGCAGGCACACTGCAACCAAATCCCAAAAGCATCGGTACAAACGAACGTCCCGAAAGACCGATTTTTCGAAGCAACTTGTCCATCACAAATGCAACTCGCGCCATATATCCCGTGTCCTCCAAAACCGAAAGACAGAAAAACAACACCAAAATCGTCGGCAAGAACGAAAGCACACTGCCCACGCCGGCGCACGCACCGTCAATGACAAGCGAAATGAGCCACTCGCTTACACCCCAACGGGTCAAAAGCGCACCGAGCGCCGCAATCCCCGCATCCACGCCCATGCTCATCCAATCGGAGAGCGCAGAGCCTATCGGCCCGAACGTGATGTAGAACACCAAAAACATGATGCACAAAAAGATTGGAATGGCCAGATACTTATGGGTTAAAACCGCATCAATCTTCACACTACGCGCCTGCTCTTTCGTCTGTTCGCGCTGTTTTTTGACCGTTTCACCGCACACGCCGTCGATAAAATCATAACGCATATCCGCCAACGCCGCATCGCGGTAAGTTCCTAAATTCTTCTCCAAATCCTTGGCTAATATTTCGATTAACTCTATTTCATTTTCATGGAGCGCCAACTGCGTCTGCATCGGCGCATCGCCCTCGACGAGTTTTGTTGCCGCGAATCGCGTAGGAATCCCCTTTTCTATCGCGTGATCTTCCACTATATGCTCTACTGCGTGAATTGCCTTGTGCAAATCACCGATTTCGCAAAAATCAATTTTTTGCGGCTTTCTCTTCTCACGCACCACTTGCATCGCAAGACGTGTCAACTCATCAATGCCGTCATTTTTCGCCGCCGAAATCGGCACAACCGGCACACCGAGTTGCTCAGAAAGTTTGCGAATGTTTATATATGTACCGTTTGCAGTTACTTCATCCATCATATTGAGCGCTACAATCATCGGAATTTCAAGTTCTGTCAATTGCAATGTCAGATACAAATTACGCTCGATATTCGTTGCATCCACAATATTGATAATGCCGTCCGGCTTCTCCAAAAGCGCAAAGTCGCGTGTTAAAACCTCCTCTGATGTATATGGAGACAAAGAATAAATCCCCGGAAGATCCACCACCGATGCATCTTTATATTTCCGGATTTGTCCTTCTTTTTTCTCCACCGTTACACCCGGAAAATTGCCGACGTGCTGATTGGAGCCAGTCAGTTGATTAAACAAAGTTGTTTTGCCGGCATTCTGATTGCCGATGAGTGCAAAAACCGTTCCCATCCTTATCGCACCTCCACACTGATATTGGCCGCTTCCGCCCTGCGAAGCGTCAGTTCATAGCCGCGCAGAAAAATCTGCATCGGGTCGCCGAGCGGCGCCAGTTTACGAACATACACCTCTGTCTTCGGCGTAAGTCCCATATCCAGAAGCCTTCTGCGGATGGCACTCTCACCGTCCACAGCGCAAATTACGCCTTTTTCACCTATTTTTAATTCTGCTAACGTCATGGTTAGTCACCCCTTACTGTCGTTTATTATACATATTTTGGCTATCTTTGTCAATAGTTTTTGACAAAAAAGTTAGTCAAGACTTACCATTTTTTATTCACAAAATCTTTCTGCCATTCTATGCTTGTCCTTGACTTTATATGCCGATATCGGTATAATAAAAGAAGATATCGGAGGTGTATCTTATGCAAAAAACCATCAATATATTAGGTGTGCACATCGACTGCCTTACACATGTGCAAGCGCTCGAGCGCCTGACCGGTTTTCTGGATACCCCTGAAACCGACCTTGTGTTCACACCGAATTCTGAAATTATATATGCCGCTTATAAAGATGAAGCATTCAAAACCCGCTTAAACAGCGCAAGTCTGAATACTGCAGACGGCATCGGCGTGGTCTATGCCTCAAAAATTTTAGGCAAGCCTCTGTCCGAGCGTGTAGCCGGTTTTGATTTGATGTGTGCCTTTATGGGCGAATGCGCAAAACTAGGCGCGCGCGTATTCTTATTTGGTTCCAAAGAAGGTGTCGGAAAGGAAGCGGCCGACGAACTGGTACGCCGCTATCCCAACTTAAACATCTGCGGCATCCGCAACGGCTATTTCACCGACGCGGACACCGAAGACATCCTGTCGCAAATGAATGCTGCAAATCCGGATGTCATTTTGGTATGCCTCGGCGCTCCGAAGCAGGAAAACTGGATTTTTGACAATGCGCCGAAACTCCATGCAAAACTCATGATGGGCTGCGGCGGCAGCTTGGATGTGCTTGCAGGCCGCGTGGAGCGCGCCCCGGAAAGCTGGCAGCGACTCGGTCTCGAGTGGGCGTACCGCTTAAAGAAAGAACCGAAACGCATCTGGCGCATGATGGCGCTTCCCAAATTTGCATGGACAGTGCTTTTGCATGGCAGAAAATATAAGGAGAACTGATATGGGCACATTATTTGTAATTGAAGGTGTAGACGGCGCGGGCAAAGCCACACAGACGGCAAAACTCGTAGAGCGCCTGATTGCCGAGGGCAAGGACCCATTAAAACTCACCTTCCCCGACTATGAAAACAAATCTTCGGATATTGTAAAAATGTATTTAAACGGCACCTTCGGCACGCATGCAGAGGACGTAAATGCCAAAGCAGCTTCGACCTTTTTTGCCATCGACCGTTATGTGTCCTATAAAACACGTTGGGAAAAAGATTTTTTGGAAAACCGCGTGATTGTGGCCGACCGCTATGTGACTTCCAATATGATTCATCAGGCCTCCAAACTCGATAGTGTCGCAGAAAAAAAGGCTTTTATCGATTGGTTGGCAGACTTCGAGTATGGTATTTACAAGTTGCCTGAGCCGACCAAGGTGGTCTTTTTGGATATGCCGCCCGAATATGCGGCAGAACTGACCAAAACGCGCGCCAACAAATCTACCGGCGAAATGGTGCAGGATATTCACGAAAGCGACCGTGCCTACATTCAAAAAAGTTACGACAACGCACTTTGGGTTGCCGAAAACTATAACTGGCACATCATCCGCTGTGTCAAGGACGGCAAAGTGCGTACCATTGATGATATATCGGAAGAAATTTATACATACTTCATGGAGTAAAAAATGAACTTATCCGGCAAAAGGAAACTAACTATTTTAATTATAACCTACCTTGCGTATGTATCTATCTATATTTCAAGACTAAATCTGACACAAGCGGCACCCATATTTAAAGCCACTGATTTTATCAACGAAGCACAAATCGGGCTGCTCGGCAGTGTGTTTACCGGCATTTATGCCTTTGGCAGACTGATTAACGGCGGTCTGAGCGACCGCATCTCCCCGTTTATTATGATTGGTGCAGGTCTTGCGCTTTCCGCAATCGGCAACTTATGTATCGGTTTTTTACCGCCGTTTGGTGTAATGCTCGTGCTTTGGGGCATCAATGCGTATGCGCAATCCATGCTCTGGAGCAGTGTAATCAAGACACTGTCTTTGATGTACGACACTGAAATCGCAAAGAAAAAGGCATCTGTCATGGTAACGAGTGTAGCAACCGGTAATATTTTAGGTATTATTTTAAATACCGCCCTCATCAACAGTTTCGGCGTTGCTTTTGCCTTTTTAATTCCGGGCGCAATCACGCTTTTGCTGGCCGTATGCATCGTTGTTTCCAACAAGCAAATAGTCTGCGAAACAAATACAGAAAAAAAGCAAGTGTCCTTTTTCGCGCTCTTTAAAGACAAGCGCATCAGCACCGTAACTCTGCCCGCTTTTTTCCACGGCGCTATCAAAGACAATATCAGTTTATGGATGACGGTATACTTTGTGGCAAAGTTTGAAATTGATCTAAGCAAAGCAAGTCTGTTCGTGCTCTTTATCCCAAGCGTAGGCCTTTTAGGCAGACTGGTATATATGCCATTCTATCGCATTTGCAAAGAAAACGAGCACCGCGTGTCCGTGCTTTCATTTATTCTCTGTGCGGCGCTTTCTTTCGTGATGTGTGTCGCAAATCATCCGCTCGTTGCCGCGATAGCACTCGGCCTGATTTATGCGGTAATTTCGCTGATTAACACGTCCATGCTCTCCATCTTTCCAATTGCATTTTCCGCCGTTGGTAAACAGGGCAGTGTCAGCGGCTTGATGGACTTTATCACCTACGGCGGCGCAAGCGTTGCATCGCTCGCTTACGGCTTTTCCATTGAACATCTCGGCTACAATTCCATGTACATTTCCTGGATTGTCATTTGTATTTTCTCCACTGCAATTTTACACAAATTTGCAACAAAAAAGGATGCTTAGGCATCCTTTTTTTATTGTATTATTTCAACATGTCTACCATATAATTTACCGTTTCCGGTTTATAGGTAATTTGCATATCGCTGATGACAATCAACCCTCTGTCATCCCAGAATACGGCTTTGTCCATCGCCTCAACCATCGCGCGAAGCGGTATCACCGTTCTGCCGCCGACGGTCTGTGCAGGAACGTCTAAAATGACCGTTTCACTGCCAACCTGCATTTTATCAGAACCAATTACAAGCGAAATCTTCTTTGCACCCTTTTCCACCGTAACCGTCTGCGTTGCTTCTTCCCAACCAACCTTTGCACCAAACTTTTCTGCGATAAAGCGCACCGGCACAAGTGTTCTGCCGTTTTGTATCATTGGGACAATTTCTGCATTATTTATATCCACTTGCGTAAGTACATTTTTTGCATACGCTTTCGGGCTGTCCACAAACAGAGAAACCGTGTTCCAAAGTTCCGGACGTACCTGCGCCTCGCTATCTAACTTCCATGCAGAAATCACCTCTGTCGCAAACGGACTTTCCGGCGCAGTTTCGCCATCCGCAAACGGAATAAACTCTACCGCCAATGTAAAATCTTTCTGCCCGGAAATATCAATAGCCAGTTTATGACCGTATGCTCTGTTTACGTCAAGCGGCGGCGTCGGACTCGTCGGCAGGGCTTCTGCCTTCATCTGCGTAAGTTTTGCACCTGCAAATCCTTGCGCGATACGCACCAGCATCTTTTTACCGTTTTGTGTCAGCACCGCGCTTTGACCATCCTCGGCAATTTCAATTTGCGCATCGGTATGTGCAAACCAATAACCGCTCTTAAACGCATGCTTTCCCTTCACTTCGTCCTGTATAAGCGCCGCGCCACTCAGATTGTCAATGCGTACACCGCGCTTATAGTTTTCTACTTTGTCTGAATAGGCGCCCGACAGATTCATGATGCCGTATGTACCATTGGCATTTGTTTCCAACTTTTCAGAGGTCGCCTTTCCATCCAGGGTTTGACCGCAGGTTGCATCCGGCTCAAACACAAGGACATTCCACCCTTCCGGACGTGCCTGATAATACATGTAGCGCTCGCCCGGCCAATCATAGTCATATCTCGGACGCATAGTAACCCAGGTTTCACCCTGTGCCTGTAACATATAGTTACCGAGAGAATACACCGAATGGCTTGCGCCGTTGTGGCCGCCCTGAAT